>JBCDFA010000135.1:0-17859 GCA_039178835.1 Chloroflexota bacterium
ATGGAGACCATCGTTTCGGAAACCTTGGGAAAGTATGTTGGAGGAATCATATTCAGTGCACGACAATCGGCCACAAATTGCTCCAACTCACGTTGTGCCAACACATCCCAGGCAATATTGTCGCGTACTGCCCGCTCAAATAGCGGATCATCGACATCCGTCACGTTCTGGCAGTATTGCACCACTGCACCACGATAACGCAGATAGCGCAACAACGCATCAAAAATCAAAAAGGTGCGTGCGTGGCCAATATGGGTCGTATCGTAGGGAGTCACACCACAAACATACATGGTTAACGGACGATCAGTGACTATTTCTAACTCAACGGTATCATTACTAAGCGTATCATAGAGCCGCATAGGTTACTGTTTGCTCCTCATTATCTGATGGAATAGCTCTTTCATTTTGCATTGTCGGACGAATCGCAACAAGCGTAATATCATCGTGTTGTTCCGCACGGCCCATAAAACCGCGCAAATCTTCCAAGACAGCCTCAACCAGAATTTGTACATCGCCATGAGGGGCTGTTGCAATCACATCTTCCAATCGTTCAAACCCAAACAATTCTTTCTGATCGTTATGTGCTTCCACCACACCATCACTGACCAAGAGTAAGGCATCGTTCGGTTGTAACTGGATCGTCTGTTCCTCATACACGGCACCAGCAAATGCACCTACAGGTAGCCCACCAACATCAATAAAGTGATTACCTTCACTTGTGATCACTACCGGAGCAATCATACCTGCATTGGCGACGCGCACGGTGCGCTGCTGCGGGTCAAACACGGCAAACAGAAGGGCTGCATTCATATGATTGGCCCGAAGGCGTGGGGCTAGTAGCTGGTTGAGGGTTGTCAGTACCTTGGCAGGATGCTCAATCTGGCGTCCCTGCGACTCAACCGTACTAGAGGTCAGGGCCATGAGCAAAGCCGCACCAATGCCCTTACCGGAGATATCACCAATGGCAATAGCAGCACGACCCTCTGGAAGCGCCAGAAACGTATAAAAATCTCCCCCAACTTCATACGCGGGAATGGATCGAGCATACACATCAATCATATTGTGTGACCACGGGACATCATCAGGAAGCAAACCAACCTGGATATCGCGCGCCAGAGCTAATCCTCGACGTAGGCGCTCATTCTGTAGTGCGATTTCGGTCTGCGATTGCTGCACATGGTCTGCCATCTGGTTAAATGCAAGGGCCAGATCACCCAGTTCATTGTTCGCAGGTGGACGAATCCGTTGATTGAGTTGACCATCACCTAAAGCTCTGGCTGCTCTGCTAAAGAGTTCCAGTGGCAACACAATCTGACGTGCCTGTCGCAGCGACCAAATAAGTGTGCTGGCACCAACCAATATCACAACAGCCATCAATATTAAGATTCCGCGATAAACATTGGCAAACGCAACTGATGAGGGCTGTTCGACTACAATCGACCAGTTCACAGGCGTATTATTCTGCAAAAGACTCACGGGGGCGATAGCGCCGATAACATGTTCATTACTAATACCTACATACTCAGCAGTTCCTGTCTCTGAGCCTAATAATCCAGAAAGACGTGGGCCATCGGCATGAATAGCAGAACCACCATCTAGCAACACGGTCCCATCGACAGAGGAAATGAGATAGGCTTTACGACCTGAGTTTACGTTTTCAGTGGTTAGACGTAGCTCGGTCATAATCCGATCAACACTTACTTCGGCCCATACCGCACCGATGACAATACCCTGTTCGTTCAGCATTGGCTGTGCAATAGTGAAAGTCTGTAAATTATCTTTGTTTGGTGCAATATCCGAAAATGTCACCTGCCCCTCGAGAGCACCTTGCACAGCCGGATCATCATTACGATTTTGCAAGCGATCAGTGCGTACCGCTTGTTGGTTAAACACACGAACGATTTCCTGTCCTTGCTCATCAACGACAGCAACCTGAAAAATATCGGAATACGTCTGCATCTGTAACCCAACAGCTTGCCGTTCCCAGGCAACCAGATCGACTTCATCCGATTGGATATCACCCGTATAGTTTTGCAAACTACGAAAAAGCTCTGTGACATAAATAGAGGTAGCACGTGCTGCACTGTTAGCCAGATTACTATGAACCTCATAAATACGGTTTTGCTGCGAACGAGCGCTACTACTCAACAACAACACGCCAACAAGAATCAGAGGGAGCGTTGAAGAGAGTACATACGACCAACGGAGTTTTGCCGTAATACTAATGCGTCTATTTCTGCTGCCAGATATGTTCGATTGAAGAAATGAGCGCAAGTCGTGTCGTTTTGGATGGCCCATGCAGAACACCCTATAGAGAGGTCAATAAATGGTCATTTTACCCACCATGAATGTTTATTATAGCACAAAGCAGCGCGAACATTTGTATTGATACTACTATTTTACATACCGTACATCAGGCGTTGGTTTCTGAAGGGTCTGTAATGTCTGTTCGGCACAACGGTCCCAGGTAAAATGACGGACACGAGCAAAACCACGGCGGCGCAAATCCTCACGGAGTTGCGTATTACTGGCCAGTTGTATCATTGCAGCAGCAATCGCATTAGTGTAACCAGGATTGACTAGTATAGCTGCATCGCCAGCAACCTCTGGTAGTGCCGACGTGGTAGACGTTATGACAGGTGTTCCACATTGCATTGCCTCCAATATCGGCATTCCAAATCCCTCATAGAGCGAAGGAAAAACAAAACCGATAGCACCTCTGAGGAGTGGTGTTCTATCGGCATCCGCAACATACCCAATAAAATGCACGCGATCCGCAACTCCGCGCTCAGTGGCACGCTGCTCAATCGATTGTGTTAGCCATCCAGGTTTACCTGCAATGACAAGGCGCAGGGGACGAATGCCAGCCTTTATACTAGCAAATGCATCAATGAGACGTAAGATATTTTTGCGTGGCTGGATCGTCCCAAGATAGAGGAAATAATCACCATCAATGCCATATTTTTGCCGCACTGCCGTTGTTGCGACATCCTCAGTAGCGTGAAACTGTGCTGAAACACCATGATGTATCGTAGTAACTTTATCTGATGAAATACCAGTAAAGCGGATAAGATCGTGGCATGTTGCGTTGGAGATCGCAATAATCTGTGTAGCCACACGTGCACTCCAAAGGGTCGATAGGCGTAAATAGAGCCGCTGCGCTCGTGTGTGTGATGATGGAAAATGCATATACCCCAAATCATGTACGGTTACCACTGTATGCATATTTCGACGTAATGGGGCACCCAATGGAAGCACATGTGCTGGAATAAACAACACATCAGGGGGTTGTGCAAGCACCTCAGCAGACAAACGAGCATGGGTCCACAGTCGAGGAAAGGGTATGCGCCGTAACCCAAAATTGGGACCAAGCGGCGGCAGGCGCACTAGCCGCTGATTACAATACAATGTGTATTGTGAACGTCGATCCTGCCTGGCCAGCGCACCAAGCAACTCATAGGTATAGTGCTCAGTCCCTGTACGGTTGGTGACTGCGAGTCGACTAACATCAATAGCAATATGGGTCATGATCCAGCTATATCCTTCTGTATCCAGATGCCAGAGCCGAGTAAACTGATAGATTGTTTTTTGTAATGCATTAGTTTACCATCGAAACAACTACTGGGTGATAGATTACGTGGTAAACTAACACACCATGCGACAGCACCGTCGTGACACAAAAGGCATTATTACAGCTAAATGGATGGTCTCTATGACAAAGATCGGACGGAATGATCCATGTTATTGTGGCAGTGGCAAAAAATATAAGCGTTGCCATCAGCCAATTGAAGATGCAGCCCAAAACGAACAACGCAGACTCCGACAGACTCAGGAATCGCTCATGTCAAAGATTGTCGAACAGGCACAAGGGCAATCACACCATATCCCTGTAGCCCTCGAACGGTACTGGAGTAGTAGATATACCGCAGATCAGCTGAGTAACCTCGACATGCTTGAGCACCATGGTGCGAGTCGGTTTTTGACATGGTTTGCCTTTGATTATCCACTTGATGACAGCCAAACACTGGTTGAGCAACTGGCAACTGGACAATACGAGGGAGAGGTAGAGTTTAGTGATGTTGAGCGAGATCTTCTGAAAGCCTGGACCGCCGTCCGCCTACGACCTTATGTTGTGGAAAGTGTGCTAAAGGGGCAGCACTTTCAGGCCCGTGATATGCTTGACGATACCGTCTACGAAGTTGAGGATCACGCGGCCTCACGACACATTACATTAGGCGAAGTAGTAATCGTCCATCTCGTGTCTGTTGGAACATACCACCATATTGCAGGTGCCGCAGCACACCTCACAGACGACACCTATGAGCCGTTATGCGAATTTATCGCCATGCACCTCACCGCTTTTCGACAGAAACAACCGAAAGCAACCTGGAATGATATCCTTAAAGATCATTCAGAACTCTTCAACCACTTTGTGATGGCCCTTCCCGTTGATACACCGGACCCATCAATTATCAAAGCATACTTGGCCGAAATACGCGCGAAACTCCAGCTGACCAATGAGCCATCAGAGCCGGAATGATATTTTATGCAGAGCCTTCTGGGGAATGTAAAAGCGCTCGATCAACCAGTACTATCGCTGCCTAAATCATGCTTTGCCACACAACCTGAGACAAACACCACACAAAGTTGAAACACAACCATCTGCATAATGAAATAGTGAAGTGCCAACGTACCAGTTGTGCCACTTCACACTACCGTTTATCAACGATATGAGCATAACGTGAGCAAGATCGCCTAGACAATCACACCCTGTTCATAGTACAAATGTAACAGCAGAAACGCAATAATCATTGCAAAAACGATTCATTAACAGAGGTAAAGAAACATTTCATACCTTGGGGAGTAAAGAAATCATGCCACATGTGATTGTTGCCGACAGTGATGGACCCAGTTTACAACACCATGCAGGACTGTTGGAATGTGCACGTTACCATGTCAGTCGCGCCCAGGACGGCCGCAGCGTCATTCGTGCTGTGAACAATCAAACACCTGATCTTATCTTGCTCGAAACGCATCTTCCCGATCAAGAGGGATTCGAGATATGTCGTCGCATTCGACGCACTTCTGATGTCCCCATTATGTTCTTGAGCAACCGCGCACGTGCCGAGGATCGTGTGATGGGTCTCAAACTAGGTGCTGATGACTATCTTTCCAAGCCCTGTGCACCAGCCGAATTGCTGGCACGCATCAATGCGGTATTGCGCCGCGCTGAACGGGCACGACAGCCCCCTACTACAACTATCAGCAGTGGCTCTTGGACACTCGATCCGGTGCAGCAAAACTGCATGATTACGAATGGAGATGTCGTTGATCTCACGCCACGTGAGGTGCACCTCCTTTCATTCCTAATGCGACGTGTTGATCGCGTGTGCACAACCAATCAGATTGTTCGTCACGTCTGGGGCTATGCCGGTCAACAAGCACGTAGCATTGTTGCAACATCGATCTGGCGTCTACGGGCAAAATTAGAAGAAGACTCGGACAATCCCAAACATCTGATTACCATTCGTAATCTGGGGTATAAGTTCGAAGCATAATATTCCGATCTGCCTCATTATGAGCTGAACAAGAACACGTTTGCGACTGGCATATGCAAACAGTGATATACAGAAATCTCCCCGACCATTGGTGGGTAACCCTGCTGACCCACCAACGCAAACAGGCTGGCAGCGTGTGCAAACACCACCAGCCTGTTTATGTGTTGCTCAGAAGGACCTAGTAGCCTTCATCACGACACAAAGTAGCGCTCTAATCGACTAACAATTGCCGTTGGGATACGCCCTGCCACATAGGTGCCCTCAGCTTCGTAACGTTCCTCGTCTACCAGCCCTTGGCGATGCCAGAGTGCCAGCAAATCATTGCGCTTATAGGGAATAAATGCATGTGCGGGTTGCATACGATTACCCAATACCCCCTCGATCCGATTGAGTAACGTCTCCAATCCCCATTGCCGATGGGCCGATACAGCAATGTAATCATCAGGAAGACCAAGTTCACTAGCCAGATGACCAACCTCATGTTCGTCAACACCATTCATCAAATCAACTTTGTTGAGCACTGTCAGCATCGGACGTGTATCTGCGCCAAGCTCTTTAAGGGTATCGAGTACTGTCTGAGTATGCTGAGACGCATTGGGATGGGTAATATCAAGAACGTGCAGTAATAAATCCGCCTCACAAATTTCCTCAAGTGTCGCCCGAAATGCCGCAACCAGTTGAGTAGGAAGCTTCTGAATAAAACCGACAGTATCGGTTAACAGTGCATGCACCCCGCTGGGCATATCAACCTGACGCGTCGTCGGATCAAGCGTTGCAAAGAGCTGATCCTCGACACGCACACCAGCCTGCGTCAGTGTATTGAGGAGCGTCGATTTGCCAGCGTTGGTATAACCAACCAGCGCCACAATGGGCACACCACTGTCACGACGACGTTTGCGATACAACTCACGCTGACGATGCACATCACTGATCTGTTTCTCAAGCAGTGCAATCCGGCGGCCAATAATCCGGCGGTCTACCTCAAGCTGTGTTTCACCAGGGCCACGCAAACCGACCACACCACCTGCAGCACGGCCACCAGCGGCCTGTCGCTCGAGGTGAGTCCATTGCCGACGGAGGCGTGGCAACAGATAACGGTACTGCGCCAGTTCGACCTGAATACGTCCCTCATGAGTACGAGCGTGCGAGGCAAAAATATCAAGGATCAGTGCGGTTCGATCCAGTACAGGCGCACCTAACGCCGTTTCCAAATTACGCGTTTGGCCAGGTGTCAACTCTTCGTCGAATACCACCAGATCATAGCGTAGCTCTGCACGTAGGTCCGCAACCTCTTGTACTTTGCCAGGTCCAATCAAGTGTTTAGGAAAAGGTTGTTTGAGGCGTTGATAAGTGCTACCGACAACTTCTAAACCTGTGGTTTCAGCCAAGAGTGCCAACTCTGCCAGGGAGTCTTCTGCGCTCCAGGGGCTGCGATTCCCTGTCAACTCTGAACCAACGAGAAAGACACGTTCTCGAGGCGGCTTGCTCTCATACAAGCGTTTGCCATCGATGCTTTGAGTCACAACCTGTTGTTCGATGATGGTGCTCCTTTCGCTACCATATAAAAACAAAACGCTCCGACACGATGGCCGGAGCATGTTCTCTCACATTATGTGTTTACAAATTTAGCATAGCAACCATTGCCGGCCAATAGATAACATTCTTTTGATGTCGTGCATATTATGCGGTATTGTAGCATGCTCAGATAGCAGATAGCAAGCTACTTTAGCACGATTTTATTGTCTGGATGAGGATGGTCTATGTTCATCAAAACCCAGCGACTCTGCAACGATATAGAGTGGGCGACGCTTGACTTCGTCATAGATACGACCCAGGTATTCACCAATAATGCCCAGGAAGATAAGCTGCACACTCCCAAGGAATAAGACGGTTGCCAGCGTCGATGCCTGGCCAAAGAAAGCGGCCTGTTCTGGAGCAACCTCACCCGCATTGATCGAACGTAGCACAATGACGACGAGCAGGAATACCATGCTTAATGCTGCGACGATAAAGCCGAAATATGTCGCCAGTTGGAGCGGCAGATACGAGAAACTTGTAATGCCGTCCAGCGCGAAACGGAGCATCTTACGCAATGGGTACTTAGTCTCGCCTGCCTTCCGCGCATCTCGTTTGTATGTGACCCCCGTTTGCTTAAATCCCACCCAGACTGAGAGGCCACGCATAAAGCGATGGTGCTCACGCATAGACTTCAACGAATCGACGACTTTGCGATCCATCAAACGAAAATCGCCTGTGTCGACTGGAATATCGACGTTGGTAATGCGACGAATCAGACGGTAGAAGATCGTAGCTGTGGCTTTCTTGAACGCGGTCTCACCCTCACGTTCGCCCCGAATTGCATACACCACCTGAAACCCTTCACGCCACTTGTCGATGAGTTGCGGGATAACTTCGGGTGGGTCTTGCAGGTCAGAGTCGATAACAGTCACCGCCTGTCCACGGGCATAATCAATTCCTGCGGTAATCGCAATTTGATGACTGAAATTCTTCGAGAAATTGACCACCTTGACTCGTGGTTCGGTCTCGTGGATTTCGCGCATAATCTCGAGCGAACGATCCCGTGAGCCATCATTGATGAGCACAATCTCGAACGGCTCATTCAATGACTCCATCACTGCAATCACACGCTCGCAGAATTCCGCGATCAGCGCTTCTTCGTTGTATACTGGCGCCACAACAGAGAAGGTCGGTCGATCTGTCGGCTGATGTTCATGGTTATAAGAGGCAGGCATTAGTTCGGCAGTCTGCATTGGTCGTCAATGTTCCTTGTGTATCTATAAACGTCTGTATCCGAAGATGTTACAAAAACTACTCTTACCGCACTGACCATCAAAACTGCATTATTGTAGCATACTCCGTTTATTAGTTTCACACAGCCGAATGACAGAACGATGATGAACCCTTTCGACCGTTATGACGCTTCTGTTAGTTCCTTCATCTCCAACCAGTTTGGTCCCATTTCAACATCAACCTTGAGCGGAACATTTAAGGTGTATGCAGACTCCATTTGTTCTCGTACCAATGCCACAACTGTATCGATCTCATCGTCTGGTGTTTCAAAAATGAGTTCATCGTGTACCTGGAGCAACAAACGTGTACGCAGTTGTTGCTGGCGGAGTGCTTCATCCACCCGGAGCATCGCAATCTTCATAATGTCAGCAGCAGTCGCCTGAATAGGTGCATTGATCGCTTCACGTTCGGCAGCCTGGCGGCGCGGGCCACTACTACGCAGTTCCGGAATGTAGCGACGGCGGCCAAACAGTGAATGGACAAAACCTTCCTGCCGGCCCTCAGCCAGCGTTTGGTCAATATAGTCGCGCACTTTGGGAAACTGAGCAAACAGAGCATCAATCAATCCCTGGGCTTCCGTGCGGCTCAGATCGGTGCGCTGGGCCAGGCCAAAGCTACTAATGCCATAGATCACACCAAACACCACAGTCTTAGCCAGACGACGCTGATTCTTGTCAATCTCCTTGATCGGTGTGTGAAACAGTTGTGATGCCGTCGCTGCATGAATATCCTGACCTTCCTGAAAGGCCTGTACGAGGTTCGGGTCCTGGGTGATATGGGCCAGCACACGCAACTCAATCTGCGAATAGTCTGCCGCAATAAACACACAGCCAGGCACCGCAACAAAGCCACGTCGAATCTCACGACCTTCATCCGTGCGCGTGGGGATGTTCTGGAGGTTAGGATCATTGGAACTCAAGCGCCCTGTTGAGGCCCCAATCTGATTGTAAGAAGTGTGGACTCGATTGGTGTCCGGATTGACCAGAGCAGGCAGTGCGTCGACATAGGTTGATTTGAGTTTGGTCAACTGGCGATGCTGGAGAATCAAACCAATGATCTGATGTTTGTCCTGCATGCCTTCCAGCACCGACGCCGTAAGCGAATACTGGCCCGTTTTGGTTTTCTCCAGACCTGCGGTTGGGAGCCCCAGCTTGGTAAACAAGACCTGACTGAGTTGCTGGCCAGAGTTGATATTGAATGGTCCTTGATTGTATGCGTAAATCTCCTGGGCCAGTTCGGCCAGGCGGTCACCTAAACGCTGGCTCAATCCCTGCATGTACGCCATATCGAGTCCGATACCGGCGTGCTCCATGCGAACCAGTACTGGCACCAGTGGCATCTCCAGTTTTTGGAAGATCTGCTCGACCTTTGGAACAGTAGCAAGCTGTGGCCGTAATGCCTCAAACAATCGTAGCGTCATGTCGGCATCGGCTGCCGCATACGCAATAGCACGATCAATCGGCACCTCGGCGAAGGTAATCTGCTTTTTGCCCTTGCCGATCAACTCTTCGATGCCAATCATCGGCTCAGACAATTTCAATTCATAGAATGCGAGGTCTTTCAGACTCTTGCGTTTTTCAAGGAGCGCAGCGGCGAGAATCGTATCAAAGGTCAGACCGTGTACATCGACACCAGCGTTGAGTAACACTTCAATGTCAAACTTGGCATTGTGTGCATACTTCGGCTTATTCGGATCGGCAAAAAACGGTCGTAGCGCATTCAGCACATGCTGGCGGGGCAGTTGCTCACCCTCACGGTGGCCAAACGGAATGTACCAGGCAGAACCCGAGCGCACCGACAGCGAGATACCCACCATCTCGTTCTCGAATGGTCGCAGTCCGGTCCCTTCGGTGTCGAACGCAAACCCCTCCGCCGCCGCCAACTCAGTCACCACTTCCTGGAATGCTTCATCGGTCTGGACTCCACGATAGTCACCCAAAGCTGTTGGAGCAGGGAGCCCTGAGAGCGAGGTCAGCGCGGTGGTCTGGCCAGACTTTGTTTGTGCAGCATCGAACATAGCCAGTTGTTGCGGGGCACTAACCGTAGTCTGGGCAGGGGTGGTAGGAGTATCCGGGACATCGAACATGTTAGCCTGCTGTGCTTCACCAGTCGTAGATGGTAGCTCAACGACTTCCATACTACTGCCGGTGATGGGCAAGCGCTTGACCAGCGTAGCGCCAAACTCAAGCTCCTGAAAGAGGGCAATGACATTGGCACGATCATAGTCGCCCAGCGTAGCCGCCTGAAGATCAAGCGCTACCGGAGCATCGCACACAATTGTTGCCAGTTTCTTGCTAAAGAGCGCAACGTCACGCTGACCAGTCAACGCTTTTTTGTAGCGATTTGGTGCTTCTTCCATGCGATCATACAGGCTTTCGATAGTGCCAAACTGCTTCAGTAGGGCAATCGCTCCAGCTTCACCGATCCCCTTGACACCAGGAATGTTGTCAGATGTATCGCCCTTGAGACCACGCAAATCCGTGAGTTGGACCGGCTTAAGACCTTTGTAACGCTCTGTAACCTCATCTTCACCATACAAAGTCGTCGTGGTTTTACGGCCATACGGATTCGCGAGCAGCACTTTCACATGCGAGTCAACCAACTGCAAAACGTCAGTATCACCCGTCACTATCATTGTCTCCACATTTTGTTGGGTGGCCTGACGGGCCAGTGTGCCGATCACATCATCTGCTTCAAAACCTTCTGCTGTACAGATCGGGATGTTCAGGGCCTGTGTCAGTTGTTGAATACGTTCAAGCTGTGGATGAAATTCCTCGGGCGTCTCCGCACGACCAGCTTTGTAGTCGGCATACAGATCGTCGCGGAAGGTGCGCCCCACATCAAACGTCACAATCACATACTTCGGATGATGGCTCTCAATCGCGTTCAACAAGATGGATACAAAGCCAAAAACGGCATAGGTTGGCTCACCTGTGGACGCACGCAACCCCGAGTCCGCGAGTGCGTGAAACGCGCGGAATGCAAGAGCGTGGCCATCGATGAGTACCAGTAAGGGGTGCTGGTCGGTCATACTGTTTCCTGTGGTGACAAGGGTATATTCCGTATTACAGTGCTTTCAACTGTCTACTCTTATTATACTCAAATACGAACATGTGAGCAACAACGAACCTTGTTTTTGTTTTTGGCCTGTAAGACATGTCTGTAGCACGATGAATGCCAGCGGTACATGCCCACGACACGCAAAAGAGTTTGGAGCAGGCAAAGTGTGTAGTTCGCTCAGATGCTAAATGGCCGCGACATCAGATGGCAGCCAATCATCTACAACCAAGGCAACATGGTACCATGTACGAAAGGACATAGCATTCCCCAAACAACTGCGGTACAGTGGGCCAAGTAGCCATAGTAATAGCACAACGAGGTTCAGAGATATGCACGAGACGACTGAAGACATTGCCCAGTTACAACAAACCCTGGACGCAAGTATGGAACGCGCAGGACCCTTTCTACGTGAAGCTTTTGAAATGCCCGACCGTTCGCTTTCCGCCAGACAGATCATCGACTACTACGACCAGCCACGTACCGTTGCACTTGCGACCGTCACAGCACGGGGTGAACCACGAGTCGCACCAATCTGGTCGATCATGTTGCGTGGGCAATTCTACATCCCAACAGTGGCCACCGCAGCACGCACCCGGCACCTTGCTCAACGACCCGGCGTCAGCTTTACCCTCTACATGGGCAACGATCTGGCCATCATCGTTCACGGTCAGGCCCGGCTCATTCGTGAGAACGATGCACTATTCACCGAGTTAGAAACCTTGTTACACACGATGAGTGGCCAGCGCGTCTCCGATTGGGGCGAGGGCGTCTACATCCAGATTCTGGCTGAAACGATTTATACCTTTCAACGCAATTCAGAAGAGGGATAAGCGGATGACAGAACAAGCCTTAATCCAAGATATTACCATCACGACAACTGATGGATTTTCCCTCGCAGCAACATGCTTTGAGGTTACCGGCAGCGATGTATGGGTACTCATCAATTCGGCTACAGCGGTGCCGCGTCAGTTCTATCGGCGTTTTGCCAGCTATATCCAGGATCAGGGCTGGTCGGTCCTTACCTTCGACTATCGGGGTATTGGCGAGTCACGTCCAAAATCGCTACGTGGCTTCGAGGCCAAAATGCGTGATTGGGCACTGTACGATATAGCCGGTGTGATCGACTGGATTGTCCTTGCTCATCAGCCACGTAAGTTATTTGTGGTTGGTCATAGTGTTGGTGGGCAAACACTGGGCCTGTTGGAGAACGGCCATCATATCGACGCTGTCGTGGCTGTTTCGGCTCAGAGTGGCTATTGGGGTGTGCAGGCCCAGAACGAACGGCAGCGCACCCGTCTGATAGTCTCTGTTGCTATGCCCATTTTGTCACAACTGCTGGGGTATTTTCCCTGGAGCAAACTTGGCGCAGGTGAAGATCTTCCCAAGGGCGTGGCACTGGAATGGGCAGGTTGGTGTCGACAACGCAATTACTTACTGGATGATCCAACGCTGCCACTTGGGCGGTACGAAAGATTTGTGGCACCTATACTGTCGTACAGTATCGACGATGATGGTTGGGGAACCAGGCAAGCGGTGGATGAGATGATGCGTGCCTATCACCATGTTGAACGGAGACACATTCGACCTGCTGATTACGGCCTAGAGTCTATTAAGCATACGGGCTTTTTTCGACCTCAATCACAAGCACTATGGGATGAAGCGCTCACCTGGTTCAAACAACTATAGCGTCATCGCACACTAGCAGTTAAAAAAGTACTACAAACTTATATTTCCTGTCCACTACAATGGAGATGATTAGGAATCATTGAGATAGCGTATTGCAGAGTGTCTGGGCAACCTACTATAATGTCATCATCTCATTCAACACAACCAACGCACTGGAAGGGTAATGTTCTTGCCACCACGTTTATCATCATTACTATTGGTATAGCACAGTTTATTGCACCGCCGCCCTATGATTGGACGCAAAACACCGTCAGTGAACTGGCCGCACAGGGCTACGAGAACAAGTGGCTGATGCAAATTGGCTTTATAGGTTTTGGCGTGATGCTATCGATTACGGCACTCAGTAACCTGCGTTGGCATATCTTTGCGTTTCTACGCGAAATCCCTCTCTATCTATGCGCTTGGCATTGGCCTGTCGGGTATCTTTTGCACGGCACCATTTCGCGATGGGGTACTTTACTCATCGGCAGAGGCACAACTCCATTCCAACTTTGCGACACTGGCAGGCGCCGCGTTTTCGGTCACGCTGACCGCTCATATGTTTACTGATTCATCCATGCGAAGAGAATGGCTGCATCTTATTGCACTTGTTTGTACAGTCACTATTGCCGTCACCTTTGGCATGTCCGAGCAACATATCGGTATTATTCAACGCTTATTGTATTTTGTTGGCTTTACGTGGATTATATTCGTCTACAACTCTGCACTACTAGCCGATAAGTCACACTTGCAAGCACGTTATCACCGTCGTCAAAGCACGTGACGATCATACTCGCTTAGTTGTCCGTATCCAAGTTTGCAATTTTTGCACGGATGTCCTGTACTTCATGCATCACTTCAGACAGGTTGAAGGGCTTTCTATCAACGGTGAGCAATTGTGCATTAAGCTGTGCTACCAGTTGATTGGCAACCTGTGCCATCTCTTCCAGCACAACCGCAGGTTGCGAAAAGTCACGAATCTTGAAGTGCAATGCGACATCAGGAAACACCACCGGCCCGTCTAGATCACCAGGATGGAAGTATCCTGCTTCTGAGTAAGGTTCAGCACAGAACAGTTCGTCTAGTTGAAATTCTTCATCATCACTGAATAAATCATTGTAACGATAGAACAGATCACCATCACCCAATTCCAGACCAACACCTGCGAGCGCTTCCCACCACTGCCGCACCGTGTATACCTGTCCTTCGGGAGCAGCCACGACGATTTGGGCACGAGCGTTTTCCAGCTTCAGACGTTGGAGATAATGTTCCATTTTTTCGAGCGCCGCAGGGATAGTACATTCAGGCTCTGTGGTAGCACCAAACTGCGCCGCTACAGTGGACAGTTCTGGCAAAACTTCTTTAAGGAATGCAATAGCTTGCTCTCTGGATTTGTAGGCAAGCTGCTCAAGATTGATCAGCCAGACCAATGCATCGAGTTGCTTCTCGCTGGGTCTTGCAAGCGACCACCATTCCTGTGTTGCTGCATCGCGGTAGTGTGGCCAGGGTTTGGCGCCATCTCCCAAACGCATACCATACACATAAGGATGCACATCTGCGACAGTAAACGCTCTTTCTGGTGGCAGCCGTACATAAATGACAAAGTTTCGATTGCGCTCAGGTAGGGGGAAATTATTAGAAGTTGGTTCGATTGACATAGCAAGCTCTTCTCCGCTCTATGATATTATTCATGCCAATTGCTCACCTGTTCCGTGACCCACGCACCACACAGCTTGGGAATGGACCAACCATACGCTGCTGATGCTGATGCGAGCGTATCGTAGTCTGTTTCGCCTATCGTGACGCTCAGCTGTTTAACTGATTTAGCATCTTTTACCTCCATATATTCACATAACTGTTGTCGCTGAGCAGGGTTTCTTAATAATTGGGCAAGCTCTTCCACTAACCCACCTGCCAGCGACATAATCTTGACCTTCTTCTTTAGCGAGCGCCGACGTATCTGTTCATATGTAGGTGCTGGTATAGTGAAATTAATCTGTTTCTGTGGTGGTTGTTCTGGCAAAACAGCAAAATTCCAGAGTTGCATTACAAACAAACCAGTCGGTTCTCGATATGGATTGTACTGTTCATCAATAAATGCCAGTTCAACACCTGATGCAAGGCGGAGGAACACCCTCCCATCGTCGTAAGAGCGACCGTACCAAGGGGAGACAACTCGATAGGGAATATGCTCAGCCTGCAAAGACTGTTCGACACATAGCCGTGATACACCTATCTCGATGCTCCAGAGTTCGACCCGTATCTGCTTGCTTTGCGACGGTAGAGAAAAATTATCGCAATGTATGCCATACAGAATATCCTGCTCGAAATAACACTCGAAGCAGGCATACAACCATATTTTTGCATTTGCAGGGGCGCGATACACTCCATGGGGTTCACCAAAGCATTGTTGGACTTCGGTGCGATGCATGCCGGTCTGGACACCTGCCAGCGATCCGGTTTGCAGAAAGGTTTTGACATCAACCGTAATCATCTATCTACGCTCTCTATGTATTCCGACCACTGTTCAATAACTTCACCTGCCAACCACAATATGTTTCTGTTCAAGAATACGTGGAACATCTGGATCGTGTGATGTGAGCACGACAGTGGGGATAGCCAACGCATAACGACGTAGTTTGGCCACTGAGTCGTTAGCGGCAGCATTGTTGAGGACAATATTGGGAATACTATCAAGCAGTGTAGCGATATTGTAGGTCACATCGCCAGACAATACATAGCGAGTATCTTCCGAATACACAACATACGACGTGTGTCCTATCGAGTGACCCGGTGTCGGGATGGCCACGATACTGCCGTCTTCGGTCATTTTTTTGCTTACCAGGAAGACACCTTCAGCCGGGTCGTCGAATTCGATCAGTTCTGGATTAAACCAGTGAGGCCAGTTCTTTTTGAGAAAACCACTCCCTTCACCCCGAGGACCAATGGCAACGTTATAATCTGCTTTCGGTACATAGACAGGCGTATCTGGAAAATGGCCGATACCACCAATATGGTCTGTGTGTAGGTGGGTAAGAAAAATAGCGGTGATATCATTGGTTGTAAAACCACGTTGTGCAAGTTGCTGGTCGATTTCATCTTCCTGTGACACCTCACATTGCATCACAGCACGAAAAATAGGATTATCAGGCAAATAACCAGGTTGCTGAACCTTCGCTATTTCGCCCACATCAACCAGAAACAAGCCATCAGGATGCTCAATTAACCAGCAATAGATCGGAAACCAATGGCTCCAATTTTGGGTAAAGAAGACCTCCCATATGCGCGATAGGTTATTGCTTGCTCCTGTAAGCTGAACCTGTTTAACTCTCACTTTTCCGGTTTGAAGAGCGTGTATCTTGATCAACTGACACCTCGAATATAGAATGCTGCGTAGCATCTCCCAGAGTGCTGAAACACAAAAATGGCGTGGTAGTTATCATACCACGCTTGTGACAAGATACAAGACGATTATCTGCCTAGGTAAAAGCAATCATAGATTTGTGCTGGATACTCAGACGCGTTGCTTCGAACAAGGCGAGCCACGCAAGGTGTTCGCGGTAGAATAATTCCTTCCTCGCAATGATAGCTTCGATACGGCGTATCTCTGCATCGCCCAGCGTACCATCTACCAGTGTAATCTTGAGTGGACGAGCGGCTACGATCAATTCGTCTCGTAAACGATGCGATGACCCAATGAACCCACCAGGGATATCATCTCCGCTTAGCAATTCGGTAAAGTCAATCGGTACATAGTAACCTTCTGCATCCGAGTGGCAGAGCAGATGACTCCGAAACATATATAATTCATCCTCAACTGCCGAATCGTTGACTGGATCTTCGCCCTCGGCTACCGGTATGAGTTCCCAATCTGGGTCTTCCAGGGTACGCGCATAGACTCGGCGGAGATGATGCAATGGGCTGTAGGAAAAAAAACGATCCTTCGTACGCCAGTCAAGCGGTGGCAACTGCTCCGGTTCTACGTGCGCTGGTAAGCCTGTTTCAGTCAGGTAACGATTGACGATTTTGAGATCCTCACGCACCCACGCAGCAGCCTCTGCGTCGTTCATAATAAGATCGGCCAGTATGCCGACAGAAATACCTAAACCCATAATTTCTCCCTGTGTGTTATACAGATGCCAGTTGACGGTTGAGACATCAATCATACCACGCAAGCAAGGTCAACCGTGTACGACGTTCAGGAAATAGAGCAGAGACAAGCTTTCCTCATCTTAATACATGTTATTTGGAAGGTGTACTGATTTTGGACACATTATGACTCACTCCAAATAAGCTGCCCACGTTCGGCGATCTCCATAGCTTCCCAATACACAACATTGAAATCTTGATCCGCCGGGATGAGGTGCCTACGAAACATTTTATGAGCACACAACAGATCATAGAGGCCCAGATGCACCCACTCCCACAAAAGGGTATCAAAATTATAGACATACATTATTGGGCCAAAGCGCTCACGTAATTGTGTACAATACACGCGAGAGACACCATTTTCTGCAAGTTTGTGCTGTGTGAACAGTTTCATCTGTTCATCAAGCTCTGTATCCAGAAATGGCTCAAGAATAAGCGACCATACATCGACGCGCTGAACTAATGGAATATTATGTGTCTGCGCCACCTCAATGAGTACATCTTTTTGTAGGGCGGACACAAACAGCACCTCACCCTGATATGTACGGATTTCTGGTGGCGTACCACTCGGCACAATCTCACGAATGGCACGCCATCGTACTAATGCATCAGGATA
>JBCDFA010000136.1:0-17671 GCA_039178835.1 Chloroflexota bacterium
ATTTGATCGTCGATTTGGTGCGGAGTGAGCGATGATACTGTTTGGCAAAGCGGTCGGTTTCTTCGTCTATTGTTTGTACGAGCTGGAGCGCCGGACTAGTGCGTTCCAGCACAATCAGTTCATAGGCGCCTGGTAGCAAGAGATCAAAACGGTCCCGTTTGGTGCCTTTGACCACACCAGCGCCTCTGAACTGATTGTGCTGGAACGCACTAGTCCGGCGCTCCAGCTCGTACAAACAATAGACGAAGAAACCGACCGCTTTGCCAAACAGTATCATCGCTCACTCCGCACCAAATCGACGATCAAATCGACGCTGGACGAGATCGCCGGTATTGGTCCCAAACGCAAACGTGCGCTGCTCAAAGCCTTTGGTTCGCTGGATGGCATTCGTGAGGCCAGTGTGGAAGAACTTGCCGCAATCCCTGGCATGACCCGCAAAAGTGCTGAGGAACTGAAGAGTTTGCTGTAGCTACCCACACATTGCAACATCCTACGTTACGGTGGGTAAATCAGTGCTACTGCCGTCCAAAACACATCTACAAACAACAATAGCACTCATATTTCATTACGATAGTTATGTCGATTCCGACGGCGCTGGCCGAAAACCCCCGCCTGCTTGCCGCACCTCGTCCCGCAGCGACTCCGCATCCCAGCCCGAATCACGCGAAGGATCGTGCTCGACCTGGTCCGCTGCCAGTAGCCGCTCCAGGTTCTCGATACGCTGTCGTGCAGAGCTTAGATACACAGTGCGATCACCCCGTTTCTTCGTGAGTTCAAAGAGCGACTCGTTATCATACTGGCGAAAGGTCTGGGCCGCCCGTTGTGCTTGATACGCCCGGAAGCCCAGCAGCCGCAACGCATCTGTACCCATCCGCATCGAGGTATCGAGCGCCTCACGATACACATAAGTAACTCCGGCCTCGATCAACTCATACGAGTCATCCCAGTCAAATGCCCGCGCCATAATCGTCAGATCGGGGAAATGCTTCTTGGCCAGTTCGACCAACGCCAGCGTCCGCTCAGGCGTATCCAGTGCGATGACCAGCAACCGCGCCTCACCGGCCCCTGCTATCTCCAGCAGATCGTGGCGTGAGGCATCACCATAGTACACTTTCAGCCCGAGCTTACGTAGCAGTTCGACCCGGTCAGAGTCGATTTCGAGCACCGTCGTCGGCACACCATTGGCCCTGAGCAGACGACCCACGGTCGAGCCAAAGCTGCCAAAGCCTGCAATAATAACCGGCGCTTCCTCATCGATCACATCAGGTTCACGCTCCTCCTGATCGCGGGTGCCAAAGCGTGGCTGGACAAAACGCTCATTGATGATCAGCAACAGCGGGGTGATCGCCATCGAGAGCGCCACGACTGCCACCAGCGGACTCGTAATCTCGGTTCCGAGCACTCCCTCTTGATTGGCAAACGACAACAGGACAAAAGCAAACTCGCCCACCTGGGGCAGCGAAAACGCCACAAGCATGCTCTGGTCAAACTGGAGCTTAAAGATACGCGCAAGCGCAAAAAGAACAGCAAACTTAAGCGCAACAATGCCGATAACGATGCCAAAAATAAGAAATGGCTGTTGCAGGATCAGCGCAAAATCGATAGCCGCACCAACTGCGATAAAGAAAAGCCCCAGCAATAACCCCTTGAATGGATCGATATCACTCTCCAGTTCATGGCGGTACTCACTGGTTGCCAGCACCACCCCCGCGAGAAACGTCCCCAGTGCCGCACTCAGACCAACCTGCGTCATCAGCAGGGCAATACCGATAACAAGCAAAAGTGCCGCAGCGGTGAAAAGCTCGCGCAGACGCGTGGTAGCCACAATCCGCAGGATCGGACGCACCACAAAGCGCCCGGCGAGAATCACACCAGCCACCGCCCCCAACACGGCCAGCGTCTGCGCCCACGGCGCCAAACCACCAACCCAGGTCGTTGTTGCGTGGGCCTCCTCTCCGCCACCCACGGCGCCGGTTGCAAGTAAGGGAAAAAAGGCCAACATTGGTATGACCGCAATATCCTGAAAAAGTAAAATCGAAAACGCACTCTGTCCGCCCTCAGTCTTAAGCAAACCCTTTTCATTGAGCGATTGCAGCACAATAGCCGTCGAGGACAGAGAAAAGATCATGCCAATGGCCAACGCCGTCTGCCAGGGAAAGCTAAATGCCATGCCAATACCAGCCGCTATAAGCGTGGTGGCCACAACCTGCAACCCACCCAGGCCCAGAATCGGACCACGCAACCGCCACAGCCGTTCTGGCTCAAGTTCAAGACCAACGACGAACAGCATCATGACGACACCAAACTCGGCAAAATGCATCACATCTTCGCCCTCTTCACCAATCAACCCCAACCCAAAGGGACCAATCACAATTCCGGCCAGCAGGTAGCCCAACACCGAGCCAAAACCTAAACGACTGGCCAGTGGCACCGCAATCACTGCCGCCGTCAGATAGACAAATGCCTGAAAGAGAAATTCTTCGCTGCTCATACGGTGGTCTCCCCTTTCACATGTGCCTGCAATACCTCGTTCATCGTCTCATACGAGAGAGCTGCGTTTAGATCGATAAGGTCGTCGCGTAGTGCAATGAGCAGTTGAAGATACTCCTGTGCGGCCTGGTCAATATCGGTGTCTTGCAGGCCGTGGGTACCAAAAATAACATATGGCGGTAGGTACTGCATCTTGCACAGATATGCGGTCTGCTCAATTGGGGCTAGCAATTCACGGATAGTAAAGCGGTTGTAACCATTACGTCGGTATGCCACCTCACGCCCACCAGCGCTAATCAAATTGAGCGTCCATTTTCCCTTCAGAGCAACACCCTTCGAGCCATATGCCCAGCCATGCTCAAGGACCAGATCCTCCCACTGTTTCAAGATCGCTGGTGTGCTGTACCAGAAGAAGGGATGTTGCTGTATCACGATATCGTGGTCGGTCAGTAGCTCCTGTTCACGGGGCACATCGATAGCAAATGATGGATATTCCTCGTACAAATCATGAAATGTGATGTCAGGAACATGGAGTATTTCACGAATGAGTCGACGATGTACCCGCGACTTCTCGAGTGCGGGGTGGGCAAAGAGAATAAGGACACGTGACATGAATCCCCCTGCAGTGTATTGTGCCATTCATACGGGTCGTGGTGTCGGCAGTTGCTGCCAACTGAGTTGTATTGGTGTATCTACCGAACTCATGTGTGCGGTTATGATAGCATAGAGTTGTGTAAAGTGCAGCGAAATCGTAATCTGCTCAGAATATGTGTGGGCAGTTTTGCACAAACATCAGAGACTCAGAGGAGGGTTGGAATTGGTCGGAACTATTTTCTACGGTTCAGGTGTTGCAGCCACTCCAAGAGTGGCTGCTCGTGGTCTGCTAAAACAGAGAGCTGATGAAAATAAGATTGATCAAGGTAATAAAACTTGCCCCTACAACCAAAACAATACCGACGCGCCGCGCCGCTGCACCAGTCAAAGTGGTCGTAGAGGTTGTGATCCCCTTACGGCGGTAGACCTTTACCCGACTTGTTTTAATAATCCATAGCCCATAACTAAACCCTGCAATACCCGCAAACAGTGTAAGAATCATGAATAACATTAGTAACATTTGGCTAGTCATATGTTTCTCCAGCTTGTGCTCCAGAACAACGAACGTGGCAAGGCCGTGCTGCAGGAGCGACATAGCTTATCAGGGAGCCTCGACTCAATGTGTGATGTCACATAGTCTGATGACAGACCATAACCAATAATTCCCCGACCTACAGCGTGTATAACATGTGCCTACTTTATCTACGCATATCTCCTTGACGAGGTTGCATAGCTCACTACGGCGGTTACAAACCGCCGCTACATCAACGGCTGACTGAGATTGTCGAAGGCCACCAGGTGACATGCATCGGCGAGATATGAGCCTGTCGAAGGCCCCGCCTCACTTGGCCGTTATCTACACACGGCGGTTACAAACCGCCGCTACATCAACGGCTGACTGAGATTGTCGAGGGAACCTGAGCTTGTTTTGCACAGATCGTTCCCTCATGTCATAACGACGTGACCATCTGAAGCTTCATTGCAAAACGCGCCATATGCGGATCGCTTCGTGCTAATGGTAACGACTGTAGTGGAAACCATGCAATCTGGTGAAACTCATCAGTGTCGTATGCTATTGATTGCGTACTATCGCCATGCAAAACATACCACAACGATACATCAGTATGACCAGCCGTGATACCAACTGTTTCGGTAACCGTTATAAAAAGAGGTCCGGGCAGAAAAAAGACAGCCTCAAGAGACAATTCTTCCTGAACTTCCCGTCTCACGGTTGTTTGTGGATGCTCACCCGGCTCGACATGACCTCCGCTTGGCAGCCACAGCTTCGCTTTTTTATGATCAACCAGCAGTAGCTTTTGATGCAGTGGATCGAAGAGCACAAAGTACGAGACAAGGTGTTGTGGTGGAATATCTGGCTTCTGAATGCGGCACAACGGCACACCGGTCTCAATCCAGGTGAGTGTAGAGTCAATATGTACTTGCTCAATCGCATCAAAAGGCACAATCGAACGAACAATGTCTGTAACGATAGCATGCATTTCCATGTGTCTTTATCTATGTGGATATTGTAATAAAAATCAAACAAAAAAATCGATATTTGAGACAAACCACCCTCACCGTGATACAATAAAGTAGAGAAAAAACACAAACGTATCAGAAGAGAGGCAGTGTAATGGTAAAAAGTAATACTAGACTTGGAGTCATCTCCCCGTTCGTCTCAATTCCACTCTTTGTATGGCTAATAATCGGTTTCTTTTTCTTCAAAACAACAACCAATCCGCTTGTTAACTTCAGTTTTCTCCTGCCACCAGTATGGTTTTTCGTTTTTTTCCTTCAAGATGGCTTTACCTCATTTTGGAAAAAACCGCAGGTCCCGTTTCGCTCACGTCTTGTCAGTCTCATAGGCTCAATTTTACTCGCAGCTATTCCATTGATAATGTGCATCGAAGTTCTGAGCAGCCGATTTGGGATCGATGGACTCACCATAGATGCTTCATGGTATTCGATGCTGCTAATCGTTGCACTAATTGGTATGACGGTTCAGTCTTTGGCGAGAATCCTTGATACATCCACAGAGCAGAGCAATCAAGAGTGGTTATCTTACCGGGTTATGGTTGTCGTAGGTTCGGTATTGTTTGGACTTATACCCTTTTTTGTAGCTTGAGGTGACAGCAATTCATTGTACGCATCACGCACTTGGGCATATTTATGATCCCATGTCAGCTCACGCATGACCTTGGCGTGGCCTGCAATCCCCAACCGATAGGTTTCGCTGCGGTCGGTAAGTAAGCGACCACAAGCATATGCGAGCGCCGGAACATCACCAAAGTCTACCAGCAATCCATTACGCCCCTCATCGATCACATCGGGAACGCCACCTGCACGTGCACCTACGACAGGGAGTTTGTAGCACCACGCCTCCAGAAAAGCAATCCCAAATGAGTCGGTGCGTGACGGCATGGTCAGCAGTGTCGCCGCTGCCAACGCATCGTGCTTGACTGCGTCAGAGGCATAGGGCAATAAGCGAATACGCGCCCGATCTTTCTCAGAGAGTTGCTCATAGAACTTGGTGAAGTGTGCCAGCGGTGCACCGATAAGCACCAGCGTGGCGGTGCTCCCTTGGGCCCAAAGTTGCTGCATTGCTTCGATAATATGCATCACACCCTTATCATACGCAAGCGCACCGATGTACAACACAATCGGCCCTTTGATCTGGTGCTCCGCACGAAAGCGTGGCCCATCCCCCCCTTCCACGTCCGATGGTGTCACACCAACACCAATCTGTCGCATACGATCTGTCTGTACATCCTGCTCAGTCAGAAAGGCGCTTTCAAGGCCCGTCTGTGTAATCACGAGATCGCTGCGGCGCAGCAAATCCAGCTGATGGCGCATACTATAGTAGCGCACAATGTTCGGGCTGTCCGGCTCGCCAAGATGCACAAACGGCGTACAGATAAACGGAATATTAAGCTGTTGTGCAAATCGATATGCTGGAAAAAGTGCAAAATCGAGCGTAATATTGGTTGCATTCACCAGATCAAACTTTTGGTTGATACTATCGGCAAGATAGCGTTCCATTGCTGGTAATCGTGGTGTGAGTTGCGCCGCACGACGCAGCAGTGGTTCGCTGCCAGAGACCTGCGATAGCTCCACCATAAGTCGCCGTATCACCGGATAGAGCAGCGCTGGTCCCGGTAGACGCTGCACCGGAAAACGGATAATCTCGACACCTTTGTGGTTTTCTCGCTCAACCTCGACCCGTCGCTTTCCTGATGCCCAGAGATGCTCCAGATCATAGGCATCGGTAGTCAGCACCGTGACCTGATGCCCATCACGGACGAGTCGCTCACTAATCTCGATAAAATAGCGGGCAGCCCCGCTAGCAACCGGGTAGTAGAGTTGTACCACATGGAGTATATGCATAACGTGCGGATTCTATGCAGCAGATGCTAATCTGTCAACTGCCAAGCATTTGCCGCAAGAAGAGTCCCGTATGAGAACTTTCGATCTCTGCTACATGTTCTGGAGTTCCTGCAGCAACAACCGTGCCGCCACCATCACCACCCTCTGGCCCCATATCGATCACCCAGTCTGCACTTTTGATTACATCAAGGTTGTGCTCAATCACCAGAACCGTATTTCCCGTATCGACGAGGCGTTGCAATACCTGTAACAATCGCTCAACATCGGCAAAATGAAGCCCTGTCGTTGGCTCATCCAGAATGTAGAGTGTACGACCCGTCGCCCGACGCCCCAGTTCGGTGGCCAGCTTCACACGTTGTGCTTCACCACCAGATAAGGTCGTGGCCGCTTGACCCAGCCGAACATACCCTAGCCCGACATCGATCAGTGCCTGGAGTTTATCGCGAATATTTGAGATACGCCCAAAAAACGCCACAGCCTCATCAACGGTCATTTCGAGCACTTCGGCAATATTCTTCCCACGGTAGCGAATGTCAAGTGTTTCACGATTGTAGCGCATGCCATGACAGACTTCGCAGGGGACAAAAAGATCCGGGAGGAACTGCATCTCGATCTGCATCACCCCCTCACCATGGCAATGCTCACACCGCCCACCTTTGACATTGAACGAGAAGCGACTCGCATCATACCCACGTGCCCGGGCCTCTGGCACTTGGGCAAACAACTGACGAATAGGATCGAATACTTTGGTGTAGGTTGCAGGATTTGAACGTGGTGTCCGCCCAATCGGCGCCTGATCGACGGAGATAACCTTATCAAGATGTTCCACGCCATAAATAGTGTCGTGTGCGCCAGGGCGATCTTTGGCATCATAGAGGAGTTGGGCAAGCCGTGCATAGAGCGTATCGGTAACGAGCGTCGACTTCCCTGATCCACTCACACCTGTGACACAGATCAGGGTTCCCAGCGGAAACGTTACGTCAATCTGTTTGAGATTATGCTCACGTGCACACTTGACCGTCACGTGCCGCCCGTCGCCACGACGACGGCGACGTGGAACGGGAATCTGCCGTCGACCAGCGAGAAACTGGCCGGTGATCGAACGTGGTGTGTCAAGTACTTTTTGGAGAGGACCACTGACGACCAACTCACCACCGTTTTCGCCAGCACCCGGCCCAATGTCGACCAGCCAATCGGCAGCGCGGATCGTCGCTTCGTCGTGCTCCACCACCAGGACGCTGTTGCCCATGTCGCGTAGGTACACCAGCGTTTCAAGGAGGCGGCCATGGTCCCGTGGGTGCAGCCCAATGCTTGGCTCATCAAGGATGTACAATACGCCCATAAGACCAGAGCCAATCTGAGTCGCCAATCGAATCCGCTGAACTTCGCCACCCGAGAGAGTCGCGGCAGCCCGATCCAGCGTGAGATAGTGCAAACCAACATCGACGAGAAACGATAAACGTGCGCGTATTTCCTTCACAATGGGCGTTGCGATCATGCGTTCACGTGCCGTGAGCTTGATGGACGAGACCGTATTTTCGTCTGGCTCGGCACCTTTTTTTTCTTCCTTATCACACAACAGTTCATCGGCCCAGACCAGTGCCTGGTTGAGCGACATGGATACGACATCGGCAATGGTGTGGCCCAGGATGCGAACCGCCAGCACTTCGGGGCGTAAACGGGCACCATTACACGACAGGCAAGTGCGTAGCTCCATGTATTGTTCGAGTTGTACCCGCTCAGTGTCGGTTGTTAATTCAGTTAAGCGGCGGCGCAAGCTCGGAATAACACCCTCAAAAGGTGCTTCGACCACATGCATCTCCCCTCGCAGAGGATAACGCAACGACATAACATCCCCGTTTGAGCCATACAGAATGGTGCTCACTGCATCGGAGGCGAGATCGCGCAGAGGGGTCTGCATGGAAAAATGCATGTGTTCTGCAAGTGACTCGAGCAGGCTATCAAAATAACGTTGTTGTGATTTGCTCACGTTGCGCCAGGGCACAATCGCACCCTCAGCCAAACTCAATGAGCGATTGGGGGTAATCTGCTCAGGATCGAACTGGCGCACAACGCCAAGTCCATCGCAGTTGGGACAGGCACCTTCGGGGTTGTTGAACGAGAATGCACGTGGCTCTAGCAATGGCACGCTGATAGGACCATGAACGGGACAAGCGAATTGTTCAGAGAGAAGCAACTCCTGACCACCAACGATCTGCACTTTGATGATCCCACCACCAAGCTTAAGCGCTGTTTCCACCGAATCGGCAATACGAATGCGGTCTCCCTGCTGCGACTCAGCAGGATCACGAATAATCAATCGGTCGACAACAGCATCAATCGTGTGTGAGCGGTATTTCTCGAGACGAATTTCATCATCCAGATCGTATACCTCGCCATTGATACGTACACGCACAAAGCCAGCCTTACGCGCATCATCGAGAACCTTCTGATGCTCACCTTTGCGATCCTGAACCAGTGGTGCCAACAGCAAGAGGCGACTTCCGATGGGCAACTGCACAATCGCATCGACCATCTGCTGGGCCGTCTGGCGTTGCAGCGGCAAACCATCATGGGGGCAATGTGGACGACCTACACGAGCAAAGAGCAAGCGGAGATAATCATAGATTTCGGTGATCGTGCCGACAGTTGAGCGTGGGTTACGGCTCCCACTTTTTTGATCGATGGCAATGGCTGGCGAAAGCCCCTCGATCCCATCAACATCAGGTTTGTCGAGTTGGCCAAGGAATTGGCGTGCATAAGCAGAGAGCGACTCGACATAGCGCCGTTGTCCTTCAGCAAAGATGGTATCAAACGCTAGCGTGGATTTACCCGATCCAGAAAGGCCAGTGACAACAACCAACTTGTTGCGGGGAATACAAACATCAATGTTCTTCAAGTTATGTTGGCGTGCACCACGCACAATGATCTCGTCACCTGTCATAGGCCTGTTCTGTTCAATCGAACGGTCTCGGCTCGATACTATATGATCGTGTGTTGATACAATAGGTCAAATAATCGTAGCACAGGTCACTGTAACGAGCAAATGCTAACTTCTACACAAGTCCATCCAGCCAGGAATATTTTTTGACACAAAACATAAAGTTTACTTTTACTTTCATCGATTAAAACTGCTCAGTTAGCTCAGAATAGCAAATATATGGTTAATTTACAGGATTGCATAAAGTATCGACCATAATAAAATGGCAATCATTCCGCACACAGATCGAAACTTACGCAGTCAAAGAGAAATGATATAACTACATCAGGAATGTAATCGTATACATCTCAACGCGCACTACGTGATAGACCAACCTTGTCGGAGCAATCCGGCTTGTTATGCAATGCTGTAAGGAGCACTCACCATGATCGCACTGACCTATCCACGTTCTACCAACAATCGTCTCAGTTTCGATTGGCGTGACATTGTTGCCCAGCGCAAAGCTTCCATGCATACTAGTACTGGGCGCGAACAACATGCGATCATTGCTCAGATAACAGAAGACATTCAGCTCTGGCTGCACAGCCACAACCTCTCGACCAAACGCGCCGATACTATTGCATACACTGGTGTCATTGGGACACCAGAACCAACCGACTACGAGCACGCCATGGTTCTTGCGAAATTTGCCAGTCTCATTTTTCGTATTGATGAGTATTTCGATACCTGTCCAAGTCGCCCGTTTGACCCCAAAGATCCGATTGGGCAACTCTGGTACATTGATCGTATGACCTTTCCGCTCTCACAGGTACTGCTGGAAAGCAAACACTTCTTGAATCACTTGAGCCAAACCGGCTCTGAGTCACAAATATTTCAATTCCCCACCAAAATGGCAAAAACAGCACATTACAACGCACTGCCACAGGAAAGTATTTATCTGAGCAAGGCCCTACGCGATTTTATTCTGACTCTTATCAAAACGTGGTCACCGGTAGCACAATGGCCCCACGAGTGGAGTCTTCAGAATGTCATTAGTGAGTTTGCCATTGCACTGAAAGCGATGAGCAACGAGGTGTATCAAAACTTTCGTTTTTATGATACGAACAAGCTTCCATCACTCGAAAGCTATCTCGATCAAGCTCATCTTTCGATCTGTTTACGTGCAGGGGGCGCTATCGCGGCTGGGTTTGAGGAATTTCCACAAATGGCCTGGGCACGCTGGGTTGGTGCAATGGAGGTTGCCGGGCGAGTGGTGCGACTCGCGAACGATCTCGGCTCACTGGAACGCGAACTCGAAGAGCAAAAGGTCACAAGTATTACCATTACGCTTGCAGAACTGGGTTACGATCCCACCGCACACTATGAGCTGAACAGTCGGGAAATCCTGCGTGCCAGAGCTATCGTACAGGAACGCCTCGATAAAGAGCTTGATCAACTGGCCCGCCGCATTGCCCGGACCCCTTCAGGTCCCCTTGCCGACTACGTAATCAACTGTACGGCATTCACCGTTGCTATGTATGAGCACGGCGACTATATGCTCGTGTAGCCTTCCTCCACAGCAATGTCTATTGCAGATCGCCATCTATTGTGGAATAGGCGGCGATTTGTTGTGTGCAAATCACATCGAGTGCTACCATTCTCTCAGAATCCTACACCCTGTCATACAAGCCAATCTCTCCACCCAACGTGTAAAAGTGGCACATCTCTTGCTATTATGTGTTAGATATTTCACATATGTAGAAGGAGCACATTCCGATGCGATCACTATTACGTTATCTTGGTATTGCCATGCTTGCAGGCGCCCTCGTCCTGAGCGGATGCGGCGGCGGTGGTGAGGATGGTGAGGACGATGAAGATACTGAACAGGTGCTTCCGGGTGGTGACGAAGACGACGAAGACGAGGAATAATTGCTTTCCAAAGCCCGCACAGGCCCTCTACTCAGCAATGGGTAGGGGGCTTGGTATAATATAATCTAATTCAATATTGCACAATCAACTGAAATGACTAGAGGGCTACAGTAATGATACCCAAACCAAAGCACCTCGGTGTCGAGTACGCAAGTGTCTTCAAAGATCAGCGTGTTGTCGAGGCGTATCAATATCGTCCGATGTACCCACCTGAAGTGTTTGACATCCTAATGTCGCTTGTCCAGCAGACCGATAAACCATGGCGTGTTCTGGATGCTGGTTGTGGAACTGGGTTTATTACCAGACAATTGGCCCCATCTGTTGATGAAATCGATGCTGTAGATTTCTCAGAAGCAATGATTGCAACCGGCAAGACCTTACCAGGAGGAGATCATCCCAACATACGCTGGACTCATGGTGCCATTGAAGATGCCTCATTACGATCATCATATAGCTTGATTGTAGCTGCAGCCAGTTTCCATTGGATGGAATGGGAAATAGTACTACCAAAGTTTGCACAAATTCTATGTGAGACAGGTTATTTTGCTATTGTAGAAGATAGAGCCCTACCGACACCCTGGGATAAGGAAATTGGTGTCATCATAAACCGATATTCGATGAATAAAGAGTATGTGCCATACGACATAGCCGAGGTAATGGCAGCATTAGAACAACAAGGTTTGTTTGAACAAAGTGGAATGACCGAAACACAGCCAACCCTATTTCAACAGACGACAGCAGAGTGGATCGAGTCATATCACGCGAGAAACGGCTTCTCAAGAGATCGAATGGCTGCTTCAGACGCAGCGGCGTTTGATCAACAAATGCAAGAAGTCATCAACAGATACTGCCAAGATGGCATCGTGGCAAGAAGCATCAAAGGGCGGGTACTCTGGGGCAAACCCAAAGCACAGCGCAGAACAGGTGAGTAACATTGGCAGAGCATCCATCATCTATCAGAACCGAGTATGCACCACCAAACATAGAAGATTACCTCCATCTTCGCAACATCACAGGGCTGGGGTATCGTTCACCTGAAGCGGCTAGCAAGGGCTTGCCCAACAGTCTTTTTGCTGTGACGCTTTACGAAGGTAACAAGACGGTCGGAATGGGGCGAGTTGTAGGCGACGGCGGCTGCAATTTCGAGATCGTAGATATTGCGGTTGTTCCAGACTATCAAGGTAAAGGTCTCGGGTATCTCATCATGCAAGAAGTTATGAACTACATCGACAGTCATGCCCCAGAAGGTTCCTACATTTGCCTCATAGCATCGGTCCCTGAACTGTATGAAAAGTTCGGTTTTCAAAAATGTGCCCCACGAAACGAAGGTATGTTCATAAAGCGATAACGCAACACAATGAGTAGAATATCTATAAGATGAAACTTGTCCCTGTCGTTGAATTCGAACCGGCCACATACCAGAAACGTAGACATATCACCCCAGCAGGGACTATCGATGAATACCGCGATGAGTGGGCTGCATATTGGAAGGCGTCCCTTGCCGACTCGGGCATTGAAGACTTAGAGCCCTACGCACATGGATCGTGGCTGGTGCGTGTAGAAGCCATTCACCAACCGATAGTCATAGAACAACTCCTCAAGCAGCACCTGGCCCACATACAACCTACACCTGATGCGACTATGGCTGACTATGTTCAGGCACTGAGCGGCGGCTATGTGCTTGAGACCGAGAAAACCATCATCTACCCACAATGCTGCGGTGATTTGGGAGATTTACAAGAATGGAAGAAGGCGCTCAATATCTCAAGCGAGGAAGAGGAGATGTTGTGGATAGGCCATCCCTGGCTCATGATGAAATCAATTGATGACACATTCATTCAGATACGGGAAACAGATGAATACGATGAACTAACCGATCTGGAGCCGATTACACTTCAAAGAACGCTTTTGCAAGCGGCGATTGATGAGGCCAAGGCAGAACTGGCTCGCTTCTACCAACGTATTGCGCCAGCCGTAAGAGCGCTAGTCCCACACGAACACGCAACGGTTCTGGATCTACTCGTTTATGGAAACAGGTAACAAAACTACCAGAAACGCAATAGAGGACAACGTGAACAAGCTATGGACACCCATTGCTCATCGAATTGTGCAAGGTCTAGGAGTGCAACCCGGTGAACTCATCAACGTGCGCGATGATACGGGAAATCTAGCGGTTTTACTGGAAACCATGCTCGCTATTGAGCGCGTAGGGGCAACGCCATTGCCGCAGCTCACTCCAGCAGCCTACATGCAACGTCTATGGACGGAAGCACCTCAAGACTACCTGGCTCAGTGGGATCAACATCGGGGCACCTGGATGCACCAGATTGATCGTATCGTGGTGCTGGCAGGTGCACGACCAGACTTCGACCAGATACCGCAGGAGGCATTTGCTACCTGGCAAGAGGCCGAGCATCGTTTGAGCATTATCGAGGAGGAGCGGCGTTTACCATATCTCCTCGTAGCGATTCCCACTGAACAACGCGCACAGCAGCTTGGTCTCTCTTTAGAATCATTAGAAGCCATGCTCTTGCCCGCCCTGGGGGCCAGTATCGAAGAACTACAACGCGAGATCAGCCAGGTACTAAAAATAGCACAGGATGGGCAAATGATCACCATTCGCAGTGGTGATGGCCATGAGCTACGAATGGTGCACGGCAATCGCCGTTGGTTAAGCGATGATGGGTATATCGATGCTACCGATCAAAGTCAGGGCGCCATCGTTTCAAATTTGCCCGCAGGGTCCATTTATACAACAGTTCTGGAAGACCAGACGGAGGGAAGTCTCTGGCTCCCCAGAGCAGATCAAGCCACCGATGTTGTGCTGCACTTCAATGGAGGGCGTATCACAAGGATCGAAGCAAGTAGCGGTGCCGAGGCACTCACTGCAGAACTGGACAGTCATTCTGGTGAACCACGCCGCGTAGGACACATCGGCCTGGGGCTCAATCCCTATCTTGATCGCCCAATTGGCTGGACATTGGTGGACGAACATGTGCATGGGCACGTATTTATTTCACTGGGTGAAAATCGATATATGGGGTGGCCAGAATGAATCATCACTGAATGTGGACTATGCGCTTGCTGATGCGACATTATTGGTCGATAATAAGGTGATTGTTTCAAATGGAAACGTTGTTGTGGATTCAGAAACATGATATGGAGGCATTATGAATGACCAAGCACACCGCAAGATCGCTCTGGCAGGGGCTCCAATGGTAGGGAAAACCATGCTCTTGTATGGTTTGAAACGCCGAAATCCACAGCATCAACTCACCGTTGACGCTGATGAGACGAAACGAATCACCTCCCTTGACATCGCCCTTCCGCAGCGGCATATCCAGGTTATGACCGCGTCTGGCGCCTTTGTCAACGACACGGTCATACCCACTGTGCTGACCAATGCAACTGTGGTGGTTTATGTGATATCAGCGTTTGCCTGCATCAACCTACAACTTCCTGATTTTAAGGAATATGTTACGTGTGCAGCGCAGGTCGGTACTCACTGGGACGACATCCCATGGCTTTTTGTACTCAACAAAGTCGACCTGACTGATCAGAATCCTCTGCTGGAGTACATTCCTCCGCACTTTCACGACACCATCATCCGCTGTGTCGCGGTAGAAGACAAGGGTGTAGATGAGTTGTGGCAATGGATGCTAAACGCAATATAGTCTCACACGTAGTGCTAAAAAATCCCTACTGAGGAGATACAGCATGGAACCACCAACTAAACAAGCCATTGCACAATCAGCAAACAATACATTTCGCCCACATGAGTTTAATGAGATTATTCGTATTATCTATCGCTTTCTGAGTGCAGCTATTGTTCGAGGACGCGTTGATACATTAACCATTACTAAAACTCATTTTGAATAGAGCTATGGAGAAAGAGTGTTAAGCCGTTTTGATTTGGAGCCACTTCCATATCAGAGGATAAGTTATTATGATGCGTTCCACATAATACTAGTGCGGGATGCCTACATACAAAATTTTGTTCACTTGGTCAAATCCTCTGCATCTGAAGAGGTATATCACATTGGTATCGACATACCTTTTCAACAAAACGAGAGAGACTCATAATGTCACAGCACTTCGAGAAATATCAACACATGCACGACGCGGGAGCATCAGCGGCACAGATCTATCTGACCGCCAAAGAGGATGGCCTCAACGGGATCACCAGTATTCGGTTGCTTCGTCAGATATGCGAACTCTCATTAACAGAAGCAAAGGAAGCGATGATCATCGCTGAAAAACGAGCCGATTCGCTTGATCAGTATTAAGAGAGGTTGTTGGTTGATGTTGAGAATTTAAGACTAGACGACGGTAAATCATGATACACTTGTAACCGTTTCAAACAGTGTGGGAGGGGCTGACGTGATGAATGAACTTGAGATCATCATCAGAGAGGATACAAATGAAGGGTATCTCTTCTATCAACAAGATCCAGAAGTTGAACAGTATTTAATCTACCTAAGCAGTCCAAACTTCACCATCGCAACACATCGGGTGGAATTAGAAGACCCGGTCTTGTTTCGGCTCAACGCCAACCGCATCCTGAGCGCAGTAAAAATTGTCATCCCTCGTCATGCCTGGCAGATTACACAATCCATACCTGTTCCAGTAACGACCGTAACCGCAAGTCTCGAGTTTCCGGTTACGACTATCCAGCAGCATGCGTTCAATCTTGAGGCAAACATCGTTACTGCTACTGCTTACACACATGCATTAGTGACATTTGGACAACCTGAGGTAGCGACTTTTTGGGTAGCTCTATCTTCACAGTGTTGGGCATTGATAGCAGAAAATCGGTTGAAGGGTTTCTTTATGATCCTTGAGTGATATTAGTTTGGATCAAAGGAACTGAGCGATTATATATTTTACTATGACTTTTTAGGGAAATAAATCGATCATAATCAGAGGAGAAACCCTGACTCTCAATGAACGCATTGCATATTTTCAGGACGTGATCGACCAGACCTTTCGAGATTTCTTCGCCGAGCGTAGCTATACCTTGGCTCACCCATGCCCCAACATACTCCACAAAGACTTTATGCTACAATGAGCGCCCAGAGCAGACGTGTGACCAACGGTCTATGTCACGCTGCCACAATACATGCGTACTCTCGCTGTTGCATTGTACAAGGATCAAACATGACCAAACAAACCCTTCAGTGGTGGCAGTCTGGCATTATTTATCATATTTATCCGCGCAGTTTTCAGGACGGGAACAGTGATGGAATTGGCGACCTCAAAGGCATTATCTCGCGATTAGACTATCTCAGTGACACACTTGGCGTAGATGCACTCTGGCTCTCACCGATCTATCCTTCACCGATGGCTGATTTTGGATATGATATTGCTGATTATAGAGATGTCGATCCCATTTTTGGCGATCTGGACACCTTTGATCTTCTCGTCAGAGAAGCCCATCAGCGGAATCTCAAGGTAATTATTGACTATGTTCCCAATCACACTTCGGATCAACATGAGTGGTTTCGTGAATCGCGCTCCTCTCGTACCGCTGCCAAACGCGACTGGTATGTCTGGGCCGATCCACAAGAGGATGGCACACCACCTAACAACTGGCTGAGTGTCTTTGGTGGTCCAGCATGGACGTGGGATGCACACACAGGACAATACTATCTCCACTCATTTCTAAGTAGCATGCCAGAGTTGAACTGGCGTAACCCCGCCGTACAACAAGCAATGTTTGAGGTTGTTCGCTTTTGGCTTGATCGTGGCGTCAATGGTTTACGTATCGATACCGCACACTACATTATGAAAGATCATGCTATGCGTGACAATCCAACTAATCCAGTTGTCCATACGACGTTTCACAAGTCATTTGGCGCGTATGACACACAGCTCCACTTGTACGACAAAGGCGATGCTGATGTTCATGACGTATTTCGGGATTTACGCCGTTTGCTCGACAGCTATGGGCAAGAGCAGCCTCGCATCGCACTCGGCGAAATTCATATTTTTGATGTGCCAGAATGGGCCAGCTACTATGGCGAGCAGCTTGATGAGTTGCATATGCCCTGCAACTTTGGTTTGCTCAACACACCATGGCAAGCACAGGCTATCCAAAAGACCGTTGAGACACTCGAAAGCACCATTTCACCAGGCGCATGGCCCAACTATGTGCTGGGCAACCACGACGAACATCGCATTGCCACCCGCATTGGTGTAGCACAGGCACGGGTGGCAATGATGTTGCTGTTTACACTACGTGGTACCCCAACCCTCTACTATGGTGATGAACTGGGCATGGAAAATGTGCCGATTGCGCCTGAGCAGGCGTGCGATCCCTGGGGTATTCATATGCCTGGGCTTGGATTGGGGCGC
>JBCDFA010000137.1:0-17665 GCA_039178835.1 Chloroflexota bacterium
GTTGGTCAATGCCGATAGTTAAACAATTCCCATATCTGGCATTGCCCATATAGCCACTCTGTATATACCACTTAGTTCCTCTAAATGTTTCTGAGTATGCGTAGTGTTGTGCTAATCGTGTCCAACCACTGACATTGCCTTGCAGGCTGACCGCTATGGCTCCTATACTTCCTACAAAGAGGAACCCCAATAATCCCAGGCAAATCATACCGCCAATAGCTTCAAAAAACATTGTCTCTCCTTTAGGTTGTTTGTCATTCCTTAAACAACTGCCAGATATGTTACTGTATCAGCCTGGTTATCTATAATCTAGATGCGCCCTATCAGACTTGAATCTCCTCAGTCGTCACAAGGAATTTCCCTCAAACACTCTCCAAAGCCCCGCACAATTCATGATCAATTGTGTCTGCTCAAGCGAGGACCGCTACTGCCATGCTCCTTTGTATGTGCCAAGGAACTGGACTGTCTTGGGGTTGGTGTCAAAGGTGAGGTCGACGTGATCTTCAATGGCGAAGATGAGGAAAAAGGTGTTTGATGCTGAGTTCTCGGTAGCCCTAATCGCGTTGATATCCTCGGGCGAGACCAGCAGTGATTGCAGATATTCATGTCGCTCATCACCAAAGATGGTCTCGAAGAAATCCTCTTCAAGAGCTGATGCACTGATATCAGCAGCAAGCTGACAATCGACGCTATCATCGTCGTTGTACTTTACAGACGCATAGTCCATCGCACTGTCTTCTGAGTCAAAGGTCCCGGTGAATATGTGTATATCGAATGCGGCCATGTGTCGCTCCTGAGAGGTTTACTGATACGAATGTTGGTTGTTTTCCCGCACCACCGCTACACTTTTTTGCCTACACCGACAAATGCTAGTGAACGATCTGGCTGGTCGAGCCAGAGATCTTCCTTGCCGTCGGGTCGCCAGAGTGGTGCAAACACCACCCCCGGTTCAACTAACTGTAGACCGTCAAAAAGTGCTGTGATTTCACGCTTAGTACGGCCTTTGATCGGCATTGTGGTTTTGCTATAGATCTCACGCATCTCGGTGTGCTGCTGAGGTGTTGCCGAGTCGATGGTGGCGTGACTAATCGCCAGATAGCTTCCTGCTGACATAGACTCCTTGATTTGAGCAATGACTCGCTGTACTTCCGTATCGTTGGGCACAAAATGGAGCATCGAGACCAGCAGAATGGCCACTGGCCGCTGAAAGTTAATTAAGCGTTTCGTCTCACTATGGGAGCAAATCTCATCGAAGTGTATGATGTCACTTTCAATTGTAGTAGCCTGTGTTTGTCCTTGCAGAATGTGTTGCCCATAGGCAACGGCAATTGGGTCGATATCAACATAGACGATGCGGGCATCTGGGTTATGTTGGTGTGCAACCTCATGAACATTCTCAGACGTAGGAATACCGGAGCCAATGTCAAGAAATTGATCGATACCCTGCTTGGTGAGGAAGGTCACAGCACGACGCAAAAAGTGACGGTTAGTCCGAAGCGCAAGCGGTATATCAGGATTAACACTCGCGGCTTTATCGGCGGCCATGCGATCAATCGCGGTGTTGTGGGTGCCACCGAGCCAGTAATCATACATGCGAGCAGGATTGGGTCTGTCTGCGTTTGGATTGTCAGCCATCTGTGTTCGTTTCTCTATGTTGTTATTCCTGGTTGTGTCTACTTATAATACAGTTTATTGGTTGATGAATCAAACAGTTAGAAGTGTAGATAAGTATTTGAGGAGCCACCAGAGTAGGTAAAACCTACTTATTGTCAAGCATTTGTATCCGCAACACACCGCGCCGCAATTTCCCTGCGGCGGTGCGTGGCAACGACGCAACCATATGTATTGCATGTGGTGTCTTGTAGCGGGCCAGTCGCTCACGGCAAAAAGCTATGATTGCCGTCTCGTCCAGTTCTGCACCGGGATGCAAAACCACACATGCGACGGGAACCTGCCCCCACTGCTCATCGGGGATGCCAATCACTCCGGCCTCAGCGACAGCGGGAACGGCCAGCAAAACCTCTTCGACCTCCGCCGGGTACACATTTTCTCCGCCCGAGATGATGATATCGTCACGTCGATCCACTACGTAGAGATACTCCTCCGAGTCGAGATAGCCCAGGTCGCCGGTGTGGAGCCAGCCATCACGCAATGCTTCTGCCGTGGCTTCGGGGCGGTTGAAGTAACCTGCTGTCACCATGGGGCCACGCACCAGGATTTCGCCAACCTGTCCTGCTGCCGCCGACTCCCCCTCGATATCGATCTGAACTTCCAACGGCAACAGTGGTTGACCTGCTGACCCCAATTTGCGTAGCGCGTCGTGCGGAGCAAGTGTCGCCACCTGTGATGCTGTCTCGGTCATGCCATAGGTCTGTGCGACTGGAATGCCCCGCTCGTTACACGATTCAAGCAACGGGCGCGGTGCAGGGCCGCCGCCCAGCAACACACAACGCAGTTTCGTTGCCTGCAACTGCTGATCGAGCATGCGCTGAAGCATTGTGCTTACCACCGAGATGATCGTAACCTGATGCTCTTCCAACGAGCGATTGACCAACGCCGCATCGAATGATTCGTGCAAGACCACCGGAATGCCATAGATAACGCTTCGTAGCAGAATTGACAGACCGCCGACGTGGAACAGCGGTAGGACGGCCAGCCAGCGATCATCGTTGTGCAGGCCGAGATTGAGCATCGACGCCGTGGCGCTCCACCAGTGGTTGCCATAGGTCAGCATCGCGCCTTTGGGTTTGCCGGTGGTTCCCGATGTGTAAATAATGGTGTGGAGTTCGTTCAGCGCGATGGTGTGGTTGAGCACCTGGTCTGATGCTTCCAAATCGTCAAGGGTGTCAGTATGATAAAAAAAGAAATCTGGTTGCAGTTGATGAACCTGGTCGGCGAGACCTGCATTGCTTTGATCGTATAACACCAGGCGCGGACTGGCATCGTTGAGTTGCCACACTAGTTCGTGAGGTGTCAGGCGGGTGTTGAGTGGCACCAGCACTGCCCCACAGCGCGGCATGGCGTGCACCATAGTGACAAACTTTGGTGAGTTCTGTAGCAGTACCGCCACCCGATCACCGGGCTGAATGCCGAGGGCTATAAGCTGTCGAGCAAGGCGCTCCACCTGCTGATCGAGTTCTGCAAAAGTCCAGTTGGTATCGCCAGCAAGCAGCGCGATGCGTTCGGGCATGGTCGCGGCACGACGGCGTAACCAGTCAGGTAGGGTTTGGTGAGGTGAACTCATGCTTTTTTCTTTAGAGCATCAGACCAATGGCAAATAAAATGCCAAAGAGCATATGGATCTGGCCAGTCTTTTTCAGTGATTGGTTGAGGGTGCGTCCGCTGGCAGTGCTTACCAACCGCACCTGTGCAATAGCCAGTGGCAGTGTCAGCCAGACCAACAGCGACCACGGTGAGATGAGGTTGAGCAGCCACGCGCCGGTGACTACGACATAGGCACCGAACACTAGCACCGCATACTCGATCCGCACGGTACGTTCGCCCAGCAGGACGGCCAATGTGCGCTTGTTAGCCACGCGGTCTGTATTGACATCGCGCAGATTGTTCACAACCAGAATCGCCGTGACCAGCATTGCCACCGGCAACGAGACGACTAATGCTGTGGTCGAGAAGGTCAGTGTGTGGAGATAGGCTGTTCCGACCACTGCCACAACGCCAAAGAATATGAACGTGAACAGATCGCCCAGGCCGTTGTAGCCTAGTGGCCATGGACCTCCGGTATAGAGAACGCCTGCTGCGATGGAGAGCACCCCGATAACGAGAATGGGCCAGCCACCCACTAGAATGAGATACAGACCAAGCACGGCTGCCAGACCAAAGGTCAGGATCATCATGTTGCGTACCGTGTGTGGAGCGATCAGGCCACTCTGCGTGACGCGGACTGGTCCCAGGCGCTCGGCGGTGTCGGCACCTTTGAGGTTGTCAAAGTAGTCGTTGGCCAGGTTGGTGCCGATCTGGATCAGCAGCGATGCGACGAGGGCGGCCAGAAAGGGGCCGAGGCGAAATGCGCCACTGGCAAACGCAACGGCTGTACCAACCAACACAGGTACGACCGCTGCGGGCAGGGTTGGTATGCGGATCGCCATCAACCATGCTTTGAATATACCCGGATGTGTCGAAGATGAATTAGTGACCATGATCTACTCCAAATGTTGTACGATACGGACGGGCGATTGTGTATCAACCTATCGCCCGCCGCTCAAGCAGCGGGCGAGGATGCGCGGCCTGCTTCAAGCAGGCGGTATGTTCCCATTACTCAGCGACACGGCTCTGATTAGAGCCGTTGTGCCAAATGAGGTGTTCTTAACTCATAACCTTTACCCCCTAATCTACCTCTGTGTCTCTGTTTCTCCGTGTCTCTGTGTTAACAATCGATAGACAGTCGGTGCAGGGGCAAGCCCTACACCTGCGAGGTCGTGGCCGTTAACCCCTAACCCTTAACCGTATAACCCTTAATATCTTATGGATACCGCTTGAATTTGCGGAAGTTTGGCTTGCGCTTCTCCATGAAAGCGTCGCGTCCTTCCTGGGCCTCTTCACTCAGATAGTACAGGAGCGTAGCATCGCCACCCATCTGCTGGAGTCCAGCGAGACCGTCGGTATCGGCCATAAAAGCTGCTTTGAGGAAGCGAATCGCCATTGGGCTTTTCTCCATGATCTCGCGTGCCCACTGGATCGTGGTTTCTTCGAGCTGATCGAGCGGGACGACAGTGTTAACCAGACCCATGTCGAGTGCCTGCTGGGCATCGTACTGGCGGCAGAGATACCAGATCTCACGGGCCTTCTTGTGGCCAACAATCCGGGCCAGCATGGCTGAACCATATCCCGCATCGAAACTCCCAACCTTTGGCCCGGTCTGTCCAAAGATGGCGTTGTCAGCAGCAATAGAAAGATCGCACACGACGTGGAGTACATGTCCTCCGCCGATGGCATACCCGGCAACCATAGCGATCACGGGCTTGGGCATCACCCGAATGAGGCGCTGTAGATCAAGGACGTTGAGGCGCGGGATTTTGTCTTCGCCCACGTAACCGCCCTTTCCGCGCACGCCCTGATCGCCGCCCGAGCAGAACGCCTTCTCGCCTGCGCCAGTCAGGATCGCCACGCCAATCGTCTCGTCATCGCGTACATCGTTGAATGCGTCGATCATCTCGATCACGGTCTGTGGACGAAAGGCATTGCGGAGTTCGGGTCGATTGATAGTGATTTTGGCGATGCCCTCATCTTCGGCGTGCTCATAAATGATGTCGGTGTAGTCTTTGACTTTTTTCCATGTAACCGTCATAACATAGTCCTCTAGCTATAAGACCTAATCCAAATACAATGTTTCTTTTGTTTTATGTAGCTCTTGCAAAAACCCCTGTACGATTTTTATAAATGTGTCTGGTTGCTCCAGATGGATCGTATGCCCCGCATCTTGTACAGTAATGACTTGTGCATTGGGCATATGCGTCGCCATCTCGCTGGCAATGCCACAGAATTTCGTATCGAGCGCACCAACCATGAGTAACGTTGGCGTGGCCATCTGGTCTAGCTTATCCCAGAGCGATGCTTGCTGGCCAGTGCCCATGCCACGCAGGCTATTGGCCAGTCCCTGCCTATTGTTTTGCAGGCGCTGTTTTCGTTGCTCTGCGCGTACACCATCGGGCAACCTGCTCTGGCTGGCAAACAACGGTAGTTGCTCCCAGTACTCAACAAATGCGGCGAGTCCCTCGTGCTCGATCTTGTCGGCCAGCGTGTTGTCAGCGGCGCGGCGCTCTTCGCGTGCAGCGGCGCTGGCCAGTCCTGGTGATGCACTCTCGAGCATGAGCGAACAAACACGCGAGGGTGCCGTAGCCGCCAATTGCAGTGCAACCCGTCCGCCCATTGAATAGCCGAGCACATCGATCTGGTCGAGGTTGAGTTGGTCAAGCAGTGCCAACAGATCGCGCACACACCAGTCCATGCGATAGCGTAACGGGTTCGTTGGTGCAGCAGATTGCCCGTGGCCCAAGAGATCAACCGCAACCACCTGGCGCTCTTCGGCAAACGAGGACACGAATGGTGCCCAGTTATCTATGCTGCCAGTAAAACCATGCAGCAAAAGCAACGTTGGACCATTGCCTTCTTGCTTGACATAAAATGTGTTGTCGTTAATGCTCAACTGTACATTTTTCTCGCCGAGACCCTGCTCGTTTTGTGGAAGTCTGGTTTTTGCTTTACTGCACATATACTGCTGCCTATCACACATCTACGGAAATAGTTCTCAGGACGATCTCGTTACGCCGTTTTCAGCAAGGGCCGCGCTCACCGCAGGCCAGCAGGCACGGTGCAAAGCCACGTTGCGCTCACGGTCGGTGACAACTTCGATAATGCGTAATCCACCGTTGGAAATGCTCTCCTGTACCGCGGTGCGAAATGCTGCCCAGTCAGCAACACGTTGATAATGCGCTCCATACATCTCGGCCAGTGGTCGAAAATTGAGCCCGTGAGGTGTGCCAAAGAGTTGCTCAAAATGCTCGCGATCCTGTGCCTGTGGCAAAAACGAGAAGATCCCGCCACCATCATTGTTGAGCAGAATAATCGTTGCATCGAGGTTGTACTGGCGGGCGGACAAGAGACCATTCGAGTCGTGGTAGAACGAGATGTCGCCGATGATCAGCAGGAGCGGATCGGCACCGACGGCTTGAGCGCCCAATGCACTCGACACGACGCCATCGATGCCGTTTGCGCCACGGTTCGAGAGAAAGCGCACGTTTTGCTCATTGCCAGCGAAAAAGGTGTCGAGATCGCGCACTGGCATGCTGTTTCCGGCGTATAGGGTTGCGCCATCTGGGAGAAGCGTGGCCAGTTCAGCGAAGACCTTGCCCTCAAAAAGCTCGTCAATAGACGCGAGTTGTGTGGTGAGCGTCGTGCGTGTGAGCCGATCTGCCATCACCCATGCGTCGTTCCAATCCGCATTTGTATGAGCCATCCCCTCTTGTGTCAACGCATCGGCGATCAAATGACACAGGGCTGCTCCATCTGCGTACACCATTTCGGCAGCCAGCGCGGTCGGTTCATTCCATCCTTCAGCATCATCGACAACGATCTGATGACAGGTGGGGTACTGTTGCAGGTAGAGAAGCACCGGCTTGGAGGTCGGCATCGCGCCGAATCGCAAGACTATTTCGGGCCGATACTGTTTTGTAAAAGCTGTGTCTCGTAGAAACGCATCGTAGCTGTCGAGAATGTGTGTGTGTGGATGTTTGCCACAGCGGAGACCCGAGAGGGGGTCGGCGAGGATCGGGTAGCCCAGGTGGGCTGAAAGTCTGGTCATAGCAGGGGCGAGTGCCGGGTTGTTTTGTGGGCCACAGATGATCAGGCCACGCGGTGTGTTGCTCAGGCGTTTGGCCAGTCTAGTAATAGAGGCGGCATCGGGTAGGCGTGGTGCTGTGGTCACCTGAACATATGGCTGTTGGTTGGCTCGTTCACTCTCTGTAGGTTGTGTATCGGTAAGCGGCACCAGTGGCTCACGGTAGGGACAGTTGAGATGCACGGGTCCGGCGGCAGCTATCCGGCTGGTGGCGACGGCCCGCCCGGCGACGGTGCGAGCATAACGGACGAGGTTTGGTGTTGCTTCTGGTATGGGCAGATCAACAAACCACTTGACATGGTTTCCATACAAGCCGATCTGGTCGATGGTCTGAGGTGCGCCACAGTCCCGTAGTTCGTGGGGCCGGTCGGCAGTGAGCACTACTAGTGGCACCCGTGCGAGCGATGCTTCGACGATGGCCGGGAGAAAGTTGGCGGCTGCTGTCCCAGATGTGCATACCAGCGCGACTGGTTGCCCACTTGCTTTGGCCATCCCCAGCGCGAAGAATGCTGCCGACCGCTCATCGAGATGCATCCAGATCCGGGCATCCGGGTGACGAGCAATCGTGAGGGCCAGCGGCGTTGAACGTGACCCAGGACAGATGCAAAAATGCGTTACTCCTGAGCGGACCATCTCATCGACCAGCGCACCGACGAAGGTATGGAGGGTTTGTTGATCTTGGCTCATGTGTATTTTCCGTTCAGTGCGTTCAGAATAGGACGGAGCTTTAATTGCGATTCGGCATACTCACGCTCAGGATCGGAGTCAGCGACGATGCCACAGCCTGCGAAGAGCGAGGCACTGTTTTCTCGAAGCAGTGCTGATCGAATCGCGACGGCAAACTCACCATCTCCGTGGCGGTCCACCCAGCCGATGGGCCCAGCATACCATCCACGGTCCAGGTCTTCGTGCTCACGAATAAAGTTCAGCGCGTGGTCTCGTGGCTGCCCACCAACGGCGGGAGTCGGGTGGAGCCGTTCCACCAGATCAAAGATGGTATGGTTGTAATTGATCTGTCCTGAGATGGGTGTGTACAAATGTTGCACGCTGGCTGTTTTCATCAGTGTTGGGCTGGGTGGTGATGTCAGATCGGTACAGATGTCGGCCAGTGCCTGATGGATGTTGTGTATGACAAAATCGTGTTCGGCGCGGTCTTTGGTGCTAGCCAGGAGTTGAAAGCCCAGTCGATCATCCTCGTCGGCCGTTGTACCACGAGCAATGGAGCCAGCGAGGGCCATCGTTGAGATGCTGCCCTTGTGTAGTCGCACGAGGCGTTCTGGTGATGCACCAAGAAAACAACTTGATCCACGATCCAGTGCAAAAATGTAACAGTTTGGATAATCGTCTTGCAAATGCTGGAGGGTATCTTCAATGCTGAGCGGTGTATCACTGGTTACACGGCTCTCACGGGCTAGCACCACTTTCTGCATATCGCCCTGCTGGATAGAGTTCACGGCACGACCTACTGTGTGTTGCCACCGAGCCGCAGGAAGAACATCTTCGAGATGGAGTAGTGGACAATCCGTATAGTCGTTTTCGAGTTCTACTTGCGTACTGAACAGGCGGTACAGGTCTTCCTTGATTGCACGGACTTCATTGTCAATATCACTATCAGGATGGATGATGATGTTGATTGTGAGCCAGTATGCTCCAAAGATATGTGTCAACATATAACGTGGCAACACAAGTAATCCATCGGGGTAGTCCTGCCATGTCTCGCTACATTGATTTTCGTGATCAAAAGCAAATCCACTGATGCTTATAGGTCCGGTGGCAGGGATTGTCTGTTCGCTGTACAATACTGTTTGTTCGCACAATGCTTGCCAGTGTTGTGTCGCTGTGGCAAATCGGGCTGTCTCAGACGGTACTGTGTGCCAGGTTGTGCCAATCCCTACAAGTGTGTATACGCCAGGATGGGACCAGAAAAAGCGTTCCTGTGCAATGCTCTGCCCCTGTCCAAAAAAAGTCAACGGGTCAATTCTTGGAAATGGTTGAACAATACTGAGCGGTATAGATTGCTGTAGGTGTTGGGCACGTTGGCTAGTCCCCTCGATCTGATTACGGAGGAGTTGTTCGTCTAACAAGGGAGTTGATTCAAAGAGTATATGGTGTATCATGAAATCACTCTTCTAGCAATAATGGCCCACAAATAATGACGTATGATATTTCTGTCATACATATATTATACATCGACTTTGTGTAAAAAAGCACAATTTATCATCAAAGCTTCATCCTGTGTTGTGTTATATTGTACTAGTAGTCGTGGTAGTCTCGCAGGAGTGAGTTATGACCATCACCACCTTTCGTCCTCAGACTGATGGATTTGCCTTCATTAACGCCTGGACTTTCGATGTATCAGAACAGGAAGAGCTTCAAAGGGCATTACAAAGTGCTTTGTCTGGGACTAGAAGCTCATTGATGGGGGCTTTAGTTGGACAGACGACTAAACACCTGTTTCCAACTTTGCGCCCGTGGATTGTGCGTGCGCTGCCTCCGACATATGGGTTGTGTGGGGGGATGGCCGCTGGTGCTCTTGATTATTATCGTCTTGCTGTGAAGGTGCCACGTGGTCAGGATGTGCGTGATTTGCCGACGTATGACACCTCTGAGGGAACCATGTTGCGTAGCTTTCTGCTGCGCCGTCAGTTGGAGAGTATGGCACTGAATTTCCCCAAGTTGCTATTGTGGATGGGTATTTTGCACAGCGATCTACCATTTATCGATACGGACGGGCCACCGTGGTTGCTACGACATTCCTTGCTGGAGTGGGCTGATCTGAAAACACACATTGATAAAGGCTCACCGTGGCCTTTGATGCTTGTTGGAGCGACGATGAATCCATTCCATAACCATCAGGTGCTCGCATATGGCTATGATGATCCAGGTGATGGCACCGGAACGATCTATATTTATGACATGAATGGCCCTGATGTGGAACATACTATTGCAATCGATTTTCGCCAGGAATTGATCCAAGCTGAGGAAAGTTGCTCCAGCACCGATCGTGGTGCATTGCGGGGTTTCTTTTGCAACGTGTATGTGCAACGAGAGCCACCAGCGGTTGGTTGATTGGCTGTAATTTTGCATGCCTACTATATTTTGCCCTATTCCGGTGCTCTTTCTCGTTTTTTCCTAGGGGCTGTCGTAAACCGTTTGTATCATAGCCCGTAACCTCCTCTCTGTTAAGTTGTTATAGATACGGTGATCGTTTTTGACGATGATGTTAATAAAAGTGAGCGCATAGTGGAATAACTAATGAGAGGAACTCATGACGCGATTAGGGCATTTGTCGCAACCATCGAATAATACACAATCGTTGTATGTGTCGGCTCATAGTTTTGGCCTTCCAATGACTCAGGGCATACAGTTTGGTGCGGCTGGTTATGATATTGATCTGTTGGTGATGCCCCAGCGTAATCTTTGGGCTGTATCAGGGCGATTACTTGGTGCACAGCAATCTAATCAGGTTGTGTTGAATGGAAGCATGACCGTACAATCTGATGTCGATGAGGTTGGTGCCTTTTGCTTTAATGCGATCCCTCAGGGCATCTATATGCTGATGTTGTTGCTTGACGACATAGATATCATGGTAAAAAATCTAAAGGTTGGTTTTCATACGTAATGAGTTAGACCATTGTTGTTGAATGGTACCAAATATGACGATATCATCTCATATCGCTATTTTTTCTCTTGTCATGACGCGATTCCTATTGCCCACCAGGTGGCGGTGTGGTACGATGAACGACTGTAAGGAGGGTGTAGCGAGGTTAACAGTATTATGCAACTCGAAGGTACGCTCGATCAGTTTTCTCTGGCAGAACTTATGGCCATGATTATCGGTAGCTCTGTCACTGGTGTTCTAACTATCGGTCCCGATGGCTCTGTTGGTTCGATTTACTTCCGCGACGGTCACCCTTATCACGCAACAACACACAATCTCACTGGTTTTGATGCGGTAACCCACTTGTTTGAGGAAAAAAGAGCATCGTTTTGTTTCACGGCTGGCGCTGTGTCTCCCGACGACACGATTCGTATGGATCCATGGGATCTCGTAACTTCTGCTGAACAACAATCACACATGTGGTCTCAAATGCGTCCCACTATTCCTGGACTCGATTGGATTCCAGTTCTTCTTGAAAGTCAAGAACAAGCACAGGTCAAAATACGTGAAATTATCTGGCCGATACTTGTTACTATTGATGGACAACGTAGTATCGGGGAGATTGCGGATATAGTTGGGCAAGTGCCTATAGAGGTTGCTATGGCAATGCATGAACTTCTCGTTCAGGGTCTTGTCCGCTTGCGTCCACCAAGTGCCTCAACTCATCCTAAGCCTGCCCAGCCACTGCGTTCCTCGGGAGGCTTTCTAGGCAAGTTTATGACGAACAACATTGATTAAGTACAGCAATGGGGCTGTCCTTCCTCTTAAAACACCACACTTTTCATGTGTAACACCTACTAAACTCATCAAAGATCGCTGTGCGTGTTTTATATCCAGGGTGCATTTTGTATTCTGTGGATATTTGGTGCTTGATATGATCGCTTTTTATAAATTACTATAAAATGACTTTCTTGTTTGAGAACAAAGAAAGGACATTGATACTGATGGCAGATTATACCTTTGAGCGCTATCTTTCAGCCAAGAAAACCGTTGATGATCGTGCACTTAATCGCATGGTTTGGGCCACGCTACAAGAGCGATTGCAAAGTCTGCAAATCTGTCATGTGTTGGAGGTAGGGGCCGGTATCGGGACAATGGCTGAACGTGTGGTGGATTGGCATCTCTTTGATCGATCGATGACCTACACGGGTATTGATACGAACCCACAAAGCATTCAGGTCGCTCAAGAACAGGTTGCGACACACATGCCTCAGAACCTACAAACGCATTTTCAGGTGGCAGATGCACTCACGTGGTACCCAACACACCATGTCGATCTGCTGATTGCCAATGCATTTATGGATCTGGTTCATTTTCCGACAGCGATGGATCATTTCAAACAGCTCCTGAAACCACAGGGTTTATTCTATTTTACCATCACCTTTGATGGCCTTACCCTGCTAGAACCAACTATCGATCCGTTGATAGATACACGCATTGAGGCGCTTTACCATGCTGATATGGATGCTCGCGAGAACGGAACGAGTGGTGGGAGTCAGGCTGGACGCAAACTCCTCCGGTATTTGCTCCAACGAGCAGATGTTGATGTGCTCGCTGTGGGTGCCTCTGACTGGATTGTCTACCCGACCTCCACCGGATATGAGCACGATGAAGCATATTTTCTCCGTTTTATTATTGACATCATGGATAGGGCGCTTTCGGGTCATGCTGAGTTGGAGGATGATCTCTTTGCAAAGTGGATACAAACGCGCCATTCCCAGATTGATCAGGGCGAGTTGATCTACATTGCCCATCAAATCGATCTACTGGGCCAGTTCACATAAAAAGTGTTCCACATCATGAAAAGTATCTTCCCATGTCGGATGGGTTTGAAAATGTCTCAAGGCAGCTAGGCTCATCTTCTGCAAGACACGCTGATCGAGAAGTTGACTCAGACAGCGGGTCAGTGCAGCACTATCTTCCGGTGGAATGAGAAAACCATTCTGTCCATGTGTGATGATCTCCTGAGCAGCGCCTGCCGTGGTGCCAATCGCAGGAAGCCCACAGGCCATCCCCTCAAGGTAGACGATGCCAAAGCCTTCATACTGTGATGGCACGGCGAGTACGTCCGCATCAGCGAAGTGAAAGCCCAGTTCAGTATCATGCACTTGCCCCATTAGACAGACCTGTTCTGTCAGATTGTGTGTACCGATGAGTGATTGAATACGATTAGTGTAGTTAGAATCGACTGTCGTTGAGCCGATGATGGTTAGGCGAACAGGCAAGTTGATAATGGCTTGTAGCAACACGTCCAGACCTTTGCGTGGTATCAGATTACCGACAAACAGGATGTGCAAAGGCCGTGCTTGTGTCGCTCGTTTCCTGATTGCCTCCTCAGTGATTGTCGTCAAACGGTTGCCGGACGGCATGGCAACAATATATGGCTTGTCCCGATGAAGATATTGCTCAACCACAGTTCGGGTGGTGTTGCTGTTGAAAATAAAGGCATCCACACTGTTGAGATAGTGCTGCTCGACTCGTCGGTAGATTGGAAGTAAATAGGCTGGATGCGCTTCACTACTGCGTAAATGGTGCACGATAGCGACCTTGGGAATCGTAATACGCTTGTTCATCAGAAACAGCGAGGGATGGTTGAGTTCGTCTTGCAGCAGCAGATCGAAGTGTGCTAGGCGTAACTGTCGGGCATTGTCCAGTATGTGAAGGGGGTAGGTGCGCCAGGGCAGCGAGACAATTTCGACAGTGTGTCCACATTTTCGCAGATAGCTCACCAACTGGCGATCATACAAGTACCCCCCCGATATGGTGCCCAGCGATCCGTAGATAATAAGACCAATTCGCATATCAGCGGCTGAGTCGGTATGATGACCAGGCGATGTCATTTTCCCAGACAATCACTGTACAGGTATCGATATTGGGAGCATTGATACGATCTGAAAGCGTGGTGCACAGAATGCGCGAAAAGTGTTCGATACTGGGATTCAGTCCCTCGAATTCGGGGGTGTCGTTGAGGGTTTGGTCTCGATAGTATGCAACAATCTGGTCCAGTTCTGCTTCCACATGTACGATGTCGACGAGGTAGCCATGCTGATCGAGCGAGGTCCCCTCAAGTTGTAGCTCAATGACATAATGGTGTGAGTGAAGCTCATTTTCTGCTCCCCAGTCGCCACCGATGAGGAAATGTTGTGCGATAAAATCACGTTTGACGGCCAGTGTATACATAGTTATACCTTCATCTAGCTGTATGTGAAAACCACTTGAAGGGTGGTTTCAGGTTGCATGTCCAATAGTTGATAGGCCTGTGCTGCCGATTCTACCGCAAAACGATGTGAAATCCAACGTGATGGCTCGAACCGACGGATCATCTCCCACACAACATTGAAACGGCGTGCTTTGTCCCAGCGCGCCGTGAGTTCCGGGGCGATAGTGCTCACCTGACTGCTAATGATCTGTACACGATTGCGATGGAAATGGCCACCAAGATTGAGAGATGCTTGTTTTTGCCCATACCATGAGCCAACGACGATTCTACCACCGTAGCCAACGCGATCAATAGCCGTATTGAGTGCTGCCGGGTTGCCAGATAGCTCGAAGACCAGATCGAAATCAGTGTCGGTCAGTGCTGCTGGTGCGACGCTCTGATGAGCCCCTGCTTCGGTGGCAGCTGTGCGGCGCACCTCAAGCGTATCGACGGTCGTCAGGCTTTCAAGTGGAAATGTCGCAAGAATGGCTGTCACCAACAGACCGACGACACCCTGGCCAATCACCAGCACTTTTTCGCCAAGTATGGGCTTCCCATCTTGAATGAGATTGATAGCTGTTTCCATATTTGCGAGAAAAAGAGCGTCTTCAGCGTTTATATCATGAGGAACTTGCATAACTGAGTCTGGTGTGGTGGTAAAGTGGCTGCAGTGGGGGTGGAACGCAAAGACGCGTTGATGAAGATACGACTCGCTTACGTTGTTGCCACAGGCGATAATCTCACCAACAGTCGTGTATCCATAGGTGAGTGGGTAGGCAAATGCTTGGCCCAAACCTTCAATAGTTGCATCGAGTGAGAGGTCCTGCGGAAACTGGTTGCGGTACACGAGCATTTCGGTGCCAGCGCTGATAGCTGATAGCTTGGTTTGTACCATGACTTCTTCTGGGGCTGGTTCTGGAACAGGCGAACTTTCTATGCTGATTTGGCGTTCACCTGTGAAAACAACCGTTCGTTTGGTCACTGCACATCTCCCCATAGAATGTAATCATCACCTGCTCGAAGCGTCTGTGTGTTGTGTAGTCGTGGCAGGTCCTGCCAGTCAGGAATATTGAGTTGTTGCACGGCATGGTACCCACCAGCGAAAACCGGAGCGATAGTCACGACGACGCGATTGACAAGGCGTTGTTGTAGAAAGCTGCTGATAACTCTGGCGCCCCCTTCGACCATCAGGCTTTGAATGCCACGTTGGCCCAGTTCGTCTAGTAATGCATGCAGATCCACCTGGCCATCTTTATCTGCTGGCATTGTGAGTATCGTATGTGGACGGTCAGATTGATGTTGTGTGGTGGCCAGCCAGACTCCCGCTGGATGTGCTGCAAGTTTTGCATTCGGTGGAAAACGCAACTGACTGTCTAAGATGACTGGTTGGGGATTTTCTCCTTCCACGAGGCGCACCGTCAGGCTGGGGTCGTCGGAAAGTACTGTGTTGATGCCAACCAGAATTGCGTCGTGTGCCGCCCGTAGCTCGTGTGTGATGACCAGCGACGCGTCGCTACTTACAGGGGACATGCGACCTTGCTGTAAGGTCAGGCAGCCGTCGAGACTCTGGGCATAGGATAAGGTTACGTAGGGGCGAGATGTTTGCTGGAAATATGTGTTTGTGTTGTGGGGAAGATAGCTGCGATCACTCATATGGTATCTAACAGATGAGCCATTCGCTGGGCCTTTGTTCGCAAATAGCTGATGTTATCCTGCTGTGGGGTGACTTGTAATGCAACTCGCTCAGTGACAGTGATACCAAGTTTGGTGATTTCATCAATTTTATGGGGGTTGTTGGTCATCAGACGAATGGTGTCGATGTTGAGATTTTGCAGGAGCTGTGGCACCAGCGCATAGTCCCGTTCATCTGGTTCGTGGCCGAGCAACAGATTGGCTTCCACCGTATCGTGGCCTTCATCCTGCAGGTTGTATGCACGCAACTTGTTGAATAAACCAATGTTGCGACCTTCCTGCCTAAGATACAGAATGACACCACACCTTTCTGCTGCAATTGCGGCCATAGCCATGTCTAACTGTTCGCCACAATCACAACGTTGGGACCCGAACACATCGCCTGTGATGCACTCTGAGTGAATGCGCGTAAGTGGTGCAGCATGACTCTCAGGATGGCCCATGACTAACGCAAGATGTTCTTTGGTATCTCGATTGTTGCTAAACAGGATAAGTTGGAATTCCCCGTGGTGGGTCGGAATCCTAGCAGTGGCAAGTTTAGTAACAGACAGAGCATTCATCACGGTTCCTTTATGCTGATTATCGTAACATATAGTATTGTTACCTAAAATTTCTGGATTCGCAAATCTGCTCATGTCTTCATTATCGTACTATCGTTTACAGATGATAATAGTAGTTATTTGACTATTTTATAGGTTTTTCAATAAGGAAATGTGTTTTTATGGGTAATTTTTCTGTTTTTTCGAAAAAGTTCTGGAAATTAACGCAGGTTTTATTAGATACCACTGTTGAGGCATTTCGGTTTAAGAATCTATTCATAAATGCTTTTATTCGCAGTACATCGATTGTGCCGAATCTTCGCGTATCCCTTTTAGGACGAGGGTTTGAGGAGAGGATTGCACAACATAAGAGTGTTAAGCCAGCAGGTGAGTGGCTATTGTCAAAGTACTCACAGGAATGCTTGATCGAGGGAGCCGAACGTATTCCTGAAACAGGGCCACTGCTGGTCGTGTGCAATCATTCGGGGATGGGGGATGCTCTGGGGGTTTATGCGTCCCTACCGCGAACAGACGTGTATACCGTGGTGCTGCGACAGGGTATTTTGAAAGGATTGCCCCAATTTGAGGAGTTTTGTGTTGTGATCGATCAGGAAAAACCTGCCCTTGCATTGAAGCAGATGGTTGGCTGTTTGCGTGAAGGAAATACGATTTTGATGTTTCCTCGTGGTAAGATTGAAGATGATCCCGGTCTGGATGCTGTCTCCGCACAGGCAACTGTTGCAGAATGGTCTGAGAGTATTGCATTACTAGCAAGGCGTGTTCCGAATCTGGTGGTGCTGACGGTAGCGGTTGGTGGTGTAATTTCGCGGCAGGCGCTCAATAATCCTATTGTGCATTTTTATGGGCAGCAGGAACACCGGAGCTTTCTGGCTGCAACGTTGCAATTGATGTTTCCTGTCTATCGCGATCCCATCGCAAGTGTGGTATATGGTTCTCCGCTGCGTGGAGAAGAGGTCACAATGGCGAATGTGCGAACCGAGATGCGACGCATTTTACGTCACGTCTATGACCAGCAACAAGATCTGGTTGCCGCTGGGCGATTGTCCAGAATACCACAGCATTCGGAAGTATTCGAGCGTATCAATGACGCGAATTCTCTTTCTCAATAAATTTCATGCTCACACCGAAGAGTGATGTTGGTTGTTTTACTGTATCCTATCTCTCTTGGGCAAAAGTGGTTGATGATGAGTGCGAGAGGA
>JBCDFA010000138.1:0-17607 GCA_039178835.1 Chloroflexota bacterium
ATGGAGGCTAGCGAGAACATTGGGAAGTTGATCTTACGCGTTGAGTGACTGAAATGTAGTTTTCAGGAAACGCCAAGCTGAAGCAATCTGATGGTATGCAACTGGTATAAGGAGGATGGCATTCTCTGATATATCCGATGATGGTGCAGGTGCTCTGCCAAGCTGGACGTATACAATACCAACGACTACCACAAACAGAATGAAGCCTAGCATTGCTGTGAGGATTTGGATAGCACGATCATCGCGTTCAGGTATTACCGACTCAAGCGCACCCAACTGAACGGGACGAAGATACTCTGCTTCAGGTTGGCGCAAGGGCTGTAGTGGTGCTGCCCGTAGCATATTTTCAACCTTGTTCGGCTCAACTGTTACTACGCCATTGGTGTGTATCTCCTCTGCTGGTGGCATGGCACTATTCGTATGTGCCAATGGTGTTGTTGCTTCGGGCGTGGATGATGGAACGAACTCCTGAGGCTGTGGGAGCTGTGCCAAACCTTGCTTGGCCATAGCATTGTCTGCATTGAGTGTGAGCACTCGTTCCAGGCACGATCGACGTTCGTCTGGACCGGAGACGGCTCCAGCCAACCACAACCATGCCAATTCATGATCAGGTTGCCGTTTTACAGCTTGTGAGAGAAGGTGTTGGGCAGTTGCCCGGTCACCAGATTTAAGGGCAGCTACGCCCTGTTTTATCAGCTCTGTAATGGAAGGAAGATCGTTGGGAGATGTCATATGTATTCCTTTGTGAAGTATGTGATGCCTCTGTGGCGGGGAGACTCGCTGTCGACAGATGGCTCTAGTGGTTTTCGTCGGCTAATGTGAAAGCCCAATAAACTGTCTGAGTATAACAGGTTCCTACGCCGATAAGAAGTAGGAGCCAGACACTACTTGATCGCATTCTGGCAACGATTGATACAAATACCCTCTATTCAATTACCAGATTACACAATTACATGGTATACTGAGAACAAGATTCAGGATGACATGTATAAAAGGATTAGTTAGAAAGGGGGTACGTTTGAGTAATACACGTTGGGAATATAAAGTTGCGTATGTTGATAACTGGGATCGTACATCAGTCGAAGGTGAGGTCACCAAGCCGGAGGAAGGTGAGCGTGACAGTGCTTTTGGGCGGCGTTGGTTGAATGGTTTGGGCGTAGATGGATGGGAACTGGTCGGTATTCAACACACCATGCCGGGTCGTTCCTACTACATCTTCAAGCGCCCGATTGCCGATGGCGCAGAACCGGATATGTCGGTTGTGAAGCGTGAGACAGCCAAGCAGCCAACGCAGAAAGAGCAAACCGAGCAAACCGCAGGACCACAGGTTGTATCGGTGTAGCTTGTCGTGCGATTCCAGCATAGATCGGGGGCATGGTGCGTTGGTGTGCTGCTTAGACCCTACCACCATCATAAGTAGTTATGCCAACTAGCCGTGTGCTCCGATCTTGCAGAGCAACTGACTCCAGGTCTTCTCGTATGGGAATCGGTTTTGCTAGGTGTTGGATGTTTGTTTTTCCCTCAAAAAGGGTTGCTTGGGATGAATGAACAACCAGTAGTTGGCGAGCATGGCACTGGAGTAGAAGATAGCTGTTGCCACAAAGAGTGGCGTAAAACCGTAGTGTTCTTGCACCCAGGTGCTCACCAGTGGTGCGATCAGATACCCCGCAGTATACGCCCCATTCACCAACCCGATCACAATTGGCCGTAGTGCTTCATCAGTTCGCTCCATGGCGAAGGCATCGTAGAGCGGCGAGGCCATATTGAAGAGTGAGGCACGTATCAGGGCGGCCCCAAACACAATCGCCAGCACGGGTGTAAATGCCATCGTAAGCAAGAACGGAATCGAGAGGGCCTGGATGAGGGCAATCGTCTGGATCTTGCCAATGCGTATCGAGACGATAGGACCGATCAGTGCTGCAATCCCCGTTGCAATACTTAGAGTCGCAAAAATAATCCCCAACAGTTCATCCCCAACGCCAAAGCGCTCTCGGAAAAAGAGATTGAGATAGCGAATAGTCAGCGCTGCACCACACGAAATAAGGAAGGGTGAAATCAGCAGTTGTATTACAGGCCATGGGCGACGGACCACGCCGCGATACGGCTCAGGGATCGTTTCGATGAGGGGTGATGAACGTAATGAGCGCAAACGTCCGACCAGCGCATGCCAGAGACCACGGGCTTGCTCGATGATTCCTGTCCACTGGCGTGATGCTGTGTTGGTAGTGGCAGAAGCCGATTGGTTAAGATGCTCTTCTTTGATGAGCAAGAGCGGAATCAGAGCGAGTAATAATCCAAAACCAGCAACGACAAAGGTTGCACGATAGGCCAGTGCGCTCTGGGCCTCGACATCGAGCCAACGTGCGAAGATGCCTGGTAGCGGTCCCGCAAGAAAGCTGCCGAGTCCGGCAACCCCGATGTTGATGGAAGCACTGGCACTAAACAGATGATCGCGTGATTCCGAGTCGCTGTAGCGCATCATAAAGGGAGCGGCGCTCACCTGAAAAAGCACTCCCCCCATGCCAGTCAGACTTACAGCGAAGAGAAGCGGCACGACAGCAGGCCAGAAAGCATATATAAACACACTGGTGGCTTGAATGATGGCATTGGCAATCATCGCTTGCCGCAACCCGATGCGGGTGACGAGCCACCACAATGGGAGACTCAGGCTGGCCGCGACCAGAATAGCGAGGGAGTCGAGTTGGCCCAGAAACGTGCGCGGATATCCCATCGCATCAATGGCCAGATTGAAGAACAGGGCTGAGATAGCCAGACTGCCGGTGAGGAATGCAGCGTGTAGCAGGTAGAGCAGCGCCGGAATGCTAAGATAGCGCCAGCGCTGCAGGTAATCGGCAATGTAGCCAGTGAGCCCTTGTTTTGAGTCATGCGTGTTCGGTGACGATGGATCGATCATGAATTATTGGCTGGTGGCACGATAGCCAACCCATCAAACGATTGTGCACCCCAGGCAGCGAGAAAGGTTGCCCAGTCCACTTCGTATTCGTATGGTCGTTCCCAGTTGGAACTGGTGGGGCCAAGGACATCGCGAATAACAACACTTTCGGCATTAAAGCCCATCACCACTACTGCATGATCGTTGCCCAATACGGTGCGGTAAGTGCTGCCATCGGGTGCCTGCCAGATCGCTGGTTGCCATGGTTTGAAGTCGACGGTGGTCTTCATCCAGATCAGTGAACCAGAGCGGAGTGCTGCTTCAACGCCTCCCCGATCGTTGACTGGTTGAGCCGTGAGATTATACTGCTCGAAGAGCTGACTCATGGCCTGGCCGGTCGAACGTGCCAGGAAGTTCGAGGCGTAATCGCCAGCGAATGCCGTGCCAATGTCGCCGCCGTGGATGATCCGCCCCTCGCTGGTTTCTTCTCCGATGTATGGCTCAATGCTTTGATCGAGCGGCATCGCGGTAATGAGATCGTCTACACTGACATCAATGCCATATGTCTGCATAATCACCCAGGCTGCATCAAATTCACAGGAGTACTGATATGCTTGACTGTCTTTGGTCGCTGAGGGAATATATGCGTCGTACACGCGCCCATTCACGGTCACCGGACCAACAGTTGGTGTTGGCGTTGGTGGAATGTTTGTTGGGATAGCTGTTGGGGTGGCTACATCTTCTGTTGTAGGTACATCTGCCTCAGTTGGCGTTGTTGGGGCGACTGTTAGCGTGGCTGGAACTGCTGTTGCAGGTTCGACTAAGGCAATCGGCGTAATTGGTGCGGGTGGCTCAGGTCGTACAATCGCTCGTACTTGATTGCGTACCCCAGGAATGAAAATGCTGAGGCCTAAAATGGTACATAGTAAACAGACAATTATCACCAAGCGGCGCATAGTTTCCTCCTTATCAGAGGCATCATGCTGGTGACCTTGATGCAGTTGGATGTTCTATAAACAGGTCGCCAACGCAAACTAACATATAGTAACGCATAGAGTCTACACTAGCGGCATTATAGCACGCACACCTCCCTGCAAGATGGCTACAGACCACAAGATGTGCCAATTCTTGTGGTTTTCTCAGACTCAACTCTAGTAGGGCTATGAGACCACAGCACAGCGGAAGGAGGCTTAATCATGCTATAATGCTTACTTTATAAAGATCTATAACCTATACCGGAGTATACCGATGAGAGAACAGCAGCTTATGGAAGCATCAACTGTGACGCTGCCAAGTGGTCGCATCGTCTCTATTCGTCCTCTGCAAGAGAGTGATCGTGACGCTTTTTTGTCATTTGGTAGTATGCTGCCCGAAGATGATTGGCTCTATCTCGAACAAGATCTCCGCAGCCCCGAAATTGTAACGCGTTTGGTGAATGCCTCAGTCGCTGAAAACTGGCGTCAGCTTGTGGCCCTGTCAGATGATGCTATTGTCGGATATTGTGCGATCCAACGACTTCCTGGATGGTCTGACCATGTGGGTGATATCTATCTTGTGGTGCGAAAAGACTGGCGTCGGAGTGGGTTAGGGAGTACATTAGCACGGAACATCTTTGCCACTGCTCAGGAATTAGGTGTGACCAAACTTGTGGTTGAAATGCTGGGCGATCATAATGATGGGAGAGCTATCTTTAAGCGTCTTGGTTTTCGGGTCGAGGGAACGTTGAGCGATCATGCACGTGATCGTCATGGCCGTCACCATGATATGTTGATATTAGCGTATCATGTTCCTGCGCCCCCAACTAAAGACACCTAACAAACTACGTGCTCTCAGAGGCGATCTTGTGTGACAAGTTGACCTCTCTGTAAAAAAGCTTATAATAGAGAGTCAAATCTTCCCCTCTGTAGGATAGTGGAAACCAATATGAAACAGGTGCGACAAGACATGTAACAACTCTAAGTGTATGGCAGTTTTGCTTCGCATAGCGCTGTCATATGCACGTTTTTGACAACGTCGCTCTGTCAAGGAGGATATGATGACGTTTAGACCGGAAAAGATTCATACTGTCGGCATATTTGGACACGGTGGTTGTGGAAAGACCACACTCACCGAATCGCTTTTGATGACTGCCAAAGCTATTTCGCGGGCTGGTCGGGTTGAAGATGGTAACACCATCAGTGATTTTGACCCTGATGAGCAAAAGCGCCAAATGTCGATCAATCTTGCAGTTGCCCCCGTTGAATGGGATGATGACCACATCAACCTCATAGATGCCCCTGGTTATGCTGATTTTGTGAGTGAAGTAGCTGCTGGAATGCGTGTCGTCGATGGTGCAATTATTGTAATGGATGCAGCAGGTGGTGTAGAAGTTGGCACAGAGACAGCTTGGGAGGCGGCAGTAGCAGCAAAAGTTCCTCGTATTATTTTTGTCAATAAACTTGATCGCGAGAATGCCAATTTCTTTCAGACAGTTGAGCAAGCACAAGAACTGTTAGATGAAGCGGTCATCCCCATGCAAATTCCCATCGGTTCACAGCGGGACTTTAAGGGGATTATCTCGCTTCGTCGTCAGCGGGCGTGGCTTATTTCTGATAAACACGATGGTTCCTTTGTTGAAGCAGATATCCCACCTGAGTTGGAAGGTGTGGAACAGGAGTGGCGTGAGAAGCTGATTGATAAGATTGCGGCCACCAATGACGATCTGATTGAAAAATATCTTGAGGGTGGTGCTGATGCATTGACATCGGAAGAACTGCAACGTGGTTTGCGGGCCGGTATTGCAAATGGGACGATTGTTCCTGTTTTTTGTGGCTCTGCCACGCAATATGCAGGCACATCTCAATTGCTCGATGGTATTCTCGATAGTATCCCCTCCGCAGCACGCAAGACGATTCAGTCAACGGATGCCCAAAGTGGACAGCCAGTTACGTTGAAAGCTGAACCAACCGAACCATTAACAGCTTTGGTATTCAAGACATTAGCTGATCGCTATGGCAAAATCAGTTTTGTGCGTGTTTTCAGTGGTGTTCTTGAAGCTAACTCAACGGTCTATAACCCACGTACAGGTAAGGAAGAACGGATTGGTGCGTTGCACTCCATACGTGGGAAAGAGCAAGAAACTGTGACGCAAATTGGCCCTGGAGAAATTGGTGTCGCCAATAAACTTGCTGATGCTCTTTCTAATGATACGTTGTGTGCACCAGGGCAACAGCTGCAACTCGCGCCAATTACGTATCCTAAAACACAGTTTACGGCAACTATTAAACCGAAGACTCGCTCTGATCTTGACAAGCTGGGCGGTGCATTGACCCATATCCAAGAAGAAGACCCATCGATCCATATCGAGCGGGATGCGGAAACGGCAGATACGCTTATATCAGGTTTGGGTGAGTCACATATCCAGATTATTTCTGAACGAATGAAGCGTAAATTCGATGTTGATGTCGATATTGAGATGCCACAGGTACCTTATCGCGAAACAATTCGTGGCAAGGCAGAGGCACAATATCGCCATAAGAAACAGTCTGGTGGTGCGGGTCAGTTTGCTGATGTCACCATTCGTATTTCGCCATTGGATCACGACTCAAATCGCGATGATCCGCTTGAGTTTGTTAATTCCATTGTTGGTGGTGTCATTGATCGTACATTTATTCCTTCAGTTGAGAAGGGTGTACGAGCAGCAATGAAAGAGGGGATTATTTCAGGCAATCCGGTGCTTGATGTACGTGTTGAGCTTTTCGATGGCAAGATGCATCCGGTTGATAGTAAAGATATCGCGTTCCAGATTGCTGGGCACGAGGCATTCAAGATTGCGGTGCAGAAAGCTACCCCCATCATTCTGGAGCCGATCTATATGCTCGAAATCAGTGTACCCGAACAGTATGCAGGCGATATTATGAGCGATATGAACACACGTAGAGGGCGCGTGATGGGCATGATGCCAGATGAAACGGGTCGTATGGTTATTACCGCACAGGCCCCATTAGCTGAAATCCAACGTTACGCGACAGAATTACGTTCTATCACGCAGGGTCGTGGTCGCTTCGCGATGAGTTTTGACCACTACGAAGATGTACCAGCCCATCTGATACAGGACTTGGTTGCTCAAGCACAAGAAGAGCACGCACATCATTAATATCTATTTAAACTACTTCCTCGGAAACAAAAGGTGCTTAAATAGTGCCTTTTGTTTCTTTTGGTTGCGAAATGATAATTATTTTGCTTACGATACCTTTTTGGTTGATTGGGCAAAATAGTAGTTTGTTTTTGTTTCCTTTGCGAAATAACTTTAATAAACATATACATGGCTCTATATTGATTTTTGTGTTTGTGTTAAAGAAAAACAGATTTTACAATACAATAGCCTTAGTTCGCAGTTTTATTGCAATTCCGTGCGAAATGTTGACTAAGTATGAAAAAGACACTATAATGTGATGGTACTAGATTGTATAGTACCTACTTAGCTCAATACAGTAATGTATAACATCCTCTTTATGCCTCACGGGAACGTATTACACGTTCTATGTTCTTTTAGTACTTGATAGGTTTGCCAATGTCGCACATCACCATTCTCATTGTCGACGACTCACCTGATGTTCGAACATTAACGCGACGCCTGTTGACATCTGCTGGATATCATGTTGTAGAAGCAGCAGATGGCTACGAGGCAATTCGGTTTGCACGTCAACATCGCCCTAACCTCATTCTCATGGATCTAGGATTACCTGGTATGGATGGTTGGGAAGTCACTCGACGCCTTCGTACAGAACCGGCTTTGGAAGATATTCCAATTATTGCCATTACTGGGTATGATGTATCTTCAGTAGCCCATACGGCACGCCTCGCTGGTTGTCAGAAAGTCCTCTTCAAGCCGTTTAATTTCGACAATCTGCAACGACAGATTGCCGCATTTGCAGATGCCACTGTAGCTTCCATGCGCACCTGTACCTAACATCTCTCTAGAAATCTATGTATTGCTAGAGTTAGGAGATAGTATTAGATGTCTGAAGATGTCGACTCTATTGAGTCTTTGCGAATGCGGCTGTCGATTTATCGTCGTACGATAGATTTTCTGGAAGAACAACGGGCTCAGTTTGGAGCCTTTCTTCCCCCATATGTTCGCCATCAACTTGACGAAACACGTCGGGAAATAGTACAGATCAAGCAAGAGTTACAGGCACTTGGTGAAGTAGTCGAAGATCGTGTAGGGGATGTAGAACAACCCCAAACGGAAGTAGTTGACTCTTTCCGACCTACGACAATGAATCATCAAGCACTTTTACAATCGTATCGACGTATGCTTACAGATCAGGTTCGTTACCTTTCGTTGACCGGCTTAAGTGAGTGGGGTGATCTTGGGTTACAAACGAATGATATCTACATTGATCGCACACTACATCCTTTCAATGCGAATAATAGTATCGATATCACATTATCTGATATTCTCCATACTCCCCAGGCACGTGTGTTGATCGAAGGAGAACTTGGCAGCGGTAAAAGTATGTTTTTGCATCGCTTGGTGTGTGTATGTACCGATGGTGTCGATGATTCTGGACCACAACCCCATCTACCTAACTCTCAACAGGGTGATTCGTTACCGCTTCCTATCTTGATTTCAGTATATGATTTAGTCGCAACATTACAAAAGAATGAAACTCCTTCAGGACTGTCGCCATCGCTTGGGCCATCAGCATTTTGGAGTGCTATCGAAGAGTCTCTACAACGGAATGATCTCAGTTCGCTTGTTCCTGTGATTCAACAGTCATTACAAGACGGACAGTGTCTTGTTCTCATTGATGGTCTCAATGACATAGAGCTACTTCAGAGCGGGAATACTGTAACAGCCGCTATTGGCCGTTTCGTCGCACGATATCCTGATAATCGGTATGTAATCGCCTGCCGGAATCGCTCACGGCTACCAATGACTCCACTAGCCAGTTTTACTGCATATAGCTTTGTACCGCTTGATGAAGAGCACATTGATAGAATGATTACGCAATGGTATACATCTATCGCCAAAAGTGTTGGGGTTCCTTCACAGGAAGATCTCACAGAATACATCAAGCGATTGCAAGGTCATTTGCGTTATGATCCAGAGTTACAATCTTTTGTAACGACTCCACTTATCATCGCATTGTGCGTTCTCATTGATGTTGAGGGATTTCATTTTCCACACGGTCAGAGTGTATTGTATGGAAGATTACTCGACATGCTGTTGGATCGTTGGGATCAACTACGGACAAATGGTGTCGCACCAACTCTAGCACAGGCGCTCGGTATCAGTGCCCTGGCAGCACCAAGTCAACGATTAGCGTTACTCCAACCACTTGGTTTGGCCTTTCAATCTCGATTGAGTGAAGATCGTGATGAACCAGGAGCCATGCATTACGTAGAAATTGAGCCATTACTGCGTGAGCCATTGACACGAGTTTTTGGTGTTGATATGCGCCACGCAATTGAACATGTTATTCCACGTATCCTATCTTGGTGTTGTTTACAGGGTATTCTGGTTGAAGTTGATATTGGTCCGATGTACACAATGCCCAATAAAGCCTTTCGGAAATATCTCACGGCGCGTGCCCTTACAGATCTCACCGATTTCCCAACACAGGCGCATATACGTCGCCGTGACTCGCGTTGGCAACGTATTTTAACACTGGCAGTGCGCGAATTAGATACTAGTTCAGCTGCCCACAGTGCGCGGGAATTTCTTCGACTGTTAATAGAGTCTCGACAAGTGCATGATATTTTGTTGGCTGCCAAATGTTTATTGGAGCTTGATACTCTCTCTCAAATCAAACAGGGACTACTGTTGACGGTGCAGCAGCGACTAGTAGGATTGTTGGGCGACGCGACCTTTCCCGTTGCAGAGCGTATCAAAGCAGGCCTGCTGTTGAGTGAACTGGGTGACCCCCGTTTGACAAAGCTGCTCCCAGCAATGGTTCGTGTCAATGTTGGACCATGTGTTTTTGGTACAGATGAAGGGTATGAGGATGAGGGACCTGTACAGCAGGTACATGTCCCAACGTTTGCAATCGCAGTACATCCAGTTACGAATGCAGAATTTACACGCTTTTTGTCTGACAATGTTGACTATGCACGACCACAGTACTGGTATGACCCCAGATACAATACGCCTTCACAACCTGTTGTTGGTGTCACGTGGCATGATGCGATTGCTTATTGCACGTGGCTGACAGCGCGGTTGCATACTACTAGAGCATTACCAAAGGATATTGTTGTCCGCCTCCCGAGTGAAGTTGAGTGGGAGAAGGCTGCCAGTTGGGACCCCCATACAGGACGTAAACAACGCTTCCCATGGGGAGATGATTGGGAGAGCCAGCACGCCAATACTCTTGATGAACGTGGTGATTGGACCACGGCTCCTATTGGTTGTTATCCTTCGGGGGTAAGCTCCTATGGCGTTCACGATATGGTGGGGAATGTGTGGGAATGGACTGCTAGCCTGTATCAGAGCTACCCTGGTGCACCGCTACCATTCTGTGAAGAAGGAAGTTATACGTTACGTGGTTCTTCGTGTGCTTCACTTCCTGTGCATACCCGTGCCACCTATCGTAGTCGGTTGCCAGCCCATTACTGGCGCTACCATCTTGGTTTCCGTATCGTCGTTGGTCGACCGTTATAGATATTATTGCTCCTGCCCCTTCTCTGTCCCGATTATTCGTATATCTTAATCTAATCTCCCTCTGACTGAGAACCGTTTTGGGAAACAATAAGTTTTGTCTGGCTCTTTAGTCTATGCTGTCTTGTTCGACACCATCAATCGTTCCCAAAAGTGGTACTAAAAGTAGTACAAAATCTTTTGATAATAACCAAATATAGGTTGTTTTAACAATAGGCAATGTATACCTGCGCTGCTATAATCCCTGCACATCCTGCTAATTGCTTAAAATAAGGGATAAGACAGATGTACCAAGCATTCTTACTGGCTTTCTGTCAAGTTGTAGTAGGCTGCGTTTTTGCCGTATCATCTTTTGCTAAAGTAAAGGACTTTTCATCATATCTCACTGCCGTAGGTGCCTTTCGTCTTATTCCCAAATCACTTGCTGGTATCGGCGCTGTGTTCTTCTTAGTATGTGAGATACTCGTGGTTGTCCTGCTTTTCATCTGGCCCATTATTGCTTTTTCCCTTGCAGCCATTTTGTTATTACTATTTTCAGTTGCACTGACAACTGTGTTGCTCCGCGGCATTCAAACCACTTGCAACTGTTTTGGTTCAAGCTCGCATCCTGTTTCTTACACCGATCTTATTCGGAATGTTGGGTTATTGCTTTGTGCCGGTGGAGGTGCTTATCTCACGGTTCTTACTCATATTAGCACTCCGCTTACGTTTGTTGAATGGGGCGTCACAGCGTTGTTTGCCTGCACATTTGCCCTCATCTGGACCCAAATTGGCGAAATTGTTCGCCTGCTCCACATAGAGTATCGTTCACATTAGAACCTATCAGGAGGTACCGCTAGTCATGATACCTGTATTAGTTGTTAGTTCTATCTTCTTGTGGTTACTTGTGTTAGTGAATGTGCTATTGACAGTGGCAATTATACGTCGCCTTAATAATATGTCTTCAATGAACCATCATATGGCTGAAGGACTTGAAAAGGGAAGTGTGGCCCCACCGTTTAGTGCCGAGACTCTCACTGGTGAGGTGGTCACGCTGGCAAACTATGCACGGAAGGCTGTTTCGTTTGTTTTTATTTCACCTGACTGTGGGCCGTGCGTTGATGCACTGGTGACTATCAATACCCTCGCAACGAAAGCTCATAAAGCTGGTATAGAGATGGTCCTTGTTAGCACTGGTGGTGAGAAGCAAGAGACAGAAGCTCTCATCCAGAAACATCAAGTGACCGTTCCTCTTTTATATGCTCCTTACGAACAAAACTCATTTGCACGTGATTATAAAGCCGACTCAACACCATTCTACTGTATGGTTAATCAGGATAGCCGGGTCGAGTCGAGTGGTTTCTTTGCGGCCGGATGGGAAAAACAACTTTTGGGCACCTAAAACAGCCACCACCTATGCGAATCATACAATTTCTTTGAGGTTATCGAGTATGTATTGAAAGGAGTAAGCTCACAATAGAGTGATGTTTATTTTTTTGCATCACCAATATTAGTTTTTAGCACTATTGGAGGAATTGCGATGAACACATTTATGAATAACCTTTTTACCAAAGCAGTAGACTTATCACACCAATCTGGCATACTTACACGGGCTGCGGATACCCTGCTCAATCAGCTTGCCCCCCACAAAAATGCTGCTGCGGTGACCTGTTATTCATGGGAGTACGTTGGATGTTGTGGGACAACGAGCGCAAAATATCGACGACTCTGTAGACCCAACATAGGACATCAGTATAAATGTGAAGGTCGCTGTTTTTTGTAATATCAGCATTCATAATTCGGAGTAACCCTTATGACCAAGTTTACCGATCAACTACTGACGAAGATTGCTGATACCTCTTCTCAGACAGGGATATTTTCTAAAGCCGCCGATACCCTGCTCAATCAGTTTGCCCCCCACAAAAATGCTGCTGCGGTGACCTGTTACTCGTGGTATTACGTTGGATGTTGTCTCGGAAAAGGTAGATATCGACGTTACTGTATTCCGACAGGACATCAGTATAAATGTGAAGGTGGTTGTTACGTATAGTATAAGCAAGCCTATTTGGAGGAAACTGCATGACGAAGTTTGTCGATCACTTATTGACCACAATTGCTGATGTCTCTTCTCAAACAGGGGTGTTTTCCAAAACTGCTGATCGCCTGTTGAGTTGCTTGACTCCTCAAAAACGGGCCACAGCGGTTGGGTGTACGGCGTGGTCTTACTATGGTTGTTGTTGGTCAGGTGTTGCACCAAGTGTTAAATATCGCCGCAAATGCGTCTATGGTGCTGATCATTTTTACGAATATAAATGCAGTGGGAGATGCTATCTGTAGGTAGTTCATTGTGTTTGTAACATCTATTGTGAAAGTTGTTTCTAGTAGTATGGAGGTATGTATGACCAAGTTAACTGATCGTTTGTTTGCAAAGATTGCTGATGTATCCACCCATGCAGGTGCGTTGTCCAAAGTTGCAGACACTCTTCTGGGTCGAGTGGCACCAAGTGAAACTGCATCAGCTTATAGTTGTGCTCCCTGGCAGTATTATGGGTGTTGTGGGATTTCTGCTGCGCGATATCGCCGCTCATGTTTCAGTGGCCCAAATGCACGTACTGAGTATAAATGCGAAGGGCGCTGTTTCTTCTAAACGATTAATTGACCGCATTCAGCAGTTTGTTTTCACACCCTAAGAATATTCTGTACCATTGCTACATTATGTGGGATGATGATGAAATCTCATCGTCATCTCACACTATATATTTAAAGTATGCGTACATTTCTGTTAGTTTTTGTTTTTCTGACAACACTACTATTGTGCATTCGTCGGTATTTGTGTGTGATCCATGTGCAGGGACTCAGTATGTCCCCAGCTTTGCAGCACGGCGACCGCGTTGTCGTCGTGTGTCATTGGCCCAGGCGCTGGCTTCGCCATAACCAGATTGTGCTGGTTGAGCGCGATGCTGATGTAGTCGTTGAGAGTTTACCACCAGGTGTTTCAGTTGAAGATTTAGAGCTGAGTAAGGAGCTAGTTGTCAAACGGTTGATTGCGCTTCCTTACGAGACTGTCGTTACTTTACATACTGAAGACGGAGAACAGTCAGAATCAATCACATGGCACATTCCAGGTGACCATGGTTTTGTGAAAGGTGATGGGGTGGTTAGTGTCGACTCTGTTCAGTGGGGGCCGATTCCGCTCTCATCGATTAGGGGGGTTGTGGTTGGCACACTTCCATCTCGGCATGATACCACAGTACCTGAAGTAACCACTGATCATACCCATTGAGGAGTTTGCTGTGCTAGAGAAGTTGCGATCCGCACCACGTTTTGTACAATCAGTCGGGCATATGCTGCGATTAGTGTGGTCGGCCAGCCCACTCGCGTGTGTTGGGACACTTATCATCACGGCCTTGCAGGGCTTGTTACCACTCGCCACTGCATGGGTGATCAAGTTGTTGCTCGATGGCCTCACGCAACGTCTCGCACAAAATGACGCCATGCTGGATGGTTTTCTCATTGGATTGTTGTTTCTCCAGGCCGCTATTATGCTGGCAACCGCGTTACTTCCCCAGGTGAGTCGCTATCTTAATGCTGAACTCAGCCGACAGTTGACGGTTCTGATACAGTCAACCATCTACACAAAAATCAATCGTTTTGAAGGTATTGCCTACTTTGAGAATCCCCAGGTCTATGACAAAATTCGTCTGGCTCAGCAAGGAGCCGAACAAAGCTCACAACAAACCTTGCATATTACCACCCAATTTATACAGAGCGCTATTACCTTATTGAGTTTTGTTGGTGTATTGTTCGTGTTTAATATATTTCTGGCGGGATTAGTTCTGATCGCAGCTCTTCCACAACTCTATGCCCAGATCAAACTAGGACAACAGCGATTTAGACTGGCATTTGATCTGAGCCCAGATGAACGACGTAAGTTTTATTACACCTATCTTCTGGCGGGTGCACAGCCAGCGAAAGAGTTACGTCTCTTCGGTTTAGGACAGTATTTTCTCGATAGCCTCCTCAATCTGTATCAACGCACACACAGCGCTGAACGTCGTCAGGAACAACGCGCATTACGCTGGGAAATGGGTTTAGGGTTTTTGTCCAGTAGCATTGCCGGTGTAGCGTTTGTCCTGATTGTGCTTGCGGCGTTGGCAGGTCGTCTCACTATTGGCGATATTATGCTCTATGTGAGTGCGGTTGCGTCCGTGCAAAGTGCCATGACTGGTGTGGTAATGTCCGTTGCCGAACTCAATGAGAGCGTGCTCTTTCATTCCTATATGCAGGATTTGTTGCTGTTGTCACCAGATCTGTCTACTCAAACAACTCCTCGATCAGTGCCTGTGCTGTCCACCGCTATTGAACTTCGCAATGTCTCGTTCCGTTACAACGACCAGCAGCCCTGGATTTTGCGTGATGTGAATCTGACTATTCCCGCCGGTAGTTGCCTGGCGCTGGTGGGCCTGAATGGTGCAGGAAAATCAACCCTGGTCAAGCTCTTGACACGCCTGTACGATCCGGTCGAGGGACAGATTTTATGGGATGGTGTCGATATTCGCCAGTTTCAACCAGCTGAATTTCGTCAGCGGGTTGGCGCTATTTTCCAGGATTTTATGCGCTATGATCTGACCGTACAGGAGAATATTGGCCTGGGAAACCTTGCCAAGTTGGATGATGTATCATGGGTCCAGCAGTCAGCTAGCCAAGCACATATCCATGATGATATTCTGGAATTGCCACAGGGTTATGCGACCGAATTAACACTGATGTTTGGCGAGGAGCAGTATGGTGTGGATCTCTCTGGGGGGCAATGGCAACGGATTGCCACGGCGCGTATGTTGTCTCGCAATGCGGATCTGTTGATTCTCGACGAACCAACGGCGTCGCTCGATGCGGAGGCTGAATATGAGACCTATCGTCAATTTGCTCAGTTGATGGAACAGCGCACAAGCATCCTAATCTCACATCGCTTTAGCACTGTTCGTATGGCTGATGTTATTGCAGTTCTGGAGGGTGGCCGCATCACGGAGTATGGTACTCACGATGCTTTGTTACTAGCCAATCGCACCTATGCCAGATTGTATCGAATGCAGGCAGAAAGCTATCAGACCGAGCAAGGTATTGCAAATCCTGGTTGATCTGTGAGCACGTGTCAGATGTGGCCAATTATAACGACCCGAAGCCAAATCCGATTAAGATACCGATGATGATGGGTTGATGTACCAGATAGATGAGCAGCGAATGGCGACCGAGAAAGCGTAAGCCACGGAGGAGTGGGAAGTCGCCAAGGTCGGGGAGGGTGAATGCCCTTTTGCCATTTGGGTAGCATAGCTGACCAACGGCTACCCCGATAAGTGCGGCGCCGAACCATGGGAGTAATGGGTAGTAGTCGACCATAGCGCGTCCTTGTTCAGCTAACCCAAGCCAAATAAGCCATGGGAAGTCAACTCTGAACATAGTTACGTACATACCAACCAGGAATATGCTGATACCATTGGCCATGTTGACCATTGGTCTGACATAGACAAAGGGGTAGGCCAGGATAAGCGAGAGGCCAAGTAGATGGAGAATGCCAAAAATGACAAAGCCCTCACCGACGAAAAAATAGGTTGCTACAGTAATCAGCATACCCAAGCCGAATATCATCGCGCCACGTTGGAGGTAGGGTCGGTATGCCTGCATGTAGGTGGATCGCTTTGGGTCGCGTTCGTGACGCAACACGATTGAAAGGCCTAGCAAGAAGGTAAAGCTCGTGCCAATACCGCGTGCAAACAGTTGCCATGGTGTCGAAAAGACATTGACATCGGCTACGTTAAAGTACTGCAAATCCCACATAAAATGAAAAAAGATCATCATCACGACGGCAATACCGCGCAGCGTATCGACTTCCCACAGGCGTGTAGCCACCGGGGTTGATTGATATGGAACAGCTTGTGCTGGTTGCATGAATCTACCTCAAGATGTGTTTGTCGGGTTTCTATAAGCATACCATAAGCGGGTGATTAAGGGTTAGGGGCGTATTAGGACCAAGCGTGGGTGTGTGGCTCATCCGTTCAGTCAGTGTTTCGCAGAGCCGTGTAACACAGAGACGTAGAGCAAACAGAGGCACAAAGGAGCGATAATCTGATTGATTATCTTTTATTTTCCACTCTTTGTTAGCCCCAGTCTCTAGCCTCTCTTTCTCTAAGCTCCATCCGTGGTATCATAATCTCATATAGATACCCACATAACAGCTACATCAAGGTAACAGAAACAGTGAAAGACATCAAACTGATTCTTCCAGTACGTATTGCACCCGATATCGAACCACATCTTCAGAACATTCCATTAAACATCTCGGTTGTTCATCTGGATACAGATGGAACGCCTGATGGTGATATTTCAGATGCCGATGCGATGATTCGCTGGTGGACTCCCAAAGACCTGCTGCGACGTATTCTCAGTGAAGCTCCTGCATTACGCTGGATTCATACACCCAGTGCAGGTATCGATGGTTTTGTCATACCAGAGTTGCTGGAGCGGCCTATCACATTGACAAACGCTGCGGGTGCTCATGCCATACCCATCGCTGAGTTTGTGCTTATGTATATGCTGAGCCACGTAAAGCGCACACAGGAGATGTTCGCACTCACGCCTGAAAATGCATGGGAACAGGGTCGCCATCTGCATCTGAGTGAACTCTATGGTAAAACGCTGCTTATTCTGGGGCTGGGCGGTATCGGTCAGGAGATTGTTCAACGTGCCAGCCCCTTTGGCATGCGGGTGTTCGGGAGTCGCCGTCGCCCGCAGCCTGTGGAGGGTGTTGAGCAGGTGGTTGGTGAAGATGGCTGGCGTGAACTGTTGCCAGAAGCTGATTATGTGGTGATTGCGACACCGCTGACTGAGTCAACCCGTGGTATGGTTGATGTAGCAGCCTTTGCACGTATGAAGCCAGAGGCATACCTGATCAACATTGCTCGTGGTGAGATCATTGATACGCAGGCATTGCTTGATGCCCTTCACGAAGGGCGTATTGCCGGGGCAGCACTCGATGCACTGCCAGAGGAGCCATTGTCACCAACCCATCCGCTCTGGCAGGCACCCAACGTCTGGA
>JBCDFA010000139.1:0-17596 GCA_039178835.1 Chloroflexota bacterium
GGGTATTTTGTCGACCCCTCACAACCACACTGGGGTGAGTACAGGCAAGAAGCGCCAATACCGGCTTGTGGAAAACGACAAATGCAAAAAGAGGATCATCTGCTCCTTTATATACCAAAACTTGAAGAAGAAAGCGACACTTATGATGACATCGCGATCATTCAGAGCGTGCAGCAATTGCAAAGAAATCCTTTTCAACCCTTACAAAACGTCACTAATATGACTATGCAACGAGGGCAAGCATTAGTTATTGAAATAAGTGATACAGGTATGATACACAAGGTCTTGATTGTAGGATAGATATTTTCTGTGGCAGTTCCAACACCGATCTGATTGCAGCGATTCGTTACGACGCAGATACACAAACATCTCGCCCGGCGATGGGTACCACAGAAGGATAGTATATGTCGGAACCAACCGAATCCACCACTTTTACCCTGCACGATCCAAAAGTACAGCAAGGCATTGTATCTATAAGAAACATTAGTATTCTCACAATAGCATTCTCACTGTTTGGAATAGATGCCCTTTGGGATCAATTGATAAGTATCATTCCGTATCTCCTTATTGCCCTAAGTATCATCTGTTTATGGAAGCCCTATCCAGTGAAATGCACGATTGATGCGACGACCGAGACCTTGATCGTGCATCAACAACGGTTGTGGCAGCACCGGACCACGACCTACCCCCTTATGGAACTCCACGACACCGTGGTGCAAAGAAACAGTCTCGTCTTTATCCTGGCATCGGGCAAACGCATTATCATCGGTCCCTTTACGGATGTTTCTGCCACCGCTCAGGCCCTCTGCACGTTCATGGATCGCGCCTTTCCCGCGGAGCCGCCAGAATCGACGATGGGCGTTTCGGGCAAGTGATACGAGGCGTCGCACCGCACCACGGGGACGATTGATTGGGGCGCGTACTGTGGCGAGGAGATCGCGATTGCCATGCTGGGTGGTGGCGTCGCTGGGGGCGTGGGGTTCCTGATGGGGCCGTGGGCCAGCGCCGCATTTGGCGGTGGGCTCCGCAGCAGTCTCATCGCCGGAGCACTGGAAGGCAGCCTGACCGACGGCGCGATGCAGCTTACCATCAACTGGGCCTCGGGGCGCACCTGGCACCACAACCTTGGGTGGTCGTTGCTCGGTGGTGGTCTGGCGGGTGGCGTTGGTGGGGGGATTGGGTGGAAGTGGGGGCCAAATCGAAGAGCACATCAGGCGGCAACCATCGATATTCCCACGCTTAACCGCCAAGAACAGGTAAAAGTAATACGAGCTGGAGAAACGGCAGGCGGACAAAATTTTCGTGACCCTTGCCAAGATGAATCCTGTAGGGTTGCACAAGCAAAAGTACTGCGTGTCGACTTTCCTGATGATGGCACACCAGGGAGGTTCAACCCATTATACCAGCGCTATGGAACCGATGCCTATGAGCAACATTACGCAGTTAGGAATCCGGATGGCACGATCACCGATACCACGATTCTACAGAACATTGCCGGACATAGTGGGGGACGCACGGATATTACTGGTCTTTCAAAGGAGTTCCCAAAGTTGAAGCAACTTGCACCATATGATACCTTTGATCCCGAAGGCTATGATATTTTACTGGATATATTGCATCAGCTTCATATCCGCAAACATATGAATGATAACACGTAGAAACATACGAGGTGACACCATGCCTGAACCTAATCGGCAACACTGCAAAATCGCCTTGGCTGGCGCACCGATGGTGGGGAAAACCACGCTCCTGTATCGCTTGGAGCGCCGGGCTCCCACGAGCCAGCTCACGGTTGACGCTGATGAGACCAAGCGCATTGTCCACGTAACGATGGCCTTCCCACAGCAGCACCTGTCGATCATGGCCGCCAGTGGTGCTTTTGTCAATGACACTGTCATCCCGACCGTATTGACTGCTGCAACCATGGTGGTATATGTGATATCGACGGGTGTACACCTCAATACACAACGTCTCTTTTTTGATAGGTATGTCACATGTGCCGCGCAGGTCGGGGTCCATTGGAACGACGTTCCCTGGCTCTTTGTGCTCAATATCGTCGAGCCGCTGGTGGAGAACCCCCTGCTTGACCAGATCCCTCCCTCCTTCCATGACACCATCATGCGCTGTGTCGCAATTACTGAGCAGGGGGTAGATGATATCTGGCAACGCATGTTGGCTACGGTGGAATCGCGCTTATAGGGATGAATGGACGACAGTGGCACTGTCAGTGGTGTCACTGTCGGTCTACTGACAAAACAGATCGCAATTGTTTGGGGAGTTGCAAACTATTCCCAATACTAGCAAGCACTCTATTCCAGTGACAGCCGATCAGTCCGAAGCGGCGTGGCAGAAGGCAGTGGCGATGGCCAACCAATCCAGTACCGGACCCTATCATATTCTCACAAACAGTTGTACTTCCAACTGTCGCGTAATTCTTGAAGCTGGGGGCCTCAAGCCGCCTCGTTGGGCAACCACACCTCATCTGCTAGCCATTTGGAGTGCTGTGCAATCAGGGGTAAGGAGTTAGTATGCCTGTGTTTGAACGTCGAATTACATTCGCAACCACGTTACCAACACCTGCACAACTCCATACGCGAGTTGTGCAGGTGACCAGATTAGCGATTATTTTAGAATATCTGGATGAGGAGGGTGTACTGTCTGTGGAAGCGCCGTCCACTGCCCCAGATGAAGAGGTCTGGATTACGTTACATCATCACACCTTACGAACACCTTGCACCTGTATTTGGAAACCGGGGATGATTTGGCTGCTGCATGAATACCGACCCGTTGGCTATCTGGAGTGGGTCACGATGGCGGCCTTGATCGATCTGGGGGGGCAGTGTCCAGTGACCTTGCCGTGGTATGCACGACTACCGTGGTGGGAACGGAAGTGGTGGCAGCGTATTCCCCGGTAGGAGGACTTTTGGCATGGGATGGAGTTTCACCCCATCCTACACTCAATTGCGTGTACGGGAACAGTCGCAGGAAAAGGGTCGTGCTGTTGTGTCCCGAACGACGCCGACAGCGGTGGCGAGTGTGTTGCGGTGGTATCAGGGTTATTACCAGCACCCCCAACCGTAAGAGTGCAGAGCCGCAGTAGACCCGGTACCCATCGCTAGCGTACAAGTATTTCGCCCGACGATGGGTACCGCAGAAGGATAGTATATGTCGAAACCAACCGAACCCACCACTTTTACCATGCACGACCCGAAAGTACAGCAAGGCATTGTGTTTGTGAGAAATCATAGTGTCCTTGCACTGGTGCTCTCACTTGCTGGGATATTTTTCTCTTGGGGCGAGTTTGCGGGTATCATTCTGGGTATCCTTGCTGCCCTAAGTATCATCTGTTTATGGAAGTCCTATCCGGTGAGATGCACGATTGATGTGACAACCGAGACCTTGATCGTACACCAGCAGCGGTTGTGGCAGCACCGGACCACGACCTACCCCCTTACGGACCTCCACAAAACCGTGATAGAAGAATATAGTCTGGTCTTTGTCATGGAGTCGGGCAAACGCATTATCATCGGTCCTTTTACGGATGTGGCTGCCACTGCTCAGGCCCTCTGGACGTTCATGGATCGCGCCTTTCCCACGGAGCCGCCAGAATCATAAGAGAGCTTCCGGAAGCTCCCTCGAACACATCTACTTTGCTGACTACACCGTAGATATAGGTAACATACCGGCTTACACAAGCTAAAAATCCTAGTAAGGATCGATAATGCAGCAGATGAACGCGACTATTTTGCAGAGCCCTGTTGATGGTCTTAACCTTCAGCCTGGGTCGCTACAGGAACAACTTGGTACAACACCAACACTGGTGGTCTTTTTGCGCCACTTTGGTTGAGTGTTCTGCCGTGAGACTGTCAAGGATTTGCGCCATGTCTCGCAGACTGTCCCTGGATATCCACCATTACTCTTCTTCTTCCAGGGAAATATACAGGAAGGGCGTGACTTCTTTGACAAACTCTGGCCCGAGGCCCGTGCGGTCTCTGATAGTGCCTTACGTTTCTATGGAGTATTTGGTTTGACTCGTGGCGGATTACGCGAGATGTTTGGTCCCGAAGTATGGCTTAGGGGCGCCGAAGCAGCCCTCAAAGGTCACACGGTTGGAGCACCCGTGGGCGATCCATGGATTATGCCAGGAGCCTTCCTGATCCACCAGCAAACGATACTCTGGCAGCATACATTCCGACATGCAGGGGACCATCCCGATTGGCCCAAACTCACACAGTATCTGCCTACAGACCCGAACATTACTACAGAGGAGCCTTAATGGTCACACATTCTGCAACTCAGCAGATCGATACATCACCAACGACGACACAGGACCTCACCATTGTTGCACTCCATGGCAATGGTGGTGGGGCCTTTCGCTTTGCGCGGGTGCAGCCGTTTGTGCCAGAGACGGTCGGTTTTCACGCGCTAACTCTCCCTGGCTTTGCCAACAAACCGCGTGATCGATCACTCCAGACCCTGCGGGATTATGCTACCCATTTGCGGAGTGACATTGCCGCCCTGCCTCGTCCCATCGTCCTCCTTGGCCATGGCATTGGTGGCTCCATCGCTCTTGAGTTTATCCAACACCATGCCGAGGATATTGATGCGCTCATTCTTCACGCCCCGGTCGGTACTCGATTGGATTCACGCTTGTTTCCAAAGGTGATGGCTTTTCCTGGCATGCGTACCCTTGGTCAACAGGTCCTCTCGTCACCACTTACGCGCCCGGTGTGGAAACGATTGTTCTTCTCTCAACAGGTGCCAGTCGATTTTAGCAATCGCTTTTTTGCTGAGTATCGGCAGTGCACGGTCTTTTCACAGATGTTCGATCTGATTACTCCCAAATGGTTTCAATCGCTTCGTCCGATTGATATACCGTCGGCATTGCTCTGGGGCGAGCGAGAGCGCGTGCTCAAAGTTGACCATGTATGTGATTATCAAGCGCTCCTACCCAATCATACGGTTCGCATCGTCCCGAACTGGGATCACTTTCCGATGATTGAAGAGCCAGAGGCATATGCTCAGGAAATTGCTCAGCTAGCACTAGAACTTGTACGACCATGACGACCCTTTCAAAACGACGCAATGGCACCGCCAAAATGACGCAGGCTGCCCCGCATACCATCCAGGTTGGTTCGGGCATCGCCACCCAATCGGGCATTGGCAATAAAGCTGCACTGCTTGATCGTGCTGCCGAGGCGGGCTTGCCGGTCCCCATGGCATACATCCTAACTGACGCAATGTGGCAGCATGCTCTTACAGAACAACTTGTGATAGTGTCACATAACACTGTTGTCCCGATAGACGCAGATGCTTTACGAGCGCTCTTCTCAGCCCAGACCTTACCACGCTTTGTTGCTGTTCGTTCGGCATTCTCCGCAGAAGATGGAACGAACACGAGCCTGGCTGGGTTTTTTGCCTCACAACTGTGGGTAACCCCACATAATACTACCCGCTTTGCAGAAGCCCTGAGCGAAGTTTGGTCATCGAGCTTGCGCTACGAACAACCACTGCGACGCGATGTGCTAGTTATGGGTATGGTCGCTGCCCAGCACGCAGGGGTGGCCTTCACCGAAAGTGAGTTTGAGGACGATCTGATTAACTACACCGCCGGAACAGCCGAAGAGCTTGTCGGTGGTCGTGTCACTGGTGAAACGCTGTCGTTAGCCAAATTACGCACATGGGAACGAACCCGTAAGTCGTCGCAACAGCTACCTTTTATCGCACGGCTGCAAGCGCTGCTCCGCGATGTCCGTCAGGTGTTTGGCGCACACGATTGGGATATTGAGTGGGCTGATGACGGTGATCGCTGCTGGCTTATTCAGATTCGCTCTATCACAGGCATGACTCGTCGCAACGAGGCTTTCACCGTTGCCAATCACAAAGAAATTCTGCCAGATCCGCCCTCGCGCTTCATGACCAGTCTGGTGGCTTCCTGTGCGAATGGCCTCTTCGCCTACTATCGTCGTTTTGATCCTGAGTTACCGCTGCGGCGTCCCTTTATTGAGGTTTTTGAAGATCGTCCTTTTATTAATCTTTCATTGATGACAGATATGATGCGCATACTGGGGCTCCCAAGCCACCTTGTCACCAATTCAATCGGGGGTGAGAGTACACAGGACAGTGGGGTGAACATCGGGCGGGTGCTACGCAAATCGCTGGTGTTGTCTGGCATGGGCATTGCCCAGCTACGCTCTGTGCCCCATGCTCAGAAGACGATGCAAACCATTCTCACCACGACAAAACGCCCCGGCACAAATTTTAGCGAATGTATAGAGACCTTGCGTTGGCTCTACACCACACTGGTCACCGAGATGTTTTCGTTGGTCACTGCGATGAGTGGCCCCACCGCTGTGTTGCGACAACTTGGAGTATTGTCCGAACATAGTGCATGGCAACAAACGATTGCCACGACGATGTACACCGATCTCGTGCCGTTACAGGAGTTAGTGACAAATGATTCGATGTTACGTGAGACTTTAGAACGAGGCGAGTTGCCAAAGGACTCGCAGTTTCAAACGCTGTGGAACGCCTATCTGGTCAAGCATGGCCATCGTGGCATTTACGAGAGCGATATTGCCCGCCCGCGCTATCGTGAAGACCCTACGCCGTTGCTGAGCATGTTACTCTATCCACCAAAGCCAGCGCCTGAGCCAGCAACTCAGACATTGCTTGGACGTATGACAAGCCCTCTATGGTGGCAGGCGAGTCGGGCAATGCAAACACGTGAAGAAATACGTTACACAGCCATGGTTGGGTTTGCTCGTATCCGTGAGGCCCTGCTCACACTGGCTGATGGAGCCGTTGCACGTGGGGTTTTGCCATCACGCGAGTCGCTCTGGATGCTTGACATCGCCGAGGTGAGTCGCCTCGATCAGGGGTGGGTACCTGATGCGATGTTCTGGGAGCAACGTACACAGCAGATTGCTCGATCTCGACAACGCTCGCTCCCTGATCTCTTCCACCGTTTTGATGATCTCGATCAAAATAGTGCCTCGCAGGATGTCAAAGGAAAACGACGCCTCAAAGGTATTAGTCTTACAACAGGTACTGTTCGTGGACGTGTATGGGTGCTGGATGAACCATGCCTTAATCTCCCAGAAGGCTTTACATCAGAACACACCATTCTGGTTGCACGCTCGGTTGACGCTGGCTGGATTCCGGTGTTTGCCCGTGTCGCAGGTGTTGTCGTCGAGACGGGTGGCGACCTCTCCCACGGCTCGATTATTCTCCGCGAGATTGGGCTCCCTGCCATCACCAACGTCAGTCGAGCGACTCAATGGCTTCGAAACGGGGATGCTGTTTTGCTACAGGCTGGCTCAGGAACCGTAGAGCGCATTGTTAAAAAAACGTGAACGTAGCAGGTGTAGTAGCCTACTTGCGACCATTGCGGTGGAGGGTATACTGAATACCTTCCTGAAGTGTTGCAAAACTTTTCATCTGCCCTAAGGGTGTGTTTGAGGAGATCAGGGCATCGGCAATCTCTGGACGGATACCCACAAACAGGCAACGTGCACCCAACAGGGAAGCGGCCTGTACGCCGCTCAGAATCGTTGCGGCTACGTCCTGATCCACTAACGGCATCCCAGTAAAGTCCAGCAGAATTAAGCGCGCACGCTGACGTTTGATCCCCTGTAATAAAGAACGTGGAAAATCATCAATACGTGAACGATCAAAGGTGCCAATAAGAGGCAGTACAATCACACCATCGAACACTGGAATAATAGGGAATGATACCGTGCGTACCGTTGCAGAGAGTTGTTGTCGCTCAAGTTGTTCTGCTTCCAACTTCTGGATAGTTTCTGCAAGGTGTATACGTTCGTCTTCCAGTGACTGCGTGCGTTCTTCTAGTTCGGTGACATCACGACCGAGGAGTAGGTTACCTTGATAGCGCTCTTGTGCATCAGTAATTGCCGATATGGTGAAGACCATCCGGCGATTTTGTAGATCAAGCGTTGTGACGGAACTTGCTTCATGCTGTGTCGCCTGCTGAATGAGATCAATAAGAGATCGATTATGCTCTGGTTGATTGGTGAGCGCATCAAGATGTTGGGTCTCCTGGAAGCCAAGTGCCATTGCTTTGGGATTTGCATAGGTAACTTTGTGGGTGCGGTCAAGCACAACAATGGCCTCACTTAACGCCTTTAATGCCGTGTCAAGCGCAGCTTGCGTCGGTACGAAGAGGGGGGTGCGTAGCACCGTGAAAGCAAGTGCGAGTTGTATGGGAAGATCCTGAACCAGGGGTGCTACCATTGGGATACGATTGACGAAGGGGCCACTGATGAGGGACACAACCAGTGCAATGAAGATGAAGCTAATCGGTAGACGTAGATGAGCATTTTGTCCAAAAGCAATTCCTAGCAGTGCCAGATGGACGAACCAGCTTCCGAGAAACAAAACACGGATAATGATAATGCCAGGACTCACGGTATTAAGCGAATAACTCTCACCAACCTGGCGTAACCCATCGACAATCAAGCCTGATTGACTAAACAGATCGAATGCAAGAACACTTGTTACTACGACATATGGCAGCAGAATCCAATAGATTGGTCGGCGCCCTTGAAACCACTTGGGCATAAACAGGATGCTTAACAAGAGTAAGAGTGCAATTGCAAAACCTGCCAAGAACAATGGTACAAATAGCCGTAAGTTATAGACAGTCTGAATATCTGGTGCCTGACTCTGCAACAGAACGACGATATGGATACCCATGCGAAAAACGGTTCCGATCGCAAATAACCAGGCTGCCTGGGGATTGTGTGATCGCAGCGCAACAAAAGTAACTAATATCGCCTCGACAAGCAAAACCAGGATTGTGGCAAGAATGAGTGTCATAGGTTAAGAAATGATAATTACAATGTTTGGTTCCCCCTATAATACACTATATTTATCAGGTGTAAAACTGTATTTACAATTAGGATGTGTTGACATGCCAATGTCAGCAGAACAAGTGAAGAAAACTGAGATAGAATGTATCGCTTTGCTCTGAGCAAACAGAGATGTTGCACGTCTGTCCTGCGACTATGTTAGTGCTTTGTCTCAAATGTGAATAGAAACTAGTTATTTTCTCGTATCCATGTTTTCACGTCAGCATCGAGCTGTTCCAGGCTGACGTCAAAGAATTCCTCGACACGGTCATTGGTCAATTGTTGACGCAGGTCGGCAAAAACGGTATCCACCACCATCGCACTACCGAAACGTGGCATTTCATCGCGTATGGCTGACGAAGGCACGAGCGCAAATGAGCGATAAAAGTCTAGTGTGGTGCTCTCGCCATATGTTTCTAACAGAAAGGAAAATGTTTCACCCGAGAAAATATACTCTGTATTAGTCTGCTCACCAATGAAATCATGTTCACCAAGTGAACTTACTGTGGTCAGGTCCATCAGACTAACAGTATCTAAACGATTATTGGTCAATAACTGGACTTGTTTATCTGGTCCAGTATCTTCTGAGTAATAGACAGCTGCTCCTTCCACCAGCCAGACGGGCGTAAAAGGACGAGTGTCCTGAGCCAGAGCCAGATGCACAAGCTCATGGGTGATGGTCGTTTGGCGATCTTCAGCATTCAATCCTGTTTGCTCGTCCTTAAACGCTTCACCGTTGATGTAAAATGCACGACTGTTTACATCAACAACATTGCCAATAAACTCATAACGCGAAAGTGCTAACCCTAACAGACGATTGGAGGCTTGTCCTGTGAGCATCTCAAAGTCGTCGCGACTGGCCGTAAAGTAAGCAACATACCGCGGTTCCAGTGCTAACCCCTGTTCTCTGAGTATGCTGTAAGCTGTTTCTGCCTCTGTATCAAGTGTTGGCAGGTCATTGGCAGATTCTGGCCGTGCAAAAATAAGGAAGTGCGTTGTTTCTCGTACCACCACATCACCGGTTAACCAGAAGGGTGGATTGTCATCAAAGTCGATAGCACTTACACGCCAGCCATCACCATCACGTACAAAGTCGTATTCCAGTACATGCACAAACGTATTCTCATCACCAATGTCATCTAGTGTGTAACTTATCTCGATAGCAAGTTGGTTGAGTGTGGTTTGTGTCGAGTCATTGACTTCCTCTCCAGGTGTCAGTCGTACATCGTAGCTGTCCAGAGGCACCTCGCCGATTCGATCAAAGACACGTTCTTGCTCCTCGTGCATTTCGGAGGCAAAGGTATCCAGATATGTATTCAAATCATTCGTTTGTACCGCTTCTGCCTGTTCTCGTAGTACATTCTCGATCTCAGCAAGTGTGAGTTCTTCTGCATCTGGAGTTGGTGTAGGCAGTGGTGCACCACCACTTGGTGAAGTCACTTGCGTTTCTGCAATGCCATTTGTGTCAAAACGGACCGTCAAAGCATCGTAGTTTGGGAACAGGAAGCGCATTTCTGCAAAGCGATTTGGTCTTTCAAACGTCAGCGTGCCATTGTACTCCTCACCTGGTTGCCATCCCTGTTCTGGCGCAATCGAATCGGCCAATGACTCACTCACTTCAATTGGTTCATACTCAATACTTTCGCCATCCAGAATCCGTGCATCTGTACCGCTTGGCCCAACGATTAAGTCGAAGCCCTGTCGTCCTGTATTGATAAAAGTGACATCGAAGATAAGCTGGTCGTCTGTGACATCGACTGAGCGTAGACGCAATTCAATACTTTCGAGAGCTTCTTCACTTGAACGAAGTCCCTGCTCAATTGGGTAGTTTCCGTTGGCAACGCCAGCCGTCTCCGCATCTATTGGTGTATCAAAGCGAATCGGAACCGGATCATAGTTTGGAAACAGAAACTCATATGGTCCATCACCAACCACATCGAAGGTTATTTCTCCCACATTTGCTGCACCAGCTCCAAAACCTTCCGATGGCTGAATGTTGGTTTGCAACTCTTCGCTGATGTTGGAGGGTTCATATTCATTGCCCTGCCCATCAACCAGTAACGCATCCCGACCGCTGATCGTCCCGATGATGGTAAATGCCTCGTTACTTGTATTTTCAAAGGCAACCCGGAGTGTGACATCACGTTCGGTTCTCGTGGCGTTGTAAACAATAAGGGCTACACGCTCAAGCGCTTGTTGATCGCTCCTGACTTGCTGATCAATCTGGTATCTTTGCGTTCCCTGAAAGCCGACCGTCTCTGGTGTACCAGCTTCAGTTGGTGCAAGAGTTGCAACCCCTTCAGGGGCAAGTGTCGATGTAGGTTGCATCTGTGCAGCAGGTGTTTCGCTGGTTGGTTGCTCATCTACGGAACCATTATTAGCACCAGGAAACAGTTGACAGCCTCCCAATACAAGCACCGCTAGTAGTATTACTGCAATCTGAGATGGTGCAGTGACACGAAATGCTCCTGAAGTGCTTTGTTTACGCATATCTGTCTGTCCAAATGACATCGTGGCAACTCCTTATGGTTTTGCTTCTGTAATTATTACGTGCTTGTTGGTACCGCTGTTTCGTTTTAGTAGTATACCGCTAAATGGGTCCTTTCAGGATATCTGTTTAGTGGTTGTTTTAATAGTGTTGTTATAAGAGAGTAATACTTATAATATTAATCTCTTCTTTTTCTTAGACGTGGAGAACAGTCCGGCCGAATCCTGCCCTTGAAAAGCCCGATCTTGCTCGGCGTAAAGCTGTGTCGCTGCAATGGCTTGCTGGGCCGAATGACCTTCGAACAGTAGATAGCTTGTTTGCCAGAAATGGATCAGTGATAATTTATGATTGATAGTGAGGCTGCTATTAACAAACACGAGTGTACATCGGTTGCTTTTACGCACCATCTGTTCGATGCATCACTACTTGGTTTCGACGTGCTTTGAAGCCAAGCTGTTCGTACAGCCCAAGCAACTCAGGAGTACAAAACAGTGAGATGGTCTCAATATGGCCGAGTGCATCGATGAGCTGTGTCAGCATCTGTGTGGCAAGACCTTGTCGACGATAGCGCGGATGGATAAACACATCTTCAATGTATGCGCGAAAGTATCCGTCTGTCACGTCACGGGCAAAGCCAATCAACAGATCGCCGTCCCAAACACCGATCACGGGATCGCGTTCAAGCATCTGGGTAATGGCATCTAGTTGGCGATGCGGCCACCAATTGACCAGATCGTAGATCGTTCATATGCTGTATGCATCAATTGGACGTTCGGTATGAAAGGCCATCTGGAAATTTGTGTTCATCGGCATGGAGACAGTGTACCATAGAGAATGCCGAAGCGAGTTCTCGTGTGCTAGCGACATAGTTTGGTCAAACATATGCGCTTATGCGGACATGTTGATCTGTGAGAGAACTTGCTGTGGGCTATGTTCGTAATATATGAAAAGAATGATAGTAGATACTATAGGAGAAACTAGATTATGTCTGAGGCACATACAGAGGATAACACACCTGCCTGTCGTGTCGGTCTTACCGCAGAGGATCTGGCACGTGAAGCGGATCGAGCCGTGCTGTATGGTGCGGTGTTGGCAGCCCAGCGCCCCAACGTGCGGCTAAAACCAAAGGTAGTGGAAGCTGCCCAGGCTTTGCTTCCATCGGTCAGGTCCTTTTTGGAAGGTCGTGATGATGAGGAGGCACGCTACGCTCTGGAATATGCTCGTGCGTGTGGGGCCGAAGCTTTTCTTGTACAAAAACAAAAAACCTTTACACCATAAATTGAGACATGCCTCGACGATATTTTAGTCGAGACATGTCCATATACCTGGAAGGATGGAGATAAGCCTTACATCAGTTCGTTCATAAATGTGGCGAATGTTTCCTCTGACGGACGTAGTTGCTTATCAGTAAGATGGGCCAGTGGTGTTTCGGTAATCTGCATGACTTCGGGAAGAGTTTCACGTGACTCGTCAATATAGAGCAAGCCGGTGAGGAATTCGTGTTGCTCACGCGACTCTTCGAGCAGTTGGAGGGCACGCCACTTGTTGGTAGGATCATAATCGCGGCCCAGCTTCTTAAGTTTGACCATCGGGCCATCGTGAAGGCGCACCATCTGCTCATCGCCCTCACCATACTCTACTTTGACTTCATCAAATGAGGGGATGAACTGAATGTCCTGTACTCGCTCGCTTTTTTCCTTACCATATTCATAGCTCTTGCTTGAGTCATGGTGATTATTGAAGGTAACACACGGGCTGATAATGTCGAGTACGGCGGTTCCGTGGAAGCTCATTGCTGCCTTGAGCAACTCACGTACTTGCTTGGCATCACCGGCGAATGAGCGTGCTACAAAACCACAGTCTGCCACAAGTGCCTCGATACACACATCAATGGGGGGGAGTTGATTCGTGCCGGCGTACTTCAGGTGTTGACCCTGATCGGCGGTGGCTGAGTGCTGACCTTTGGTGAGACCATACACGCCGTTGTTTTCCACGATGTAGACCATAGGAACATTGCGACGTACCATGTGTTTGAACTGACCCAGGCCAATACTTCCGGTATCGCCGTCACCACTCACTCCGAGCGCCAGCAAGCTACGGTTGGCCAACACTGCACCGGTTGTTACTGAAGGCATACGACCATGGAGCGTGTTAAATCCATGGGAGCGATTGAGGAAGTAGGCTGGCGTTTTGCTTGAACAACCGATCCCACTCATTTTAATAATCTGATGTGGCTTGAGTGAGAGTTCGAAAGCGACCGAGATAATCTGGCTGGAAATGGAGTTATGTCCACAGCCAGGACACAGCGTTGATTGCCCGCCTTGATAGTCCTGAGTGGTGAGACCGATGGTATTGACTTTCTTGGGTTTACCATTGGTTTTTGTTCCGGCTGTCATAGTTATATCACTCCTCGATAAGGTAGGTTTTCTATGTCTATTATGTGCTTTGATTCTCTGCCCGACGAAGTTCATCAACAACAAAATCAGTCGACATGGGTAAGCCGTCGCAGATACGAATAGAATGAATTTTCTCAGCGTGTTCAGGTAGATAATGTTGAATCAGTTGGTGCATCTGCCCATCCTGATTTAACTCTAGCACATAGATATGGTCGTGTTGTTCAACAAAGGTTTTGGTTGTTGTTTCAAGGGGCAATGCACGCAGTCGCAGATAGCTGGTTTCAACATCATCTTCTTTGGTGAGAATGTCGCGAGCTTCTCGTATTGCTGGATCATTGGAACCATATGAGATGAGACCAATCGAAGCATTGGCAACTTGATCGACAACTGGTTTGGGAATGAGCGTGCGTGCCGTTTCTTGTTTTTTTGTCAGGCGGTCAAGATTTGCCTGCCAGTCTTCGGACCGCTCACTATAGACAGCAAAGTCGTTATGACCCGTCCCACGTGCCAAGTAAGCTGAGCGGGGGTTGGTGTTTCCTGGTAATGTGCGATAGGTAATACCATCATTGTCCACATCTCGGTAACGTCCCCAGTTTTCGACTTCACGTAGTTCTTCGGCATTTAAGATTTTGCCGTGATCAATTGGTTCAGACGGGTATGCAAATGGTTCAGTCATCCACAGGTTCATACCAAGATCAAGATCGCTTAGTACAAACACCACCGTTTGCAGTCGGTCGGCCAGGTCAAAGGCCTGATAGCCAAACTCATAGCATTCAGTCATCGATGAGGGAAGCAAGCAGACATGGCGTGTATCACCGTGGCCCATCGTATAGGCTGCAAGAATATCGCCCTGTGACACGCGTGTCGGGAGACCTGTGCTTGGTCCCATCCGCATAATATTCCAGATTACCGCAGGGACTTCCGCAAAATACGCGAGGCCCGCAAACTCGGTCATCAGTGAGAAGCCTGGGCCAGATGTCGCGGTCATAGCCCGTGCACCGGCCCAACCGGCCCCAACAATCATGCCTGCCGCTGCCAGCTCATCTTCAGCCTGGATAATGGCGTAGGTCGGCAGGCCATTATCGGCATCAAGGCGTAGTTTGGGTGCATACTCAGTAAGTGAGTCTACCAGACTGGTCGAAGGGGTGATAGGATACCACGCAGTAACGGTCATTCCACCGACAAGGGCGCCAATGGCGGCCGCAGCGTTGCCCTCAATCATCGTTTGCCCAGCCGTTTCGTTCATGGGCTCAACGCGATATGGATCAGTTTTGGTAATATGCTCACGCACCCAGTCGGCTGCAGCGGCAACCATCCCATAATTCAAATCGACCGGTCTGGTTTTGCCTTTGAAGTGTCGTACCAGTGCTGAACGTATCTCGTCCATGTCTATGGCTAGCAATTGTGCAAGTGCGCCTACATAGGCCATATTTGCGACATAGTCGCGTAGTTTGACATCTGCTCCAGTTGCTTTGACCAGTTCTTTTACTGGGAGTGCATAGTAGACGACATCCTCACGATGCTCTGTAAAGGTCATATCATCAGGATGAATGCACACACCGCCACTTGGGAGTGCAGCGAGGTCTTCATTAGCGGTCTTCGTATTAAAGGCAACTAGTATCTCGGTTGTGTCACGACGCGCAATATAGTTATCCTTGTTGATGCGAATGGTGTACCATGTGGGTAAGCCAGCAATGTTAGAGGGAAAAAGATTTTTTCCGCTGACTGGAATGCCCATCTGGAATAAGGACCGTATGATGACTGTGTTGGCGGTTTGGCTACCAGAACCATTGACTGTAGCAGCCACAATAGAGAAGTTGTTGACGATCGCTGGCCGCGCAGTTGTATTAACATTGTGCGGGTGAGTTTGGGGGTCCATGACGCTCATAGCCTACTCCCGTCGATTCCTCGGATTATTTGCCGTGAATGACTACAGGGGTGCCAGCAACTGCGTTTTAAGCCGTCTACTAGCACCCCATAACCTAATGTTGTGTCGGCCTCCCTGGCCGGTATGCTGTGTACAAATGTATCAAAGAAATGTCAATACATTTTGGTAATGAACTCACTACCTGTAGTTGATTTTTGATAAGCGATATTATACCTTATTCGTGTCATTTTGGGAGGGGGAATTTGATGACAACCTTGTCACTATCTATAGTAGGTTGATAGAAGGAGCAGATAATAGGTTTTTTAAACTTATTTGAACTATATGTATGGTCGGTTTTTGTGCTGCTTCTCCGCTTATCATCACGAAAGATGGTAGCCTTGGGTTTCTCTATAAAACTATCCTCATTGATACCTTAAAATGCGATGTATCTACAGAGATGTTGGGGAACTTTGTTAATGTGTAATCAACTGTATCAGCCAGAATGTAAACAGCCCCAGCGTTATGGTAAGCAGAACATTCCGGCTGTACCATGCAACAATGGCTCCTACGATACCAACAGGAAGCGCCGGCCCTAATGAGAGCATTGTGGTGGTGTCTGCTTGTTCAGTAATGAGTGGTGGTAGCAGCAAGGCGACAAATACCGCTATAGGAACGTAACTGAGCCAGCGTTGGAGCCATGGTGCAATATCGCCTCGTATTGCGACAAATGCTACAAAGCGGGTGGCGAAGGTCACGAGTGCCATCCCTAGAATAACAAGCCATGTCGTCATAGTACGTCCTCTTGAACTTGTGCACCAACTGTTGCCAGGTACTCCAGCAGGAAATCAAGATCGGCTTGAGTTGTGCGAAAATTGACAATACACACCCGGAGCACCAGTTTGCCATGAAGTTCTGTGCTGGTGAAAAAAGTGTGACCCTCCTGCTGCACGATTTCGAGCAATCGTCGATTCAGGGTGTCGAGATTGCTGCAATTAGGTGGCGCATAGCGAAAACACGTGATACTCAACGGCCCTGCAGCAACCAGTTCAAAGTCGGGGATATTGCGGATACGTCGCTGCAGATACTGCGCCAGGGAAATGTCGCGGCTGATTAGGTTACGATAGCCCTGTTCACCCAGTTGTTGTAACAACATCCACACTTTGAGTGCGCGAAAGCTGCGAGTCTGCTGGATACCAAACTCTGCAAACCAGGGCATCTCTGTATCATCGCGAAGATAAGGGGGAATCAGACTGAAAGCGTCGCGCATCATCTGAACATCGCGCACAAACACACACCCGCATTCAATAGGGACATACATCCATTTGTGTGGGTCGATGGCTAGGCTGTCGGCGCGTTCCATTCCCTTGTACAGATCGTCTGTTTGTTCTGCCAGGATGCCAACACCACCATAGGCACCATCGACGTGAAACCAGAGATCCTCCTCCGCACAGAGATCGGCAATGTCATTGAGTGGGTCAATCGCGCCTGTGTTAACGGTACCAGCAGATGCAGCGACACACACAGGTCGTAGCCCCTGTGCCCGATCCGCGTCGATTTGTGTACGGAGTTTCTCGACATCCAGTCGATATTCGGCATCAACAGGAATTTTGTACAGGTAGGCGTGTCCTATTCCCAAAAGTTCGACCGCTTTCTCGATACAACTGTGTCCCTGTGCAGAGGTATAGACGACCATGGGGGCAGCTTCTGACCAGAGTCCTTCAGTGCGTGTGTTGGTTGTCGCTTTGGCATACCGCATGGTCGCTAAACCAATCAAGTTCGCCACGCTTCCACCGCTAGTAAATAAGCCACCACTGTCGATGGGGTAGCTGAGCAGTTGTTTGAGCCATCGCAATACCGTATGTTCAACATATGTTGCAGCGTGATCGCCACCGGCCACACTTGGGTTCATTCCAGAGGCTAGCAGTTCTGCGAGGATGGCCAATGGCGCCGGAGGTGAGTTGACCCAGGCAAAAAA
>JBCDFA010000140.1:0-17523 GCA_039178835.1 Chloroflexota bacterium
GAGCCGATAACCTACGATGATGTGGAGCTCGATGAGTCATTGACGATTGTGCATCTGCGTCGCTTACAAGATCAGATGTTGTCTACGTAGAGGGGACGTGCATGTTCGAGCGCTATAAAAATATGACGCTACAACTGGTGCAGTTTGTGAATGCCCCACGTCAACAAAACTATGCCCAGTATCGAAACAGACACCTGCTGAAGGAGTCGCAGAAGCAAGAGTTGAGCACAACGGGAAGATTGTTGGTGGAGCGCAGTCTGGCCCACGCCACAACAGGAGAGGTGAGTTTACGGCTTGGTTCATCGCAACTGGTCGTGAATACGCTCGGCAGCGATCTGGCACAACTCACCGAGCAGCAGCTTGTGGTTGGTACACTGGACAACGATAAAAGCCTGGGCGACGCTGCACGCCACCTTGATTGGCATCGCATGCTTTATGCGAAGACATCTGCTCAGGCAGTTATTCTCTGTCAACCAGCCTATGCGCTGACGTTGGCCAATGCCCAACGACTGCCAGAACAACCAATCGCACCAGAGATCTTCCAATCGATTGGTGAGGTGACGATGATACATTCGGATGAATTATACGCTGAAAGGAATGCCGCCGTGTTTGGCAGGCACCATGCGCTCCTTATCCCAAATATTGGTGCATTGGTGTGGGGGAAATCGCCCTCGGATGCGGCACGGCGCGTTGAGGCATTGGAATATGTCTCGCGCCTCACAGTACTGAGGTATCAAGTGAGCTTTGAACCTAGCTCTATTTCATGAGAGATTTACTGGCATATCAGCAAAAAGTATTTACACTGCTCTGTGCCATGTACTATAAAGGAGTTCGACCTGATGACATTACAGACAAACGTCATCGACAGAAATCTGTCAACCGATGAACTGGTTGACATGTTGCGCCAGATGTATCTTATTCGGGCATTTGAAGAGGCGGCCTTTGAGCAATATGCCGCCGGAAAAGTGCACGGGACGATGCATCTGTGTATTGGTCAGGAGGCTACCGCAGTTGGCACTATGGCTGCGTTACGACCCGACGATCAGATTACTTCTACACACCGTGGCCATGGCCATGCGATTGCCAAAGGTCAGGACGTGCGCGAGATGATGGCGGAGTTACTCGGGAAAGAAACCGGGGTATGCCTGGGGCAGGGTGGCTCGATGCACATGGCCGATCTGTCGCTGGGCAGCCTCGGAGCCAATGGTATTGTTGCCGGTGGTATTCCACTGTCGGTTGGTGCTGGTCTGAGCAGCAAACTCCAGCAATCAGATCGGATTGTAGTTTCTTTCTTTGGAGATGGGGCGCTCAACAACGCCAATTTCCACGAAAGCCTCAATATGGCTGCTATCTGGCAACTGCCGGTACTGTTTATCTGCGAGAATAATCAGTATGCGATGTCAATGCCAGTACAAAGGGCGATTGCCGTGCCGCAGGCATCGGAACGGGCCAGTGCCTATGGCATGCCCGGCCAAACCGTTGACGGGATGGATGTGCTGGCCGTTTATGATGCCGTACAGGCTGCTGCCGAACACGCTCGCCTGGGCCAGGGGCCAATGTTGTTGGAGCTTGTAACCTATCGCTACAACGGGCACTCCAAGAGTGATAAGCAGGTCTATCGAACCAAGCAGGAGGTCGAGGAGTGGCGACAGCGCGACCCGATCCAGCGTTTTCAGAACTGGTTGATCGAGCAGGGGATGTTGACCGAAGCGCAGGGACTTGCGATGGAGCAGCAAGCCGAAGGCGAATTGGAGGCCGCGATTGACTTTGCCGATGAGCAGACCGAACCTCCTGTCGCAAACTTAACCAAAACAGTCTATTTTGAAGAGCCAGAAGTCAAAGCCAATCCACACCATGTATCACCTGGATGGATCAGAGACACCTTTGGCGCACAAACGCCAATCAATCCACCTGCTGGCGAGCGCGAGATTACTTATGCAGAGGCGCTGCGTGAGGCGATGGATCTGTCTCTAGAGTCTGATCCACAGACCTTCCTGATCGGCGAGGACATTGGTGTGTATGGCGGGGCTTTCGGGGTGACCACTGGCCTGATCGAGAAGTATGGTGCCGAGCGTGTCCGTGACACTCCGATCTCCGAGAACACCATCGCTGGGACTGCTATCGGTGCCGGAATGACCGGCATGCGTGCCATTGCTGAAATGCAGTTCATGGATTTTGTCACCCTCGCGATGGAGCAGATTGTGCTCCAGGGAGCTAAAATCCGTTATATGTTTGGCGGCAAAGCGCATGTGTCGATGGTGCTACGCCTTCCTGGTGGCTCAGGGACCGGCGCCGCAGCCCAACACTCGCAGATGCTCGAGGCGTGGTTTGTGAATGTCCCCGGTCTCAAGGTGGTTATGCCAAGCACCCCCTATGACGCGAAAGGGATGCTGCTGGCCGCCATCGCCGACAACAATCCGATCATGTTTGTTGAGAATAAACTGCTCTATAAACGAAAAGGCCCGGTTCCAGAAGGGCCATATATCGTTCCGCTTGGTCAGGCCGACACAAAGCGCACTGGTCAGGATGTAACTATCGTTGCGACCGGTGTGATGGTTGCACGAGCGCTGGAGGCCGCCGATCAACTTGCACAGGATGGGATTGAAATGGAAGTGATCGACCCACGCACGCTCAAGCCATATGACGAAACCCCGATTGTTGAGTCAGTCAAGCGCACAGGTCGGCTGATTGTGGCGCATGAAGCACCACTGGTTGGCGGGTACGGAGGTGAGATCGCCGCGATGATTGCACAGAGTGACGCCTTTGCCTACCTCGAAGCACCCATTGTGCGTCTGGGTGGAGCCGATGTGCCTGTGCCATACAATCGTACCCTCGAACGAGCGATGGTTCCACAGATAGAGAACTTTATCGAAACGGCCCAAAAGCTGGTTCGCTATCAACTGTAGGGGTAGTTCAATGGCCAAGAAAGTTATTATGCCCAAGTTTGGCATGGACCAGGAAGAGGGGACGGTGGTGCGCTGGCTTAAGCAAGAGGGTGATAGCGTTGAAAAGGGCGAACCAATTCTCGAAGTCGAAACGGATAAAGTCAATATGGAAGTTGAGGCTTCAAGCACCGGCGTATTATCGGGGATCACTGCCAATCCCGGAATCACCGTTCCAGTCGGACAGGTGATCGCCTATATCGCTGCACCTGGTGAGACACCCCCATCTGCATCTGCTTCACCACCAGTCACAGCTCAGCCCTCTATTTCTGACAAGTCATCAACTGTGGTACTGTCAGAGCCGAGAGCTACACCTGTGGCAGCGAACATGGCTGCAGCGCATCAGGTCGATTTACAAGTTATCTCGACTTCGGGAGCACAGCGGATCACCAAGGCGGATATTGAAGGATATCTCAACCATCAACAGACCGAGGCTAATATCATCAAGGCCGTTCCTGCAGCACGCCGATTGGCACGTGAATTAGGGCTGGATTTGCAACAAATTACTGGTAGTGGTCCCGCAGGTCGTATTCAATCGCAGGATGTACGACAAGCACGAGAGGCCCCCAAGGAAGAAGCGCACGTTGCGATCTCGGAACATACACCAGAAGAGATTGTCGATGAGCCTATTGCCATTCGTCAGACGATTCCACTCACAGGGATGCGACGTACCATCGCTGATCGTTTGACCAAAACCGTGCGCGAAGTTCCTCAATTCATGGTTAGCGTTGAGGTTAATATGGATCGTGCCATTGACATTGTGAACGATCTGCGAAAGATGGAAGGTGTTCCACGTGTAACACTAACTGCCGTGTTGGTTAAAGCATGTGCTCGAACCTTGGTGCGCCATCCATCGATCAATGCTTCATACCAAACGACTGGCATTATCGAATGGGCAGATATCAACATCGGTGTAGCCGTAGCCATTGAGACAGGGTTGATCGTGCCGGTGCTTCACCGCGCTGATCGAATGGCGTTGATCGACATCGCCCATCAACTGATCGATGTAGGGACACGAGCACGCGAAGGAAAACTCCAAGCACAGGATGTGCAACATGGCACGTTTACGATCTCAAATTTGGGAATGTTTGGTGTTGATCAGTTTGAGGCTATCATCAATCCGCCACAGGCTGCGATTCTGGCGGTTGGAAAAGTGATGAAACGTCCTGTTGTTGTTGAAGAAGAGACCATTATGATTAAACCCATTACCAACTTCACCCTCACCGCCGATCATCGGGTGATTGATGGGGCTATTGCAGGCCGTTTCCTTGCAGATTTGAAGCAAGCAATAGAACATCCTGGGATGTTGATGTAGCATTGTTACTTTTACATACCTAGCTTTAGCAGAGTTGTCTCTAATCTATATTTAGAGCATCTCAAATACGAAATGAGGGAATTCCCTCATTTTGTGTTGCATATCTATAGGTTGTAGGAGTTTAACTATAGGAACATATTATAACTATTGCAGCGTCTAGCAAAGCTGACATTCTTACACTATCTACACGCTGATTTAGATGGCGATTGGGGTAATGGGACAGGCAATTCGTTGATTCTGAAAGAGTATCACAGATGACAGCACTTGTGGTTTGATAGAACCATGTTGAACAAGCAGATCTCCTAGGCGCACGTGATGCCCTGTCTGTCGAAGCCAGGTCTGTTGAATGAGGGCTGGGGCTAACTCTAATGGCGAAATCACGCCCATAGCTACGAGGCGCTCGCCCAAAAACCGAGGAAGCATGTCGGGCTGATGGAATAGATGATCGGTCATTTGAATAAGTAATGCAGCTACGAGTACCTGCGGATGAAGCAACCCTTGCTTGACAAGCAAATCCCCTAGTCGCCAATGATCGCTTTCTTTTGCTAAGTACTGTTGTTCTAGCAATGCCTGACGAAGTTGCAGAGGTGTAATATATCCAAGCGAACACAAGTAGGCACCAAGCTTTTGGTTACTTTTTCCAGATGTCACCTGTGACACCCTGTTAGCATTGGCAGGTGGATGCATCTCGACTGTCTTTCGTAAGAGAATAGCGACAGATGATCCGATGAAAGCCAGATTGCTCTTGTTATTCATATAGCCTTCCTAACTACCTAATTTCCACAGCAAGTAAAGATGTGTAGTTGTGAAAATCCCACTTCCTGTACTACTCAAACAAGCAACCGTGGTTATCTGTGTTGTCCACAACATACGATTCTTATTAGTAACTTTGACACATAAACCGCATGTCACCCTCCAACGATTCGGTCATAAACAGAGAATTTTGGTGTATTTTTGGAACAGATAGTTTAGCAAATACCTGAAATCTTTAGAGTTACACACCAAACCAGACACTAGCAATGAATCTAGTGTCTGGTTTGGTTTTTCGATAAGCTGTTTATCGAGCTATGAGTGGCAGATAGATACGATTACCAAAACCAACTTCGGTTTCGTTTGAGCCAAAGTTTTGCGAAGTAGTTGCTACTAACGCAAATGGCTGTGACCCATACGTGGGACTCACACGTGATGCTTCTACAGTCACTTGATAGGTCCCTGGTGCAGGATTTTCCAATCGAATGTTCTCGACATTATTACGTGTATCAGGGGCATTACCACCATTCCCATGATAGATCTGCCCATCTGGCCCCTCAAGACGTAGATCGAGATTATTCACCAATGTGCTTTGGGCTCCTACCTGAGCAGGCGGATCAGTCCAGGCAAGTGTTACGTATAGTCCGTTGCCGCTTGGCTGACCGCCGCCACCACCACCGCCACCATCAGTGATCGCAAACTGGGCTGAAGCTCGCACACTCCCCTGAACTGCTTCAAGCGTGTATGATCCTGGCGGAATATCTGTCGTGGTGTTGAGTGTCACCTCAAAGCCACCTGATGCATCAGTTGTAGCTTCACCAATCGATTGTCCATCAAGTGTAAAACTGACCCCCTGACTGGCAGTGAAATTCTGACCTGTAAACGTGAACCCAGTACCCGGAGGGCCAGACTCTGGCGTTACAGACATTGTTGGATTACCACTTGCAACACCAGTAACCTGATATGAGGTCGTAGCCGAGCGATTTGCGCTATCGGTGACTCGAACATTGTAGGTATTCGCAGGTGTGTTAGAACTTGTTTGAATAGTAAATGCAATTCCCCCTTCAACATTACTGCCAACTGTGCCTAATACGGCGTCGTTTACGACCACTTCTATATTATTATCATTTGGAACAAATCCTGTCCCGGTAAATGCAAATTCAGTTCCAGCTGCTCCCGATGGTGGCGTTACAGATACTGATGCCGGTGTCTCATCACCGGTAATTCTCACATCTGTAGTTGCTGTTCGATTAGCAACATTTTGTGAGACAATGCTATACACCCCCGCCTCGATGGTCTCTGACGTCGGTAAATAGGCTACAACATCACCACGTGCATCGGCGAACACAAAACCAAGGCTATTATTAGGATCATTGCAACTCTGCTGGCAGAACTCAACTTCACCATAGGGAACATTGTTACTCCCTGTGAGGAGGAACGTGGTACCGGCTGGACCAGCAGATGGTGTTGCCTCAAGAGTCACATCAGCAAAATCGATAGCCAGTGTCACATCATCAACGAATGTTGAAAGATGAGGACTCTGCCCATCTCCAATGTTGAACAACACTAAGTAGCCTGTCTGGCCACGCAAAGCATTTCGCTCAGCTTCGTCAAATGTATTCGTATAGGTGAATGTCTCATTAGCTCCGATACCGTCACTTTCCGAACTGTAACAATCGCCAATATTTCCCAGAATCGAGCCAGACGCATCAATAATAGCCACACAGAACGAGTCACTACCACGATCAAGGTTACGCATCTGAAAGCTGAACTCCAGACCACTGGCAAAATCTGAGTCAATGGTGTCAGGAAAACTCACCGGATACCAGATCGAGTCATCTGTCGGTGTGCCTCCCAACCAGATGGAGTGACTGCCATTTAACACTATCCCGTTATCAGAACCATCGGTTCGTACTGGCTGTCCGATACCTTGCCAGACATTCGACCAGATACTACTCCAGCCTGGGTCTTCAAAGTCACCACCACCAACCATGTTCTGGAGGAAACTTTGTGTCACCGGACCATCCCCCTGTTCAGTCTGAGGGACCGTTGTAGCAGGCATATTTGACGGAGGTATTGGCAGTGTACCTTCAACTGGTGTTAATCCTGCTTTGTTGCTCGTATCGCTGTCAGGAATATCGGCTGACTCATATGGTTCGTCAAAACCTGGCACAGCCTGTAAATCAAATGAATCAGGAGCTTCGGTCACTGTATTAGGTGTTGCAGGAGGTGGCTCGGTAGCAGTAAGCTCCTGAGTTGTCACATCTTTTGGATCGGCTTCATAGGTATCTGGGTTGCCAGCAATGAGCGTTCCGTTAGTTGTTGAGCCAACTACTTCTATGGTACGAACAATGGAGTTGCCAGTTGTAAGGCCCTGCACATTGTCCTCAAAAATGGCATACTGTGCATTGAGGGTGTTCTTTAGATCGACACGCCCCCAGCCACTTTCGGTATCCGGTGATGGTGTCCCTGGCAATTGGGCAGCACCATGAATAATAAGAGCCTTCATCATCGCCGCGCTGGGGTTTGCCAAACCTCGCTCCTTCCCTGACCACTCCCGTACCAATGCGGCAGAACCAGCGGTAAGCGGGGTTGCCATGGAGGTCCCACCGGTATACGCATAATGTTCATTGAAACCCAGCCAGAAGCTGCTATCGGGTGCCTGTGCCGCTCGTACCGAAAGAATAAACGTACCAGGCGCTACTACGTCTGGTTTGACACGCCCATCGTCGGTTGGGCCACGACTGGAGAAGGAGGCCAATGTATCAGGATCATCAGCGATGTTAGTCCCGTCAAATTCCCGGCCAACATCAGGGCGATTGTTTTCTGAAGCACCTACCGTTAAGACATTTTTCGCTGTTCCAGGAGCGCCAATCGTATCTGGCCCCGGACCTGCATTGCCCGCAGCAAACAACACCAGATAGTCTTTGTTATTCCAGATGTAGTTGTCAACAATATTTGAGGAGAATGTATAGCCACCGTATTCAGGCGCCTGTGGACTCCCACCAGTTGGGCCACCCCAACTATTCGTGGAAATTCGCGCCCCCTCCTGATATCCTTTGGCAATAAAATCAGCGTTGTCGTCTACACACTGAATACCACCGCTGCCATCGGTGTTCAACGACATAAAGACTAACTCCGCTTCAGGAGCAGTTCCTGCAAAAGAGTTTGCATATTGTTTACTGGCCGGATCGCTGTCTGAGTTACGCCCATTTCCTAGCACCGATCCGGCGACGTGCGTACCATGTCCATTCAGATCGGTCCAGGTCGTTTTGTCACGACATTCTGCACTAGTCAGGTTCATTTCGCTGGGTGGAAAGGCTTTCTTAAGGCGACCCTCAAAGTCTGGATTAAGATTTCCCTCAACACTCAGACCAGAGTCTGACACGGCTACAATCTGGCCCTCACCAAAATACCCGTTACTCTCCCAGACACTCTCCACATTCATAATCCTACGACCTTCAGTATTGGCAAGTTCTGGCTCAAAATATGGTTCAATCCACTGAATCGCTGGGTTCGCAGCAACATTTTTGAGTATACTGGGTCTGGCCTCAACGCGAAAGACCGGACCAAGATCTGTTTCGGTAGCTTGGCTAATCGAAATGCCAGCCTGTTCCAGTGATTGGTGAATAACATCCAAGGACTCGTCAGGAAATGCCACAATCGTAGCCGTCATCATTGAGTTAGTCTCAGCTAGACGGTTGGTAGGTGAGCTGATAGATGGAGATACCTTATAGTCAGCTTGGTAAGGCCCAATCCAACGCACAGTTGGGACACTTTGTACTTTTGCAAGATCATTGGGCTCAACGTGGATAAGCAGGGCATTATCGGGAATATAGCCTACAATCTCTGCACCCAATTTCTCGATTTGCTCGATGCTAATAGATTCTGCTGCTCCATCAAATTGGAGAATGTAGTAGGGGTTGTCAGAAGTATTCGTTTGGTCAGTAGCGGTAAGACTTGTTGATACATGGGTATCGACGAGAGGATCAAATGTAGCGGTTTGGAGGCGAATAAACTGTTTTTCGGTAGATTCACGGGCCTGAGCAAAAAAAGGAATAAACAGCGAACATGCCACCAAAACAATCAACAACGACAATCGCTTCATAAACTCTGTGCTCCTTCGAGTAAATTAACATGTTGCATCTACTAATCCATATCCAAGGCACAGTCTGGTCTTATAGCATATGCTTCAGACAGGCAGACGACCAATATGTACACCCTCAATGATAAAAACAGATTGCCACAAGACACGCCTTCCCCATACAACATACGACGCGTACACACGACACGAAACTAAACGAACAACCTGTATCCTTCTACAAAGCTATTGATTTATCACAGGTAACCATTGAACATATACGCACCATAGAAAACAAAAGTTGCAAAATGTCATAGGTAATAGATGTCTTTAATCAAAAATGTTGAGAGCTGTATTTTTTGAGAATTTGATAAGACAAGGTGTATTAAGCAGAAGCACGCTTCATAAGAAAGCCTGATTGAGAGTGCCCATATCCAGTTCATTGTGGTTCTACGATTATTTTTGGTGCAACAAAAGAGATACAATGCTCGTACACAGATAATAGTCAGAAAGAAGGGGCATGTGTCTTTTTAAGGTATGAACAACTGTTGATGCTGAAATACTTTTTTGTATTTTTCACATGCTAGAATACGGACAAGTACCCGAATGTATTCTAGATAAGCTCACAGTAATCTTGCTCGCACATATGCCAGGATTAAGGAGGCAGTTTCCATGTTACCAACCGATAATATATCCCCCACAAGACGACACCGCCCAGTTCTTACTAGTGTAGTCATCCTTTTAGTGAGCAGTATTCTACTGGGATGTAACTTACTCCCGTCCGAAGAGCCTGTTATTGTCATCGCATCTCCCACTCCAGATGAGACCAGTGATACTGCAGATACCACAGAGCAATCCAATGTAGAGCCAGATACAGATACTGGAGATGCTACAGAGCAACTCGATGGAGAACCAAATACAGACACCAACGATACTGCAGATCTGACACCTGAGCCTATAGAGTCTGAGCAAGAGACAGATGCCGCAACAGCCGAAACACCCAGTCAAGGCTTACTCCAACAGGTGCAAGATCGAGGGCGCTTAATCTGTGGCACCAATGCCGATCTTCCTGGCTTTGGCTTTTATGATACTGTGCGGGAAGAATGGCAGGGATTTGACGCAGACTTCTGTCGGGTGGTAGCAGCGGCGGTCCTCGGTGATGCCGAGGCGGTTGAGTTTGTTGGCTTGACCACCTCTGGCAACAATGAGCGCTTCGAAGCTATCCGTAGTGGTACTGTCGATGTTATGTTTCGCAACACAACAGGCTCGATTAGCCGCGATTTAGCGGGGCTAGCCTTCGGGCCAACCACCTTCCACGATGGCCAGACCTTTATGGTTCGTGAAGACTCTGGGATCGAGACGGTTGAAGATCTTGCAGGCAATACAATCTGTGTCGCGGAGGGCACTACCAGTGAACTCAACCTGAATGATGTGTTTACTGCTCGTGGGCTCGACTTTACCGCACAACTCTATCCTGATCCCAGCCTGCTGTACCCCGCCTATGATGAAGGTGAGTGCGATGCCGTCACCAGCGATAGTTCCCAGTTAGCCTCTCAACGTGAAACCCTGAACAATCCTGATGAGCACATTATCTTTGTTGATCGTATTTCTCGTGAACCTCTTGTTCCGGTATTTATCGAAAATGATGAGCAGTGGCGCGATATAGTTACCTGGGCGGTGTTTGCCACCATCTATGCTGAAGAACTAGAGATCAATCAAAGCAACATTGCTGAAGCTGCTCAGGAAACCAATGATCCCCGCATTCAACGACTACTGGGTCTTGAAGGCGAATTTGGCGTAGAGTTAGGTTTGGAAAATGATTTTGCTTTACAGATCATCACCCAGGTAGGCAATTACGGCGATATTTACGACCGCAATCTCGGGCCGGATACCCCATTTGATCTAGAGCGAGGGCCTAACAAAGCATGGAATCTTGGGGCTGGTGGTGTGTTGGCCTCGCCACCCTTCCGTTAAATATGAAGTCAGATTCATACAAACGGTAGTGTATTGTTGACAATATAACGGAGAAATGTTAGTTACCAACATCTCGTACATGCTAGAATATGAATAGACACAGATTGGTATACATAATAAGGCTACGTCTTTTTAGGCGTTCACACACGAGAATCAAGGAGGCAATCTTTATGGACCACTTTCAGGATAGGTCTATTCGTAGGCCTATATCCCGACCATCCCAGTCGGTTTTTGTTGCGCTGATCACCCTGGTGGTTAGCAGTGTCCTCCTGGGGTGTAACTTGCTCCCATCTGAAGATCCAGTTATTGTCATCGCATCACCCACGCCAGACACTACCGATAACACCATCGACACCGCAGCAGAACAACCAACTGCTACCGCGGAACCAGATGATGCAAATACGGATGCAACAACAGATGCTACCGCTGAACCTGAAACAACTCCGACCAACGAAGCGATAGAAGAAACAATACCTGAACAAACAACAGAAAGTGTGTTGCAAAAAGTACGGGATCGAGGGCGTCTAATTTGTGGCACCAATGCCGATCTCCCCGGCTTTGGTTTTTATGACAACGTGCGAGGGGAATGGCAAGGGTTTGATGTGGACTTTTGTCGAGTGGTGGCCGCTGCTGTCCTGGGCGATGCTGATGCGGTCGAGTTTGTCGGTTTGACCACATCCGGTGCAAACGAGCGCTTTGAAGCTATCCGTAGTGGTACTGTCGATGTTATGTTTCGGAACACAACTTGGACAATTAGCCGGGATATAGCGGGGCTGGCCTTTGGGCCAACCACCTTCCACGATGGCCAGACCTTCATGGTTCGTGAAGATTCCGGGATCGAGACGGTTGAAGATCTCGCAGGGAGCACAATCTGTGTCGCGGAGGGCACCACCAGTGAACTCAACTTGAATGATGTGTTTACTGCGCGAGGGTTCGACTTTACCGCACAACCCTATCCTGATGCCAGCCTGCTGTACCCCGCCTATGATGAAGGTGAGTGCGATGCCGTCACCAGCGATAGCTCCCAGTTAGCCTCCAAACGGGAGACCCTCATCAATCCAGATGATCACTTTATCATCCCTGATCGCATTTCTCGTGAACCACTTGGTCCGGTGTTTATTGAGAATGATCAGGCATGGTTAGATGTGGTCACGTGGGCGGTATTTGCCACTATCTATGCCGAAGAGTTAGAAGTCGAGCAAGGCAATGTGACTCAACTGGCGCAAGAAAACGATGACCCACGTGTTCAACGGCTACTTGGACAGGAAGGCGAATTTGGAGCGGAATTAGGTTTGGAAAATGATTTTGCCTTGCAAATTGTAACCCAAGTAGGCAGTTATGGTGACATTTACAATCGAAACCTGGGGCCGGAGACCCCATTTGAGTTGGAGCGCGGCCCAAACAAAGCGTGGAATCTTGGGGCTGGTGGTGTGTTGGCCTCACCGCCCTTTCGCTAAGAACATTCCATCAAGAATCACTTTGAGGAGTTGTATGTTTATGCAACTCCTCAAATATCCAAAACCATATATCGTGAAAAGAAAACCACTTTCATTACTCTATACTTTCTATCTGACCACGTAAGGGACCATAAGTCTTAATATCCGTTTAGAATAAAATGTTTCCATACTTTATGTTAAGTTTAAGCATTTTGAGAGTTGTTAAAATAATCAATTCAACATAATGAAAAATGAGAGGGTGATGAGATAGAATACCAACCACGACTATATCCACATCCAAGAAACCCAACGCCACGTATTATCTCAGGTTGTTGCACGAAGGCAATGATAACTACCAGAAAATAATCAAACACATTTGTTGATTGATTGTGGATCATCTATACATCTTTCGAGAGATTGTACATCCAACCAGTTATTTTGTCCGTAACGAGCAACGAACACGCACAAAAGTTGCTAGAAAGTCTGGCAACTATATCCTGCAAATATTTGTTAAGGAGGATGTGGTCTTATGATGAAGCCCACCACGTTACTTGCTGTAATCATGGGTTTGCTAATTGCATTGGTTGCAATCCCTGCAGCACACGCTCAGGACAACGCACAGGTTCGCGTCGTCCACGCTTCGCCGGATGCTCCAGCCGTTGACGTATACGTAAATGGTGATTTGACACTTGAAGGTGTTGAGTTCTTTGCAGCCAGCGATTATCTTGAATTGCCTGCTGGCGATTATCAGTTCCAGGTGACACCCGCTGGTGAACCTGCCGATAGTGCTGTCATCGACGCAACAGCCACCTTGGTTGGTGGTCAGGCGTACTCGGTTGCAGCAACTGGCCTGCTTGCCGACATTACCGCAACCATCTTCGAGGATGACTTGTCAGCACCAGCCGATGGTCAGGCCAAAGTCCGTGTACTTCACCTCTCACCTGATGCCCCTGCGGTTGACGTGTTGGCTGGCGAAGATGCACTGATCGAAGCCCTCGAATTCCCGAATGCAAGTGACTATCTTGAAGTTCCTGCTGGTTCATACGATCTGAGTGTCACCCCATCCGGTGCTACCGATGTTGTGTTGGATCTCTCTGGTACAACGCTTGATGCTGGTACGATCTATGATGTCTTTGCCACAGGTGAATTGGCCAGCATTGCTGCTGAGGTTGTGACCAACACCCCACCAGCTGCTGAGGAAGAAGCCCCTGCTGAAGAAGAAGCTCCAGCCGAGGAAGAAGCCCCTGCTGAAGAAGAAGCTCCAGCCGAGGAAGAAGCCCCTGCTGAAGAAGAAGCTCCAACCGAGTTGCCAACAACTAGCGGTGAGAACACACCATTTGTGGTCTTCGCCCTGTTTGCAACATTGCTGCTCGCTGGTGGTATCGCACTCCGACGCCGCAGCTAATCTGCACAGGTAAGCAGTATTTAACTCTCATACAAAGAGGATCGTGTGTCACGGTCCTCTTTGTGTGTCATCCGCCGTCTGAGAGATTGTCTGTATCCGATATTTAATATCGTAGTTGAGAATAAAATCTCGTTCTTCTACTGTAAACTCATAATAATCTGCTAAAGTCCGATCAATATCGTCGATGATTGGTTTGGCGTGTCGTACATCAACATTCAGTTCAGCAACTTGAATGCGTGTACCATTACGTTGCCGAACTGCGGAGTTTATTCTGTATTCCTCAAAGAGCTGCTTGGTCAGATTGTCGAAGACCACTCTATCGGCTGTTTCGAGTGGAAAGACCGGCATGCCATACACCTCGCGCGATACTACATCCATACAATTCGAGTTACAGATCCAATACCAGTAAAAGAGCTGGCTGTTCAATAATGCCAACACAATCGGAACGATCTGTTCTGAAACAGTAAATGGTTTGTAATGCGACGAAAGTTTGTTGAGCAGGGCTTTACGCCAGTATCGCCCTCCTGAATGATAAAACAGTGTTGTGCCTTCGTTTGTTGCATACTGATCAAGTTTTCGTTCATGCGCCAGCATGCGTTGAAGGATCGCGACCTCAATAGAAGAACCAAGTTTGGGGAACGGGTTGGTATGGGTCGTAAATTGTGGGTTAGGAATATAGGTAAGAGTGGGGAATAGGTTGGCTCGATCTCCCTGCACGCGATTGGACCAGCGACGATAGCCAGTTGTATAGCCTCGTCCGTGTGATGCAGTCATTTTGCAGAAAAGTGAGATAGTGAGATTCATATCAACACCTGCAAAGAGCTTGCCCGGACGAACAGCGTAATGGCTATGCCATTGGAGTGGCTGATCATAGAGTTGTTGTAATTTGCTCATACCATCAGTTGAAACCGAGGCAATGGGCAGAATCATGCCACAACGCCCACCATCACGCAATAAGGCCAACGAGCGCTCGACCACAAAAGCATAGAGGTTGCCACTCTGCTCCGTTTGATACCCCTGAATACGGTAGTCGCTACGCACCTTGCTGTACGACAGATAGGGTGGATTACCGATGATCACATCAAAACCGCCAGCTTCTAATATGCCATAGAATGTGGAGAACCAGTGAAACGGATGATGCGACTCTTGCCATTGATTAACCCCTGTATCGCCAGAAACGCCATATGAAGCGGCCAGATATCTGCTGAGGTCGCTGCTGAATGATTCTAGCTGGTCGTGAAGTGCTCTTTTTGCATCGGTGAGTTGGGAAGCATCCAGACTGTTTTTCATCTGCATGGTACGAAATTTCTGAAAAGCCGTTTCTGTCTGGATTGCCTGCTGACTAAAATGGCTCATCTGATCATCAAAATCAATTTGACGCTGCTGGTCACCTTGAATGGCCTTTTGGAGAGCATCATAACTGGCAAAACCGATAAGTGCATTGCCTGAGCGAATGTTAAAGTCGATGTCGGGAAGTGGCTCAATATCTTCGCGTCGATCAACTGCGGCAATCAAGGTCAGAAAGAGCCGCAACTTACAGATTTCGACCGCTTCTTGCATAATATCAACGCCAAAGAGATTGTTAATGACAATCGACTTAAGGATAAAGTAGGTCTGATTGGGATGTTTGTGAATATCAGCCAGAATGTCACGAAACGCAGCGTCAGATTCTGTATTATGTTGCGAGATAAAGGTCTCCATACGTTGTAGACAAGCCGTGTATCGTGGTTCCAGCACCTTGAGCGCTGCAAAAAGAAACGCCCCTGATCCACAGGTGGGGTCCAACACCGTAATGCGTTCTATGGTGCGGTACAGAGTAAGTAGTAAGTGTGGATCGTCGCAATGCTCAATTATATCCTGCGTCAGTTGCTCGATATCAAGATTATGGGTAATGCAATCATTGAACGAGACCACCGTACCAGAGGCGAGTAATTTTTGGAGGTCCTGGCAGCGTGTACGCCTAGCAATATGCTCACGCCATGTTTCACTTGGCAGCGCAAACGGTGAAGCGGCTGGCTGGTTCCACTGCTCACGTCTGCTCAGATCCAGAATGCCCGCTGCTATATGACTGGGGAGCGGCTGATCAACACCCTTGCGAACTTCAGGGTAGATGTAGCGATCAGAGTTGCGCTGTAGCAGGCTCCAAATTGGGCCATTCGCTCGAAACGCATCAGGAAGTTGTTGGGCAACCTGATCGAAGAGGAAGGGCAAGATAGTATTTTTGCTGATGTATGCGGTGATATCTTCTTCGGTATAATAAGCGCCCATCTGCTTCTTGTTGATGTACTGCTCAAAAACATACCCCAACACATCGGGATTGATTTCGCTGTCGTTACGGAGTGGACGGTTATCGAGAATCCAGTCAAAGGTATCAAAGAAGTCGAAGATACGCTCGAACGCCTGATCGGGTATATCAATCTGGGGATTCTCGCGCTCCAGTTCATGCCGATCAAAGAGGCCACTGTTGATATAGGGAACGTCGCCCAGCAGGTTATCGAGATCTACGGTACGTTCTGATGCACCGATTCCATCATGGAAGAGGCGTACCAGAAAACGACGATAGAAGCTCAAGAAATGATCTGGCCCCTGGCGTGTTTGGATCATTTCAAGGCGTGAGCGCAGATAGTTAGGATCGTTATCGAGAAAACCACGCTTCTGAATGAAGTAGATGAACATAAGGCGGTTGAGCAAGGTGGAAACATAGTGTTCAGCGTTAATGTGGGGATCAGCAATGTTGGTGGAGCGCAAAAAGGCCGCATGTTCCTCCTTAAACCGTTGATAAAAACGCTGTGTAATCTTTTCTATGGAAAGAGAAGGCGGGTTTTTCATGCGGAACAGTCTAGCATAGGTAAGACATGGCGTCTAGCTAGCGCTTACAGGTGCTGCTCCTCTGTGTCAAAGCACCCGTCCGCTTTCGGGCAATATCGGCGAGAACAGAATCGTTTTAACCCTTAAACCCTAACCCATACAGAAAACAGGGGCGATCAGATGATCACCCCTGTTCCGTCAGATGTATGATTCTAGCGTGCTACGAATGGTAGATTAACAATCGAAAGTGGGTTCACGGGCTCAGTAGCTGTCAGAACAGCAGTGATAGCAGTATCATCGGCCTGTTGGACTGACATCTCTTCTGGTGGTGACACGAAGCCAACCGCGAAGACGCTGTAGATCTGACCAACACCCAATGTCGTGTCAGCAAGATCGATCACCACTGGTTCGGTCGTTCCTGTCGCAGTAACAGCGAGATCGTATGTTGCAGTGGCATCAACCTCTAGATAGTCACTTGCAGTTGGGAACGCCAGATCGCTGATGAGTGGCTCCTCAAGACCGATAGCCAGCACATCAACGGCTGGTGCGTCTGGTGAGAAGTGATACACTCGGACTTTGGCTTTGCCTGGCATAGGTGCCATCAGGTCATCCTCGATGACGGTAGGACCGAAGTCAGCATCGTCCTCCTCATTGAGCGTACCTGTAGCAGCGATAGTGTAGGCTGTTTCACTCGCAAGATCCGGTGTTGCGTCAATGACTGCATCTTCAAGGTCGCCACCAGTTGCCGTAACCTGAATCTGGCGTTCGCCAGCAGCAACCTTCAGATACTCGCTCACGGTCTTGAACGGCAC
>JBCDFA010000141.1:0-17512 GCA_039178835.1 Chloroflexota bacterium
GCACGCCTTGCCGCTATTCGGGCTAAGAACGCTGCTAAGAAACAGGCAGAGGCAGGCAGTGCTGAACCTGAAATGCCTGCGGCAGATACGAACACAGAAGCAACTAGTACACCTACGGCAGACGCCGAAGCCAGCCCACAGGACGAAAAGGCTGCCCGTCTCGCCGCTATTCGGGCCAAGAACGCCGCCAAAAAGCGGGCTGAACAGAATCAAGACCCACCAGCAACGGACGATGATCCAGCCTAATGTGATGCTGCATCAATCAGTCTGATTGTTAGGTAATAGAGGGACAATGTCGTAGTCCTAATACCCGAGGGCGCATATGGTAGAATTTCTTCGACAATTTTTAGGTGATTTCCTGCCTAACTGGCTTATTCATTTGCTCGCGTATGGCATCATGGCCACGATTCTCCTCGTGGTTGCTGTTGTCATGACCATTGTATTGGTCTGGATTGAACGTCGTGGTGTTGCACGTGTTCAGGATCGACTGGGACCAAATCGAGTCGGATTTGAAGGCTCGCTTCAGTTGATCGCAGACTCAGCCAAGCTTTTTACCAAAGAGGATATTGTTCCCCGAAACGCTGATCGGTGGGTGCACCTGTTGGCCCCCGTGGTAACTCTCGCATCGGTCGCACTGATGCTAGCAGTCATACCGTGGGGACGCGACATGGTCGCTGTTGATATTAACGTGGCCGTGCTGTATATTGCGGCAGTTTCTTCTGTTTCGGGAGTTGGTTTGTTGATGGCTGGCTTGGGCTCCAACAACAAGTTTGCGCTCCTCGGTGCGATGCGCGCTGTTGCCCAATTTATCTCTTATGAACTACCACTGATTCTATCACTTCTCGTCGTCGTTCTGCTTGCCGGTTCCATGTCGATTGCAGGCGTTCCGGCCATTCAGGGAGGTCTGCCAATTGTTGGAACGACCATCGAGGGGGCTCCTGATCTCGGGCTTGGCTGGCATGTGTTCACACCAGTTGGCGCACTGGCATTTGTCGTCTTCTTTATCTCAGCGCTGGCCGAAGGTGAGCGCACTCCTTTTGATATCCCTGAAGCAGACTCAGAGATTATTGCTGGGTTTATGACGGAATACAGTGGGATGAAGTTTGCCGTCTTCTACCTCAGCCAGTACATTCTGAATTTTGTCCTCGCCATGATTGCCGCCATCGCATTCCTTGGTGGGTGGCAAGGTCCTGGTGTCGCGTGGTTAGTCAATAGTGGAAATGAACTTGCTGGCAATATCCTGTCGCTGTTCTGGATGATGCTCAAAACCATAACAATCTTTGTATTCCTCGTACTCATACGTGGTGCATGGCCACGCTTACGAGTTGATCAATTGATGAATCTGGCGTGGAAGTTTTTATTCCCGCTCGCACTGTTCAACATTATGAGTGCCGCGTTCTGGGTCGCCATCACCCAGTGGGGTGCTGCTGAGGGGCTACCCTTCCTTGAAGGACAAGGTGCATTGGCACGACAGATGATCGCCTGGGTAGTGACATTCGTCATCAATGCCTCAGTTGTATATTGGCTACTACGTATTAATAATAAACCACCGGAGGAAGAAGAATTTATCGCGGAAACCGTTCAGGAAAAGCAAACAGGGGTCGCATCCCTTTCGTGATAAACGGTACATTCGCCTTGCACTTTTTCCGATGATCGGCTACTCTACGTTCGTCCCAAATCGCACAAATAATATGGACTGACATAGAGGCAGATCTGTAGACATAGAAGGAAACCAATTGATGAGTTGGTTGATCATTGCAGTCTTTTTTGCACTTGCCGCATTAATCTTGACTTCGTCCATTATGGTCGTCACAGCCAAGAGCATTATTCACGCGGCACTGTGGCTCATCTCTTCATTCTTCGGTGTAGGTGCGCTGTACCTGTTGATGGAAGCCGAATTTATCGCAGTGGTACAGATTCTGGTCTATGTCGGAGCTATTGCTATTCTTGTCATTATTGCGGTGATGTTGACACCCCGCATTACGACGGAGAATATCCGCCAATTGAATAGTCGCTGGTGGGCAACACTTGCTGTTGTTGCAGCTCTGTTTGGGTTGTTGATAACACCAACGGTCTTATTTCACCAATGGAACGTGGTGCCACCGCAAGAAGGCCAGACGATTGCATCGGTGCAAGAGTTGGGTGAAGGCTTTATGCGGCAGTATCTGCTGCCGTTTGAAGTTGCCTCAATCTTGCTTCTGGCTGCACTCATTGGTGCTGTCATTATTGTGTTTGAAGAGCGTGCGAGCCGACGTAAAGTCTTGACCCTTGCTGAAGAAGTTGCACTACGGAAGCGGCAAAAACAGGCCGCTGTACCAGCAGCCGCACCAGCAGAAACAAAACCGGTGATACAGTCGCCCGCACAAACGTCCGAGTAATCATGTGTTCAGGATGAATTGAGGTTTGTTATGTCCAACATGGTCGATGCAGTTCCACTAAGCTGGGTACTTATCCTAGCAGGCGCACTGTTCTGTATCGGGCTCTTTGGTGCGCTCTCACGTCGCAGCGCGTTTGGTATCATCCTGGGCATTGAACTAATGCTCAATGCAGTCAACGTAAACATGATCGCATTCTGGCGCTATCTTGAGCCTGGTTGGGTTGCAGGTCAAACGTTCGCACTGTTCATCATTGTGGTCGCCGCCGCCGAGGCCGCTATTGGCTTGGCGATGATTATTGCCATCTATCGTGCACGTGAAACCGTTAATGCTGATGAGGTGAGTACACTCAAAGGCTAGGATACGCAGCAACGTGTGACGAGTATCTTTCGAGGGAAGCTACAACAACCACACCTATCAGTGGGTTGATGGTTGTTGTTGAGAACTATAGGCAGGCATCATGGGTGCATTTCTTGAATTCGCGTGGCTTATTCCACTCTTTCCACTGCTGGGTTTTGCCATCATTACATTCGTCCCTATCCGTTCGAGTAAACAACTTAGTGGCTGGATCGCCACCATCTTGATGGTTGCATCAACGGTTGTAGCGCTCGGTGCTGGAGCCGCTGTTGCTCAAGGTATTCAGATTGGCAGTGATGGAACTACTGTCATTGCTCCAGCGCACGATGCATTTGCATCTGTCAATCAGATCCCCGCCGCAGTAGGGTACGAAGTTGCCGAGCCCAACATCACACGGGTGTTCCGCTGGGCACCGACCGGCGGTGATACAGCCTTCACGATGGGCTATACCATAGACTCTGTTGTTGTGGCGATGCTTGTGATGGTGACGATTGCATCAACCTGTATTCATCTCTTCTCACTGGGATATATGTCCCACGATGATCGTCAGGCTCGTTTCTTCTCATTCATTTCGCTCTTTACCGCAGCCATGCTTCTCATGGTTATGTCGAGCAACCTGTTGTTGTTCTTTATGGCCTGGGAGGTAATGGGGCTCTGTTCATATTTACTCATCGGGTTCTGGTACGATAAAAACTACGCCGACCCGAACCAGATCACGCCACGACAAGCGGCCATCAAAGCCTTTATCACAACCCGTATCGGCGATGTGTTATTGCTGATTGGGTTGGTCTACCTCTGGACACAGGCTGGCTCGCTTGATTTTGGTACAGGCGAAGGGCAAATTTTCAACCCAACCTTTCTTGAGGGAATTGCTACCGCACCAGCCGCACTGGGAATGACAACTGCAACCGCCATTGCGCTACTTATCTTTGCAGGCACAATTGGTAAATCAGCACAGTTCCCACTGCACGTCTGGCTACCCGATGCGATGGAGGGACCAACACCTGTTTCTGCTCTCATCCACGCCGCAACCATGGTTGCAGCTGGGGTCTTACTGGTAGCACGTACCTTCCCGATTTTTGATGTCAGCGGTGCATTGCCGTTTGTCGCCACCATTGGTGCCATCACGGCGCTTGGCGGCGCACTGATAGCCGTCGCGCAGTTTGATATCAAACGCATTCTCGCCTATTCCACCGTTTCGCAACTTGGCTTTATGATTGTTGCACTCAGTGTGGGGGGATGGGTCGCCGGTATGTTCCATCTGTTGACGCACGCCTTCTTCAAAGCCCTGCTGTTCCTTGGCTCAGGCTCTGTCATTCATGGCATGGAAGCAGCCGTCGGCCACGACTCCAATACAGCGCAGGATATCCGCAATATGGGTGGGCTACGCAAAAAAATGCCCTGGACTTTCGGCACCTATCTGATCGGTACACTGGCCCTCGCCGGTATCGCACCGTTCGCGGGCTTCTGGAGTAAAGATGAGATTCTGGCCGATGTCTTTAGATACAATATACTTGCTTGGGTCGCGCTCTCGCTGGCCGCTTTCCTAACTGCTTTCTATATGACCCGTCAGGTCATTCTTGTGTTCTTTGGCGAATTTCGTGGCCATAATCCACGACGTGACGGTCAATCGAATGCAGCAACGCACGACCATGGCGGACACGATCCCCACGAGAGTCCTGGTGTGATGATTGTGCCTTTGGTCGTCCTGGCCCTATTTGCAACCTTTGCCGGGTTTGCTAACCTGCCCGGTATTTATTGGCTCAGTTCATTCCTGGGACAAGAAACACCAGAATTTAACATCCTAACCGCTATTATCGCGACAGCACTCTCACTTGCAGGTATCGGTCTGGGCTGGGCGCTCTATCGTAACGCCTTTACCTCTGCGATGGACAAAGATCCGCTCGAAAGGAGTGCTTCAGCAGCATTTGTCCTGTTAAACCGCAAGTTTGCTTTTGATGAGTTGTATGCCGGAACGATTGGGCGTCTCACCACATGGGTTGCCGGTGCCTGGGCGGTCTTTGATCGTGTGGTTATTGATGGGATTGTGGATGGAACCGGACGGCTCTTCGGTTTTCTGGGACGCATCAATTTTATTGTCGATGACACCCTCTTCAATGATGGCGGAGATCGACTAGCCGATGGAACCATGGGCAGCGGTGATCGCCTGCGACGTATAACAACTGGCAAAATCCAGGATTACGTATCGCTTGTCTTTGGTGGTGTCGTACTCTTTGGTATTATCTATCTGTACGTTTTCTCATATCTGTGATTTCTGTATGTCGAGCCACTGATTGGCTCGGATTGAGGCAGTTCGTATGGACTATCTACAATTCTCGAACGGACCGTGGTTAACGCTTCTGATCCTTTCACCACTCGTAGGAATGCTCCTCGTCGCAGTGGGAGCAGCGTTACGCATGGATGATCGGCTGGTGAAGCTGGGCGCCACAGCGTGGTCACTTACCTCACTTGGACTCGCCGTCTTTCTTTGGAGTGGCTTCGACTCATCTGCCGTTGCCAATGGACAGGGTGTGGTCCAGTTCGTCGAGAAAGTTCCATGGGTCGAAGCGATACGAGTCGACTATTTTCTTGGTGTTGATGGCATCAGCATGCCGATGGTGCTGCTCACTGCGTTGATGACCCCCATCGCGATGGTGGCATCGTTCGGGCTGAATGAGCGTGTCAAGATGCATTTTGCATTGTTGTTTCTTCTGGAAGCGGCGATGCTGGGCTATTTTGTATCACTCAACTTTTTCTTTTTCTTTATTTTCTGGGAATTTAGTCTTGTACCAGCCTACTTCCTGATCCAACAATGGGGTCGTGATCCAGAGAAAAGACGTGCAGCGGCGCTCAAGTTTTTTGTCTACACCATGGCCGGTTCTATCGGGCTGTTGTTGCTATTCCAACTCTTCTATGTGGCCACCAACTCCATTGGTCGTCCCACGTTTGACCTGATCGAACTGGGACGGTTGGGACTTGGTCTTGAAGCAGGCGTTGGTAATCTGCAAAATATCATTTTCAACTACCTTGAACTCGAACTAGGTGTCACGGCAGTACTGGGTCGCTACCCATTGCTCTATACGTCGATTGCATTCTGGGCCATCTTTATTGCCTTTGCCATTAAACTGGCGGTGTGGCCTTTCCATACCTGGTTACCCGATACATACGCCGAAGCGCCAACCTCAACATCAATCCTGTTATCCGCAGTGATGTCGAAAATGGGCGCCTATGGTATGTTACGCATTATGCTCCCGATGGTTCCCGAAGCATCGCAGTACTTTGGCCCACTCATCGGAGGACTCGCGGTGGTTGGTATTGTCGCCGGGGCCTATGGTGCGCTTTCCAATATTCGTGGTGATGTGAAACGCCTGATCGGGTACACCTCCATCAATCACATGGGCTATGTGGCATTAGCCATTGCCGCTGCCGCAACCTATAGTGCTGCCGATCAAAACAGTCGTGCCATTGCCATCAATGGTGCACTGATGCAAATGGTGGCACACGGCCTCTCGACTGGGGCATTGTTCTTCCTGGCAGGTGTGCTGTACGAGCGCACCGGAACGTACAACCTGAGCGATTGGGGCGGCCTACGCCGGGTTATGCCAACCTTTGCCGGTGTAATGGGTATCGCCATGTTTGCCAACCTGGGCTTGCCTGGACTAGCTGGCTTCGTCGGGGAGTTCTTTATCTTCCGTGGTGTGTGGGCATCGCTGCCACTGTTCGCAGTACTAGCCACCATTGGCTTAGTCATCACCGCCCTAGCATTACTACGAATGTATGGGCAGATTTTCCATGGGCCACTGAACGAGCGCTGGCAGAATGTTGCTGATATGCGGATCACCAGCCGGGAATTTCTAGCCGTAGCACCACTGCTCCTTGGACTGATCGTTCTGGGTATTTACCCGGCACCAATACTTGATCTGTCCAATCAGGCGGCAACGGCATTAGTAGATATTTTTACAAGTTTACTTATATAGAAAGTGTGAGGGGTTGAGGGTTAAAGGTTAGGGGTTAGTTGTTCGCTTTCCTGTTCAACAGCCCAGCACTTGTGATAACTCTGCCCCTATGCTGTATGAAAATACGCTGGCAACCATAGGGGAAGCCAATACATCCAGTAGCAGTCATATCGTGCGGCGATCTGATACCATATAAGGTTTGCCATGAATCTATTTGATATTTCACCAGCAGTTCCCTGGTTGAGTCTTATCTGGCTCAGCCTGATCGTTCCGGTCGTTGTCATACTGTTTCTGAGACCCCAACAGAAGCAGGCCATTCGTGTGGTCGGGACCACGTTTGCCTTTATCTCCCTGGTACTGTCGATGATCGTGTATGGGGCATACGACTACACCAGCAATGTCAAATTCCAATTTGTCGAGGAGCTTGCATGGCTCCCACAAATGGGAATCAACTATATCCTTGGTGTTGATGGTATTAGTATCCCGATGCTATTGCTGAATGGCTTGGTTATCTTCACTGGTGCATTGGTCAGTTGGAATATCGAATATCGTATACGTGAGTATTGGATTCTGCTCCTGCTTCTTGCAACCGGTGTCTATGGTGTATTCGTCGCCCTCGATCTCTTCCTACTCTTTGTCTTCTACGAGCTAGCCGTACTCCCAATGTATCTGTTGATCGGCATTTGGGGTAGCACCCGCAAAGAGTATGGCGCGATGAAACTCACACTCTATCTCATCGCTGGCTCAATTCTGATCATCATCGGCATGCTTGCAGTCTACTTTGGGAGTAGTGGCTTCCAGGGCGGTGCAGATGCGGTCGGTCTTCGGACTTTTGATCTCCGGGTTATCGCCCAATCGTCACTGTTCTCACGTGAGTTCCAGATAATCTTCTTCCCGGCGATGTTTCTGGGCTTTGCCGTTCTGGCTGGAATGTTCCCGTTCCACACGTGGTCGCCAACCGGACACGTGGCTGCTCCAACGGCTGTTTCGATGCTCCACGCAGGAGTGTTGATGAAGCTCGGCGCCTATGGATGCCTCCGCGCCGCGATGTGGATTATGCCCGAAGGTGCCAATGCCTGGTTGCTACCCATTGCTATCGCCACACTGATCGGGGCCGTTTATGGTGCGACTATTGCCGCAACCCAACGTGACTTCAAATTCATGATCGGGTACTCGTCGGTCAGTCATATGGGGCTTACGCTCATGGGATTGGCTGCTGCCAATGAGATTGGTCTGGGCGGCGCCGTGCTACAAATGTTTGCGCACGGCATTATGACGGCACTCTTCTTCGCAGTAGTTGGGCGTATGGTTTATGACCGTACCCACACACGACAGTTCCCAGAGCTTGGTGGGCTGTGGAATGTGATGCCATTTGCTGCAATTATCTTTATTATCGCTGGACTTTCTTCGATGGGTATGCCCGGATTTGCTGGATTTTGGGCAGAGATGAACATCTTTATGGGGATGTGGGAGCGCTATCCACTTGTGACCATCCTCGCCGCTATCTCAATCCCGATTACCGCAGGATATATCTTACGTGCAATTTTCACCGTCTTCTTTGGGGAAGTCAAGAATCCTGCGTTCCTAAAGATGCCCAAACTGACGTGGCCAGAATATGCCAGCGGCATTATTCTCGCTGTGGTCCTGTTGATTAGTGGTTTCTTCCCGGCATATCTGACAGAACCAATTCTCAGCGGCGTACAACCAGTCGCTGAAGCACTCCAACAGGCCGGTACACTGGCAGCTAGTCCGTAGCAAACAACAACCAATAGATACAAAAGGGCCCATCAATTGGTGAGCCCTTTTATATTTGGCAAAACTGTGGGTTGGGTATGACTATGGAAAATGTACGATTGGAATGTCCGTCATACTGCCCAGACCGGGCATCGCCCGCACAACGCTGGGAATAGCATTGACCACGATTGCAGCAGTTGCGGTATCACCAGGCACACCACCTTCAATGCTCAGATGTATCGGAGGATCGCCATCAATATCAATCGTATCCTGAGGATTAGGTGCATCAAAATACATCCAGAGATCGAGGAAAAGCACCTCACGACCGCTGATAAGCCCACGTGCGGTTTGATGAATACCAGTCACGCTCCCCGCTTCAACACGGCCCATTTCTGTCATGAACGGTGCTTTCGCAATAACTGGATCAATAGACGCCTCAAACTGATCTAATTCCCACCGTAACGATGTTGCTAACATATGCAACGACTCTGGCAGTCCCACGTGGCCAATGCGCCCCTGCTGAACCCGTTGGGCAAACTCTTGTCGTGTGATACCGACCCCAACTTTGCGTTGGAGTGGTATACGCCGTTGAGCAACATCTACAATGCGTGTGACTCGCACACTCTGTACCACCACACATGGTGCCGTTAACGCAAGTGGCAGAGAGTCCATCACATACCCTGGATTGACACCTGTTCCCAGCAGCGTGACGCCACCCCGCCGTGCAATAGAGTCTAACTCTGCTGCAATTTGTGGCTGTGCGGTCCATGGGTATGATAGTTCTTCACATGTAGAAATCACATTCGTTCCTGTGGTCAAAAGCTCATTGAGTTGTGGTGCAACCTGAGACAAGATCGAACCTGTTGCATGAAGTACTACATCAGGTCGTGTTTCTGCTACCACAGCCGACGCATCAGGATGCACTTTGACACCAAGCGGCATATCACCAAGCAATTCTCCGAGATCGCGGCCTACCTTGGTAGAGTCTATGTCGACGGCCCCGACAACTGCGTACTCTGGACGAGATACTACTAGCCGAGCAATTCCCAGGCCAATTGGCCCTAACCCATAACAAACGACCCGTATCGTCATGTTTTCAGCTCCTTTGTCGTTCCACAGGGGACATGCTATAATACCCCGCCGTCGAGAGCATGTCAAAAACAAGCACAGCAACTATCAGGATGGACACATTACGTTTCATCAACAAGATGTAGTAACACATCCTGCTTGGTCACATTGTTTGGTTGTTTTATATAAGGAGTAGCTTGTGCATACTATTTTCGTGATCGATGATGATGTTACACTCTTAACCCATTTGTGCAAACAACTTGAAGATGCGGGATACCACGCAGTCCGAACGAGCGACATGCAGAGCGCTCCGGCATTCGCCGCAGAAGAACAACCACACCTTATTCTGCTTGATGTTGGTATGGATCAACGTGAGGGCTGGACGCTGCTGGATACGTTGGCCCCACAATATCAAGTTATCGTGATGAGTGATCAGGGCCTGGAAGAGGATGTTATACGTGGGCTAGATGCTGGTGCAGCGGATTACTTGGTCAAACCATTTCGTAGTGGCGAACTGTTGGCGCGTATTCGTGCACGCTTACGTACAGCACCAGCCTCATCGACGCAGGAAATGGCCAGAGAAGAAAAAGAGATTGAGTCAATCCCAGCCCTTGAAGCACCTCTTTCAGATACAAATACTAAAGAAGAAGATCGTGAGGAGATTGAACTCCAAGCGACATACGACGAATCAACAGAGGATGTAACAATTGTAGAGCACGATGAAACAGAAGAAAACACGGTGCAGAGTGAGACTTCTGCTAAGAAGAAGCAACCAGAGGAAGAAAGTGTCTTTATAACATCTAGTGATGAACATGAACTACTAAATGATGTAATAGACCAGCCAGCCGATACAGGACCAAACGACGACCTCGAACAGTTGCCGATTGGTGAACGCCTACGTGCTGCCCGCCAGCGCAAAGGTATCACACTCGTTCAGGTCGAATTGGATAAGAGCAAATTACGTATGCACTATGTCCAAGCCATGGAAGAGGAGAAATTTACCCTTTTGCCACAGGGTGCCCTAGCTGAACAGATGTTACGAACATACGCCGATTACCTTGGACTTGATGTCAACAATGCAGTCAGCGAGTATCGACAACATTACTATAATGCGCCTGCTGCAACACCCAGTGCACTGGGTGGCCCTATGCCAAACCATCAGATCCCCCGCTGGGCCACATGGGCCGGAGCAGTAGTACTGGCATTGGTAATTGGCTTTGGGAGCATCTGGATCTTCGACCGCGACTTTGTGCCGAGTACAGTTGACCGTGTACGGGCGGTAGTTGTTCCACCAACTGAGACGCCCACACCGACCGCAACACCACTTCCAACGGCCACGCCAACCGTGACGCCCACACCAACACCAACGCCGACAGCGACGCCTGTACCTACCCGTACCCCACGTCCTGCAACACCAACACCCACAGGGACACCAACACCCTAAAAGTATATTGATACGGCATACGAATAGCATATGACATTTCAGTAACAACATAGAGCATATCTGGCCTAATTACGATATATAATGCCATAGAAAGCAGTACAATATAACGGGAATAATGGTACATCGTGAGTATACATAGCATCATACACCGTGCTATAATGCGGCCATGCTCTACAACGATACAATAGCAGCCATCGCAACACCTGCAGGAACAGGTGGCATAGGAGTTGTACGGCTGAGCGGAGCCGAGTCGCACCCGATTCTGGAACAAATCTTTGTGCCAAACCATACGGGTCGCTGGCGTCCATTCCACATGCGACTGGGCAGAGTAATCGCCTCAAATGGCACAACGGTTGATGAAGCACTCGCTGTGTATATGCGTGCACCACGTAGTTTTACGGCTGAAGATGTGGTTGAAATTTCGTGTCACGGTGGGCCACTGGTTGTGAGCCGTGTGTTGCAATTGATGCTTGAACATGGAGCGCGTCTGGCTGAGCCAGGTGAATTTACGATGCGTGCTTTTCTCAATGGTCGAGTCGATCTGACCCAAGCTGAGGCCACCCTGGATATTATCAACGCACAAACCGAAACCAGTCTGGCCTTGGCACAAACACAGCTTGGTGGATGGCTCACTAATGAATTACGCCGACTACGACAGACGCTCCTTGGACCGCTTGCCTATTTCACCGCGCTGGTCGACTTTCCCGAAGATGAGGTCGAGCCACAGGAAGTAACCACACCATTGCAGGAAGGGCTGGAAAAGCTCGAACAGCTGCTGGCGACCTCCAGTCAGGGAATACTCTATCGACATGGAGCGCGGGCCGCACTCGTTGGTATTCCCAATGTTGGAAAGTCGAGTTTGCTCAATGCCCTTTTGCGAGTAGATCGTGCTATTGTCACACCCATTCCTGGGACCACCCGCGACACACTAGAAGAAACTGCTAATCTGGATGGTATCCCGGTGGTGCTTGTCGATACTGCAGGGATCACCGAAACCGATGATCCAGTGGAACAGATCGGCATTACTCGTAGCCGTGCAGCGCTGGCACAGGCCGATATAGCTCTGCTGGTGTTTGATGTGACTCGTGACCTAACTGATGCAGAGATCGAGATTGCCGGGCTGACCAATGATAAGCCGACTATTCTTGTGCTCAATAAAGCAGATCTGCATACAAATGGAACTGCACGTGCCATACACTATGAACACGTGGTAGCTGGACTTACCACAGTGGCGGCAACCGTTACACTTTCTGCCCTCACCGGCGATGGTATCGATGATCTGGTTGTCGCTATTACCACAACGTTGCTGAAGGGCGTAACACCAGATGACACACAGCTCGTCACCAATGCACGTCACCGCGATACGCTTGAGCGTGCTGCTGCACACATGCGTGATGCTATAGATGGATACGCACGGGGGATGCCCCCCGATCTTCTGGCGATTGATATTACTTCTGCGCTCACCGCGATTGGCGAAGTCACGGGGGAGAGTGTCAATGAGGATTTGTTAGCAACTATTTTTAGTCGTTTTTGTATTGGCAAGTAATCTAGTCAAGGGGTCGTATGAGGGAGCATACCATCGACACACACCATACCCTTTCAAGTCAGGATATACGTGCTCGTGATCATCGTATTAGAACGTTTATTATTGTTTTAGCTATCTTTGTTTTACCCTTTACGATTTGGGGTATTATCAGTGCCATTCTAGTATCACCAAATGCAGGTATATTGCTTGCATTGACGGTTGGAGTCTACCTCTTTCTGGGAGTCTATTATCTTTTACTACGCCAGGGATATGGTGTTCCGGCGACATATGCCTGTATTTTCGTTCTAACTGCTGTTGTTACCATAGGAGTTTACAATGGGGGAGGCTTTATTGTTGTCACGAATGTCGCTTATTTGTTGATCATTGTAAGCATTGGGTTGGTACTTAATGAACCAATTGCCCTGGATATCGCGATGGTAAGCAGTTTGCTTGGGTATATTGGCTCTATATTCTATCAGTTTCAACAGCCTCCTGAAGAACTCTTGTTGCTGCAAGAAATCAATTTAGCCTGGTTTGTCTCAATAGCAGCCGCTATGGTAGCAACGGTCCTCGGTATCTGGTTTATGATGCGACAGAATATCGTTATGTTGCGTCGTTCATATGCTGGACAACGAACTGCACAACAAGAAGCAGAAACGCGTGCAAATGAGAATGCTACGCTCCTTGAGCAAATTCAGACAAGTAATGCAGACTTGCTAACCGCCCAGGCACGCTTGAGAGAAACTGTTGATGCATTAGCCTTACCGTTGATCCCACTGGAGGATGGCGTGGCCTTATTACCATTAGTAGGCTATCTTGATCAGACACGTGCAGATCGTCTGCTAGAAGGGCTACTTCAGGGTATTCACGAATATCGCGCACGTACAGTTATTGTCGATATTACCGGGTTACGTGAGGTAGATGATCAGATCGCAGAAACCTTATTGCAGGTCGCACATTCATCACGGCTCCTTGGCGCTCAAGTTGTATTATCAGGGGTTGGCGCCGAAGCCGCTCGCGCGTTGGTTGCACGTGATGCCGATTTGCAAGGACTCCGTACAACCGGGCGCTTACAGGATGCATTGCAGATGGCGATCCAGCAAACAGGGGCTACATCGGGGAGTTCCCCCAAAACAAATGGATTTTCTTTTGAATCGTAGGAATACACAAAACAGCTTATGCGACCAATTGCCATTTTAGCACTTGCTAGTCTTAGCTTTCTGGCAGCACAGGGGACAGGTATTCCTCTCTTTTTTCATCTCTTTTACCTGCTGCTGGCTCTGCTGGTACTGTCATACCTATGGGCATGGCTGAATATACGCGGGGTACGTGTAGAGCGAGAGACCTTTACCCATCGCACACAGGTGGGTGAACAGGCCCACGAACGCCTGACAATCCATAACATATGGTCCATTCCAAAGCTATGGGTTGAATTGCAGGATCACTCTGATCTCCCGTTACACGGCGCCGGATTTGTGACCTATCTCCCTGGACGTGAGCGGCGCCGTTGGGTTACCCGCACACCATGCACAATGCGCGGCAAATTTACGCTTGGACCAACCACCATCATCAGTGGCGATCCGTTTGGGATTTTTCGACTCGCGCGGCCTGTAGGTGGTACCAGTGAGATCCTGGTCTATCCGCAAACAACCGCTTTGCCTGGTTTTGGTCTGCCCAGCGCCGAACTTCCCGGTGGTCAGGATGTCAAAAGTCGGGCATATCATGTGACCCCCAATGTCGCCACGGTGCGTGATTATCAGCCAGGAGACAGTTTCAATCGCATTCACTGGCGCACTTCAGCACGCAGTGGCAAATTGATGGTGAAAGAGTTTGAACTCGATCCAACCGCCGAGATTTATGTGGTACTTGATATGCAGGAACGGGTTCAACACTATGCGCTGCCAAGTCGTACAACCAATAATGGGAGTGGACGACGCGAGTTACGCGTTGCCGAGTCGACCGAAGAATACGTCGTACAGGCTGCTGCATCGATCACTCGACATCTTTTGGAACAAAACCGCACGGTCGGGTTTATCGGGTGGGGTCAGCATCGCGAAGTCATTCCGGCAGAGCGCGAGTCACGACAGCTATTCAAGATTCTGGAGGCGCTGGCCGTGCTACGCGCACATGGTGCACAACCCCTGGCTGAGGTGCTAGCAGCAGAGAGCACGCGGTTTGGTCGCAACTGCACCCTGGTTATTATCACGCCATCGCTAGATGAACGCTGGATTATCAGCCTGCAACATTTGCTCTATCGCGGCGCACGAGCCGTGGTGGTGCAGATCGATCCACAGTCCTTTGGTGGATGGCAGGACCCACTGACTGTGCAGGGGCGACTAGCGGAATTGCGTATCCCTACATATGTGTACGGTCAAGGACAATCGTTGACAGAAGCACTACAACATCCTGTTTCGGTTGAGCAAGTTGTGTCGTAAATGTCGGTAAGCAAAGTATTCACTGACGAAGATGACGAACAAACGCTTCAAGCATTACCTTATCAACAAATTGTAGTGTTCCTTCTAAACTTGTCTCAGCGATATTCAAAACCTCACTTCGTTGCGCCTCATCTAATTCATGATTTTTCAGCATTTGAACAGCAGCTCTCGCTGCCTGCATGCGTATGAGTAGTTCGCAAAGCAACAATTCACTCGCATCCTCCAATGAGTCGTTTGCAATAGACTGTTTAATTTTCTCGAACGAATTATCTTCCATATCACCTCCCCATCCTTGCCAATGTATGGTTAAAGTTTCGGGCAACTTGTGCCAACCCCCTGCTAACGATGAGCCTCTCCACTCACCACGAGAGTAGCTACGTCGACCTCATTCCATTGTAACTACTGGCAGCGCTCATACCCATGGAGTAACGATACCAATCAAGGGTGGTCGATAACGCAGGTTCAATCGGTGTAGCACTCCAGCCAAATGTGTCCTCAAAATCGCGTGATACGACAATCTGGGACTCGGTGTATTGATAGAACATCTCGACAAACTCACGCATAAACGGATCGATCATCCCCAGGGCCTGGATGGCGAGTTTGGGCAGTCGAAGGATGCGAATGGTGGATCCAAGCTGCTCACCGATCAACTGTGCCATCACCCGCTGAGTAACAGGCGGCGCGACTGGTAGAAGCCACGCACGGCCTGGAGCATCTGGATGAGTCCCCAAAGTTGCCAAACCCCGCGCCACATCACCAATATACGAGTAACTGTGGGGCAAATCAAGGTTGCCAAGTAACTGGACAGGTTTTTTCGTCAGCGCCATCGGAAAGACACGGTCTCCAAGTGCAGAATTCAACACACGTGGGCCAAAGAAATCCGCAGCACGGCCTAATGCAATCTGTACCGTTCCAGCCTGATGTGTGGCCATGTAGGTTTCTGCGAGTTGTGCACGCATGCGACCCTTGCGTGTCGTGGCAGCCAGTGGCATAGCTTCAGTCATCGGTCGGCCTTTCGTTTCACCATATCCATAAAGCGTGTCAAGCACAACTAAGCGTGCATTGGCACGTGCAGCACCCTCGACAATCGCAGCTTGAAAACGTGGCATGAGCTCGCATTGCTGTTGATAGGGCACATTGGCACAGTGATATACAACAGCGGCATCAGCACAGAACATGCGCATGTGGTCAGGCTTGAGAATATCACCAGCCACAACCTCAATGCCGGGTATAACCTGGGCTTTGCCACTGCGATTGATGCAGCGGACCCGCTTGCCCTGCGCATGTAATACCTCAGCAAGCGTACTTCCTGCTGGTCCCGTGCCAAAAACGACATGTGTTTCATTCGTTGTCATAGTCTTATCTCCTTTTAGAACATTAAATAAAAATCGAACACTGTTCGATAATGAGTAAAAAAATTCATGTACTGGCCGATATAGTTTCCCAACCGCGCAGGAGTGCCTGGACCGTGCGATGCAACCGTTGCCTGGCATACGCTTCGTCCGTGTACACCTGATCAATCAGTGTAAGGCTCACCCACCCATGCAGAAGACTCCATACAATCTCGGCACACTCAACTGGATCGTCAAGCTGCACATCTTTCGCATGCGCCCACGTTGTAAGGGTGTCTGCTGCAATCGTACAGACAGCCTGGACAGCTTCGGCACGCAATGCTGCATCAGTTGTAACACCCCCAAGGCCATGCATGACCTGGTAGAGATCAGGGTTGTCACGGGCAAACTGCCAATAAGCATCAATGACACCAACGACTTGCTGCTGCGGATCATCCGTCGCCTGCTGGCCATGCTCCATGGCCGCAGCAAGGGTATCAAAACCGTCCTGAAGCAACGTGTGCAGAATAGCATCCTTGCTGTCAAAGTATTCATAGACAATGGAAGGACTATACTCGATAAAATCAGCCACCTTACGGATCGTCAGCGCCGTCCACCCTTCCTGTTGTGCAATCTGCCGCGCTCCATCAAGAATGCCCTGACGGGTGGCCTGCTTGATGCGTTCACGTCGTTCTTTTGCACCCATATATCACACCATTCTTTTATCGAACATTGTTCAAAATTATATAGCTATTAGATATCTTTGTCAAGTACGACATATCCAGAGCATCATAAGTTCTTACAAGTTCAGTATTAACATTGGTGTTATCGCCATGCGGATAGGCACGTAGAGATGAAAAAAGGGCAAACGAACACGTTTACCCCATCGTTGCTGTATCTTTACCAACACTGGTTACAACATTTGATCAGACGAATGCTCATTCTAACACCACAATGAGCGTCTCATTCAGCGTGAGAATCGCTTTGCCGCACGTGCTCGCGCTTTAGCAGCCTCCTCCTCACGATCCTTTGGTGGTGCATTGGTCTCAAGTGAGCGAAGGAGTTGACCTGTCACTGTTGCAATCTCCTCAACTGCCGACTGGAACACAGCCTCATTCGTCTGCGACGGTTTCGTAAAACCGCTGACCTTCCGCACAAATTGTAACGACGCGGCATAAATCTCGTCTTCGGTTGCCGATGGCTCGAAGTTGAACAAGGGTTTAATATTTCTACACATAATAAATATCCGTTCTGTTACCCACCTGCCATCGCCCCCACGATCAGAAA
>JBCDFA010000142.1:0-17356 GCA_039178835.1 Chloroflexota bacterium
AGAAATTTATAGTAAGACGAAAGTCCTCCTCTGTCAATGTGCAAATACCACAGGCAGACGGTGCAAAACTAGGACCACACTTCATACATAGGCTAGCAAACAGTACATTTTTTTTGTCGCATGTAACACTGACAATAGTATCACCCTCGAAATATACTATGTCGGTGACAACCTCCATGTTTACACTCAGTATATTCTCTTATTTAAGGAGGTTTTGAGATGAAAGGTAAAGTCCAGACAAAGAAAGTCGTTCGTAAGGTCCAATCACGCCGTTGGGATAAAGCGATTGCGCCTAACCATAACAACCACAACCACGGCGAAGTGGGTTCTCCCATTAAGTGGGGTTAGGATTAATATCTGTAACTAAGGAGGTTTTGAGATGAAAGGTAAAGTCCAGACAAAGAAAGTCGTTCGTAAGGTTCAATCACGCCGCTGGGATAAAGCGATTGCGCCTAACCACAACAACCACAACCACCATGAAGTGGGTTCTCCCATCAAGTGGAGTTAAGGTTAGTATCTAGTATAGTCTCATAAATGTGGGGGTTGTCACGTGCTGTGATAGTTTGATAAAAGCGCAGAAATGGCTTGATAATGACAGAAAAAAGCGTTATAGAAAGTATAAAACCACGTTTGGTGTATGCCGATATTCGCCAATATGACGAGCAAAGCATACTTCTCTTTGCCCCTACGGGTGATATGTTTCATATCGATCTACTACTAGAAGAAGTGCAAGCGTTGCTACATATGTGTGATGGGACACGCACAGTTGCCGAAATTGCATCAACATCAGCAGATCCTGAATTGACTATTGAAATTTTGACAGAACTTGTTGAGACACCTTGTTTTACCAATCAAATACCTGTTCCCAATGAAGCAATGTGGGCACGTTTTACTACCTCTGGTATAGCCCCTCAACAGTTGGCAGATACTGAACTTCTTCTGGTAGGTGATGTTGCTCTCACTGATATGGTCCATCAGTATCGACTTGCTCAGGAGTGGAAAAAGACGACAATTGTACCCATTGATAAACTCGAAGAAGTATTATCTGGAAGTGATTCGCAAACAACCATGATGCTTCTCCTGAAGCTACACATGGATGCAGAACTGTTTGAGACTGTGGATGCGCTCTGTGATGCATCCGGTATGCGTTGGGCCTCGTTTCACATTGAGCAAGGCTCAGGATGGTTGGGCCCCGCGATCATACCAGGGCGCACGGCAAACTATCATGATCTGTTAGTGCGTCGTTTGAGTGTTTCAGAGAGTCGTGAGACATTTGAAGCCGAAATGGCTGCTGCTGCCAATGCCACTAAGTTGGCTTCGTTGGTACAGCATTCAGAACAGGTATGGATGCTTTCGGCTTTAATGACAGAAGTAGAACGGTGGGTAGTAGGTGCTCCGTGTCGTCTGATCAGTGTTGAAGTACAGGCTGACCCCATCAATTATACTCTCACTGAGTATCCGGTACTGCCATTGCCTGATCATGTTTTGACAGGTGATTTGCTCATCTCGGCGCCTAAAGAACCTGAGACACTAATCAATGATCGATGTGGCATTGTAATTCGCACGGTGGAGGTGGAACACCACCCTTCTATTCCCCTCGGGCTTAAGACATTTCAGACACATCTGGCACACATGGTGTGGCACTACCCGACATGGCACAATGACACGATCAGTGGCGGTAGTGCATTTGGTGATGCTCAAATGGCCTATCAAGCTGCCCTTGGTGAGGCAGCTGAACGTTACTGTGGTAACTTTCAGCCTGGTGCAGAACCGATCAAAGCCACCTACAAAGAGTTACAGGCGCGGGGGGAATATGCAGTTGATCCTGAGCAATTGACCTTGTTCTCCGATACAATGTATGCTACCGATGGATGCCCGTTCGTTCCATTTACACGTGATCTTCCTGTCTACTGGGTTCAGGGCCGATCACTCACGCAGGATCGACCAGCCTGGATCCCCATGAGTCTTGTCTATGTTGACTGGCATACTGGTGATTGGGAAGGTGAGCCAATCATTAATCCATCCTACTATCCTGGTATTGCCGCCGGTCTCTCTTTAGATCATGCGATAGCTTCAGGTTTAGAAGAATTGGTCGAACGTGATATAACTATGGTGTGGTGGCTTAATCGACATCCCTTGCCTGCCGTACAGCCAACACCAGAGTTGTTGCAACTGTGGGAAGGGAAACCAACCGAACTCAACCAGCGTGCATGGCTCATTCCACTTCCCAACGAATTTGATATGCCAGTTATGGCAGGAGTGGTCGAAAATACGGAAGAGCGTTTACTTGATATTGGGTTTGCGTGTCGCCATAATCCGGTTCAAGCAGCCTTGAAAGCCTGGACTGAGGCGCTTACCCTGCAAGAAGGTAGTCGGGATCTCGATGATCCAAATGGGTTATTGCGACAAGGTATCGAATGGGGTTGGGTGATCGATGTGTTTAAACCTTGGCGTAAGGATCGGCGTTATCTAGACGATTATCGGAAAGATTTCCGTGATGTGGTTGGCCTTCTCGCACAACAACAAGTCTTTTTGGATGAGCGTGCTATTGAGCGTGTTCGCCCCTGGGTTGATGTCCCTGTGGAGCATACATTTGATGAATTGCCACACCTTCCTGAACGATCACTGTCTTTATATCGTGAACGTATAGAAGGTCGTGGGTACGAAATTTTCTATTACGATATGACAGCTGCCGATATTGCTCGTGTAGGTATGCGATCAGTTCGTGTCATTGTTCCAGGATTGGTTCCCAACTTCCCGGCTGCGTTCCCGCCAACAGGTAATGGACGTGTCCAAACCCTTCCAGTAAAGCTAGGATGGCGTGAGACACCGCTTGCGGAAGATGAATTGAATTATATGCCGATTCCTTATGCATGATGTCCCTTATTTTCTAGTAAATCCACGTTGTGGAATTGTGCTGCGGACGGTGCAGAAAGAACATCATCCTTCCATTCCGTCATCATTACAGACCGTTCAGGCACACATCGCGAAGATGGCGTGGCACTATCCGTCTTGGCAGAATGATATCATCAGTGGTGGTAGTACTTTTGGTGATTACAAAGGCGCATATCGGGCTGCGCTTGGCGAGGCTGCCGAACGATACTGTGCCAATTATCTGTGTCATTCTCAAGTAGTACGGGCAAGCTACAACGATTTGTGTGCAGAAGGACAGTATGCCTTAGATCCAGAGCGTATGATTCTATTCTCTGAACAACTATATGCTATGCCCGGGTGTCCTTTGGCTCCTTTCACTCGTTCAACAACCACGTATTGGGTTCCAGGGCATTCGCTTACACGAGAATGCCAGATATGGCTTCCATTGAGTTTTGTCTACATCAATTGGTATACCGAACCATACATTGATGCCCCTGTTACGCATACTCCACTGTATGCTGGTATTGCAGCAGGTGCAACATTTGAGCAAGCAATTCTTTCGGGTATCGAAGAGTGGATTGAGCGTGATATCACGATGGTATGGTGGCTCAATCGGCATCCTCTGCCAACGGTGCAACTTCCGTTGACATTAGCCCAATTATGGGAGGGAAGCCCCACTACACTTGGTCAGCGTGCGTGGCTTATTCCCCTTCCCAATGAGTTCGGTATACCAGTTATGGCAGGCGTTGTTGAAAATACCATTGAGCAGCTCTTAACTATTGGGTTTGCATGTCGTCACGACCCGATCCAGGCAGCACTAAAGGCTTGGACCGAAGCTCTTATTTTACAAGAAGGGAGTCGTGATTTATTGGATCCTCAGGGAGCGATAGCACAAGCTGTGACTGATGGCTGGTTTGCTGATATGTTTAAGCCGTGGAGAGCAGCACGTAATTATCTGGATGATTTCCGTGATGATTTCCGTGATGTCACACATCTCTTGATGCAACAGCAACTGTTTCTTGATCCTCGTGCAATCGAACAGGTACGAGATTGGGTTGAGACACCAACGACTCTCTCATTTGATGAATTGTCACAATGCCCTGATCGAACATTAGCTACCTATCGTCAGATTATCGAGGCAAGAGGGTATGAGATTGTATGGGCCGATGTTACTACTCCCGATGTTGCTGCTGCTGGTTTACGTGTTGTCCGTGTGCTTATTCCGGGTCTTGTTCCCAATTTTCCTGCTGCATTCCCACCGCTTGGTTTGGGACGAGTGCAATCACTTCCCGTACAACTTGGCTGGCGCGAGGACGCATTAGATGAGCACGAATTGAATTACTTTCCACTCCCGCATGCGTAGTATTGACGAGTAAACATAATTGGAATAGAGAGAATGAACAGTTTCACACAGAGGCAGACTCAATCGACTCTTCTTTCTTCCGACCATACACAACTCTTTTTGGTGATGAGTGATGATCTGCCATACCCATCAATCGAGGATCAACACCTGCTCCTGAAAGGAGCCACTCATGTTGATGTTGCGTTTCTGGAAGAGCATCTATCCGAATGCAGTGGTGCGTGTTGTGTTATTGTGCTTACCTACGAGATGAATGTTGCGCTCTTTATGCAGATCGATACCGTTTGTGAACGTATGAACGTCCCGTGGGTGTCGTTTCATGTTGAACAATCTACAGGTTGGCTTGGGCCAATGATTATTCCAGGACAAACAGCCAACTATCACGATTTGATAGTGCGACGGCTCAGTGCATTTGATGATCCAGCTGTATTTCAGGCACTGATCACATCTTCTCATACTGGTAATGGTCAATGGCTCCTTACCTCAGTTGAGCTACGATGGATGTTAAGCATATTCTTTGCCGAGATTGAGCGTTGGATGCAAACATCATCGTGTCAGCTTGTTGGTGTTGAAGTAGAGGCCAATCCTCTTTCACTCAGTCTAATTAGGCATCCTATACTTCCGCTGCCGGAGCGAACTTTTGAGAAGGAGATAGTCGGCACATCTCCTGGTGATATGAATCTGCTTGTGAGTGAGCGTTGTGGTATTGTCTTGCGGACCGTTGAGATCGAGCATCATCCGTCTATTCCTGCTGCCGTAACGACGGTGCAAGCCCACGCTGCCCATATGTGGTGGCATTACCCGACATGGCATAATGACTCAACTGGTGTCGGTAGCGCTTTTCACGATACCACTCAGGTTTCAGTTGCTGCTATCGCTGAAGCGGCAGAACGATACGCTGCCAATTGTCTTCCGCTGGCGAAGCCTGAACGTGCTACATATGCTGAATTGTGTGCACGTGATACCTACGCAGTTAACCCAGCCAGTCTTGCGCTCTTTGATACAGATATGTATGCCGAAGAAGGATGCCCTTTTGCCCCCTTTACACATGACACTCCTGTCTATTGGGTCGAGGGATGGTCTGTTAGCAAGTCATGTTCTGTCTGGGTCCCACTGAGTATGGTATATGTGAATTGGCAAATGGGACATTTTGACCAGCCGGTGGTACACGATACCTTTTATCCTGGTATTGCTGCAGGCGCAACACTTGAACAAGCCATTGTTGCAGGACTCGAAGAGCTTATCGAGCGCGATACAATGATGATCTGGTGGCTTAATCGCCCGGTCGTTCCTGCATTACAGCTGCCCACTGAACTGTCTGCATTGTGGGAGGGTGTTCCTGCTCAGTATGGGCAACATGCTTGGTTGATTCCACTGCCGAATCAATTTGATATCCCAGTTATGGCTGGGGTGGTCGCAAATACCCAGGAAAACCTGTTGAATATTGGGTTTGCATGCCGTCCAGATCCAATACAGGCAGGGATGAAAGCATGGACTGAAGCCATTACGTTGCAGGAAGGCAGTCGTGATATCAATGACCCAGAAGGACGGGTTTGGGCTGAGGTAGAAGCAGGAACACTCGCAGATGTCTTTAAGCCATGGCGTGCTGACCGTCGTTATCTTGATAGTTATCGTGCTGATTTCCGAGATATCACAGAGCAGAATGCACAACAGCAGCTATTCCTCGACTCACGTGCCATTGAATATGTGCAGCCCTGGGTAAATGTATCGGTAGGTCAATCTATAGATCAACTACCGCGGTTGCCAGATCGAACACTGGCAACCTATCAGTCACGCCTTGAGGCATCCAATTTCGAGATTATCTATGTCGATCTGACGACACCTGACATCGCTCAATCAGGACTTCGGGTTGTTCGCGTGCTTGTCCCTGGCTTGGTTCCCGACTTTCCGGCAGCTTTTCCGCATCTCGGGGGTGGGCGTATTCAGCAGATACCAGTCGCTTTGGGATGGTGTGATAGTCCAACACAACGTGATGAACTCAATTATTTTCCGATGCCCCATGCGTAATGATGTTACGAATACAGGAACCAAGGTGTGATGTTATGACCCATCAAGCAGTGACTGAAACACCATGGACCGCTACAGATGTGACTGGGACGACCATTACACTGTCTGCACCAGCACAGCGTATCATTTGCATGGCTTCGCCGGGTATTGATATGCTCCTTTCGTTAGGTATGGAACCATTAGCTATTCTCAAAGATGGGGGTGCTGAAACAGCCGCCCATCCACGCTTTTTTGGAGACCGAGTTGAACAGTTCCCCCGTATCGGCGGGGCATTTTTTACACCAAACTTGGATGATGTAAGAGCACTAAAACCCGATCTGATTATTGCATGGGCCGGGGATCAGGCTAGTGTTCGCGAGTCATTACCCGACATCCCCATATTCTACACATACACAGTACGTGTTTCTGATGCTATACGGGATTTGCAGAGTCTTGGTATATTGACTGAACAAACATCAGAGGCTGATGCTGCCATCGCACGTTTTGAAACGCGTGTGAAGGATGTTCAGGCACATATTGCTAAACGCATAAAAACGGCAGTATTGTTAGATGGAAGCGATGAATTGGAATTAATGACTGAACAAACACTACTGGGAAATGTATTGTCACTGATTTCCGAGTACCCGTTTCCCCTACCAGAGGGGGGTATGCATTTTGGCGGATGTATTTTGTGTTCATTTGATGATATCGTTCAACACGATCCTGATGTGCTCTTTACCATTACGGCCACATGGGTAGAACGCTCAACGCCTCTGAATGAACGACTAGCGAATGATCCTCAGTGGAGTGAGTTGTGGGCAATCAAAAACCACCGGATGCACGAAGTGCCAGCAACCTGGGCAAGCACTGGAGGGCTTCAGGGTGTGACAGTCGTTTTGGATGAAATTCTGCCGTTGATCTATCCAGATATGGCTGTATGATAGCTAGCAAAGTCTTACAGTATTGTAGTTTGGTGAAATGAGGCGCCTTTGTGATAGATTCACATCCGTATCGTACATTGTTGCGGAAATATCTTGCCCCTATGTGGGTCAAGGTGTTGTTGCTCTTCGTTTTATTGCTTGGCGGGGCTGGTCTCACATTGCTCAGCCCTCGTATTCTCGCAGCATTTATTGATGCTGTTTTTGTGAATGGGTCACAAAATATCTTTGTATTAGCTGGCCTCTTTCTTGGTATTGCCCTTATCAATCAGGCCATCAGTATTGTTACAAGCTACCTCGGATCTGATATTGGATTGCGGGCAACCAATCAACTGCGCGCGGATCTGACCCTTCATTGTCTTCAACTCGATATGTCATTTCATCATGGAATGACACCAGGGGTGCTAGTAGAACGTATTGATGGCGACATATCACGGTTACATCAATTTCTTTCTAGTTTTGCGGTGATGCTATTCAGAAATGCGCTGTTGATAGCTGGTTCAGTTGTGGCTATCTTCCTGATCGAGTGGCGCGCTGGTCTTGCGCTCGCTGTTGCAATTGTTGTCACGCTGGGTGCATTAGAACTCTCTCGGCGCTGGGCTGTTCCGGCGATTGCCCGTGAACGTGAAACGAGCGCACAATTATTTGGTATCGTTGAGGAGCATTTGTCGAGTACTGAGGATCTTCGTGCCAATGGGAGCATGCACTATGCTATGCGTCATTTTTTTGATCGCTCGCGTGATTGGTCAGGAGCATTTACTCGTGCACATGCGCTAAGCTACTTACCATGGCCTATATCTCGTATTATGTTTGTTCTCAATATGGTATTAGCGCTTGGAATGGCAACTTGGTTGGTTGGAAGCGGTGCTATTACTATTGGTTTGGGATATGCAATTTTCCGTTATGTAGAGATGATCCGCTGGCCAGTACTCTATCTTGGGCGTCAAGTGCAAGATCTGCAATATGCTGGTGCAGCCATTATTCGTATTAGAGAGTTGTTGCTGCAAAAGAGTACTATTCAAGATACTGGTCAAGTTGTGCTACCACAAGGGGCGTTACGTGTTGCATTCGATGATGTGACATTTTCATACCTGTCACGTCGGCAACAATCGATGCCTGCCGACGATCCATCTGATGTTGAGAGGGAAGAGTCTGAGCCACACTATGCTTTACGAAATTTGTCATTCTCACTTCCAGCTGGTCAGGTGCTTGGTTTGTTAGGACGTACAGGAAGCGGTAAGAGCACAATTTCACGTTTACTATTTCGCTTGTATGAATCAGACAGCGGTATTGTTCGTTTAAACGATACTGCACTGCCAGATATCAAGTTAGATACACTGCATGATGCTATTGGTTTGGTTACTCAGGATGTCCATCTTTTTAATGCCAGCGTCCGAGACAATGTCACCTTGTTTGATCCGTCAATCTCTGATGATCGGGTTGTTGCGGCGATTGAAGCCGTGGAGCTTGGCTCATGGTTCCAAACTTTACCAAATGGTTTAGATACGATAGTGTCTGCAGGAAACAGTATGTCCGCTGGGCAAGCCCAACTATTGGCATTGTCGCGTTTGTGGCTCAGAGATCCTGGTCTTCTGGTCCTTGATGAAGCTTCATCACGGCTCGATCCGGCGACAGAGAGTCAGCTTGATCGAGCACTGGATAGATTGCTGATGGGCCGTACCGCTATCATTATTGCTCATCGCCTGACGACGATCCAGCGTGCCGATTGGATTATGATTCTAGATGCGGGTCAATGTGTAGAGTTTGGTCCACGTGCTGAGTTGGCAAACAATCCACAGTCCCATTTTTCACAATTGCAGCAAGTTGGGTTGAAGGAGGCACTAGCGTGAGCACACCAACTCCACTTCCATCTGTGCGACTTCTGGCAAAGTTGGCGCGTTACCGTCTATGGATGTATACGGTGATGAGCGTTCTGGTCATCTTTCTGCCGTATCTATCGAATCTCCTGCCAGGCTTGATTGGGCGTGAGGTCTTTAACAGATTAACTGGTGCGACCGTAGGGTGGACCATCCCTACGCTGCTCGCTGTGTTTGTCGCTGTGAATATTGCCGTCTTTGCCTCGGAGCTTGCAGGATTCTGGTTGGAAGGCGGTGTCATGGCAAGATTTGAAACCTTATTACGACGCAACATTCTTCATCACATTCTTGATCGACCGGGTGCACAGGCTCTGCCAACATCACCTGGGGAGGCTATTAGTCGCTTTCGTGATGATCCTCGTGCTATTCTGCAATTTTTGACCTATGCACCTGATATACCTGCTCAAGCCGTGGTGCTAATCATTTCGCTCATTATCTTGGCTCAGGTAAATGCGTTTTTCACACTTGCTGTCTTTGTGCCTTTACTCATAACCATTGTTGCGGTCAATATGGCTACCAAGCGTATTAGAAAGTATCGTCAAGCGAATCAGGCCGCCATTGGTGCAGTAACAGGAACGCTCACAGATATCTTTGGTGCGGTACAAGCCATTAAAGTTGCTGGAACTGAGCGGCATGTAGTACATTTTTTCCGTCGTATTAATGATCAACGAAGACAAGCTGCGTTAAAAGATCTGCTGTTACTCCAAATCCTTAGCTCATTTTCAATGAGTGCAGCGAATATTGCTGTTGGGCTGCTGTTATTACTTGCTGCTCAGATACTGCAGAGTGGCGGTATGCCGCCGCTCACTCTTGGTGATTTAGTCTTGTTTGTCACATATTTAACTTCGCTCTCTGGCATGATTGGGTTTTTCGGGGAAATAATGACACGTTATCGTCAGACAGAAGTCTCTATACAACGACTAGTCGATCTCATGCCTCATGTTCCCTCAGATCAGGTTGTACAACATGCACCCATCTACCTGGACGATTCTTTCCCTGTGCAGTCTGTGCCATCAAAGAATCCCGCCAATCATCTCAAACAAGTAACGGTTTCTAACCTTTGCTATTATTACCCTGGAACTACCAATGGTATTAACGATATTACTATGACTTTGCCACGGGGCACGTTTACGGTGGTGACCGGTCGTATTGGGAGTGGTAAGACGACGCTCCTACGTGCGTTGCTGGGATTACTTCCGAGAGATGCGGGTGAAATTCGCTGGAATGATCATATCGTTGATGATCCGGCAACTTTTTTTCTCCCACCGATAAGTGCCTATACACCACAAGTTCCTCGTTTATTCAGTGCCCCCTTACGTGAAAATATTTTGACTGGCTTACCAGAAGAACAGGTACAGCTTTCAAGTGCTATCCACTTAGCGGTGCTCGAGCATGATATTGCTGATTTTGAGCAAGGCCTTGAAACAGTTGTTGGCCCACGGGGTGCCCGTCTCTCCGGTGGTCAAGTGCAACGAACTGCAGCCGCAAGGATGTTTGTCCGTGCGCCAGAGCTACTCGTTGTTGATGATTTATCGAGCGCACTTGATGTCAATACGGAACATGTGTTATGGAAGCGTATTGATGATCAACGTAACATTGCTGGAGATGCCATGTCACCTGCCCAAATACAAACTATTCTAGCTGTTTCACATCGGCGTTCAGTCTTGCAACGTGCTGACCACATTATCGTGTTGAAGGATGGTCGGATTGAGTCTTCGGGTACATTAGAGTCACTTCTAAAAGAAAGTACAGAGATGCAGCAGTTGTGGTTGAATGAGCCTGACGATAATCTTATGCGCCAATAAATTGGCAGTGTGTTGAACATCCTTGTTCAAGATTGCCAACAACCAAATCACACACAATAATCACATTTGAGTTTTTGCTGTACTGCTACATTGCACCAGATTGTTACCCAACCTTCCCTGAATTATGTGTGTACCTTCTGCAACGCTTCTGGTTGATGTGCAGCCTCCTCGCCACTCTTTTCGCTCTCAACCAGATACTGTGGCTCGTCTTCCGTCGCATTCACATAATGCCCTTTGATACGAATCGATGCGGTGAGTTTGCGCTTTATTTTCCCTCGCGTTTTGCCCTGCGGTGTATTCCATTCTACATAATCGCCTTCCTGAAATTGATCAGCCATTGTCATAACACCTCCGAAATATATAGGTAAACACTATGTATACCTGTATGCAAAAGAAATGCCAAAATGAGGCTATACTTAAACGTGATAACAAACAGGATTGAGTCAAACTATAGTGATAGGGAAAACGCATGCGTGTTTACATTTCCGCAGATATGGAAGGTGCTTCAGGGATTGTCCATAGTGCACAGACCGAGCCTGGGGCTCGTGAGTATGATCGGGCCTGTGCGCTGATGCTGGGGGATGTTAACGCGGTGATCGAAGGGGCACTTGCTGGAGGAGCAGCGTACATCCTGGTCAATGACGCTCACTGGTCCATGCGGAATTTGCGTATCGAGGATCTGCATCCGGCGGCAGATCTGATTTCTGGCTCACCCAAACCATTCTCTATGGTACAGGGCATTGACGATAGCTTCGACACAGCCTTTTTTGTCGGCTATCACGCGATGATGGGCAGCTCTCCTGCCACGATTGATCACACCTACACCGACGAAACCGTGTATCAGGTGACAATCAACGATGTGGTAGTGGGTGAGCTGGGTATTAATGCCTTATTTGTTGGATTATATGGAGTGCCGGTGTCGCTTGTAACAGGTGACCAGACCCTGGCCAGTGAGGTGCGAGCACTGCTGGGTGATACTACAACAGTGCAGGTGAAGGAAGCCTACAGCCGTAGTGCCGCTCGTTGCCTCCCGTTGGAGGTGTCACGGCGTCTGTTGCGTGAAGGGGCACAGGCCGCGCTGGCCAGACCTGGCACCCCGTTCACGATGCAGCCTCCCTACACGCTTCAGGTTGATTTTGTGAAGAGCAGCCACGCCGATGTGGCCATGCTCACCCCGACCTCTGAGCGGATTGGCCCACGCGCAGTACAGTTTGTGCACGACGACTACCACGAGATCTACCGTGCGTGGCGGGTGATGTTTAATCTGGCTGGATAGTTGGCAGTAATCGGGGTATCTTAGCAAGACAATGTGGCGCAGAGTCAGGGGCCAGCCATGGCCCCTGACCACCCCTGGCCAAGGCGCTGCGCCCTTGGAACCCGCAAAAGATGTTTATTGATATGCGAAATGTGGCGAGTGGATGCCTTTACGATGCTATAATTAAGAGGAGGCTTAATTTATGACTATCATTGTCGCACAAAACGATACAGAACTTGCTTTTTGCTTGGTTGGTGATACGTATATCTCCGCGAAAAACTGGGAAGAGACTATTGATGGTCGTGTGCTTGATCACCAACTCACTACTGGGCAGACCTGGCGTGGATCGCCAATATCTGAGAAGTTGTTAAAGGTCATGAATCTGGCCCATGAGCAAGGTGCTCGTATTCCTCCATGATATGGTACGACTCAGGGGGCATATCGCTATGAGTTATCGATTTAAGCCCGAGGGCTTATTGCTCCACTGTTTGAACAGTGAAACGGGTGACATACTTGAACTTGCTCAACACATTCCTGTTATTCAGTCGATAATCGAGTTTGATGCTTCTATAGAATACATGAGGTTTTCTATTGATGAGTTGTCATATCCACGGTTAGTAGCTTGGGAACACTGGAAAACGGAACAAGCTCGTACCTCACGTTATCACTATCGTTTTGTCCCCACAACTATAGGATGTGTTATTGTTGTCTACGACAGTGAAAGTGATAACGAAATCGATCTTACTGATTGGGGATGTTGTTTGACAGACTAGCATTGCGCTGCTAGTAGCTTTGTTCTTCTCTGCATACCAAACCCATATAAACCCATCCATAGTTGACTTTGTCCAAGGCGAGATGGTACACTTTTGAAGGTAGTTCTGGCCAAGCGAGAGGTTGGGTATGGATGATGAACGTAGCCACATAAAAAATCTGATCAATGCTCATCGTAAGCGTCTACGCGTACTTGAAATTCAGGCTGCACAATATGGTATTGATGCGCGGCCTGAAATTCTCATTGAGCTTGAAGAGATTCCACTGAAGATTCAAAAGCTTGAGCAGGAATTGTGGAACCTTGAGCCACAGCAGACTTCTAATCCTCACCAAATACATAAGAATGATAATACTACCATTGAAAGTGGTGCATTTGCTCGTCGTATTCAGAAGCGACCGGCTGGCAGGATGGGCCAAACACACAAGCCACAAGCGTCGTTGGAACTCGGTAATATAGTCGAGAGTGTGACGGTTCAGCTTGACGATGTGCTTTATCAGATTGAGCGCTATCAGAATTCTTCCATTAAAGTGCTGAATACCAATACCCAGGAATATGTTACAGCCCTGCCCATTCTGAGACAAATCAACAGTGAAAAGGTGCTGGGTATAAACCTCTTCTGGCCCAATAGTCGTGAAAAGAACACCCGCACACTGGGGCGCGAAGTGATGCGTGCATTGTGGGCTCAGGATTAAGTAGGGCAATTATAGTCGCGTTATCTATTAGCCTTTACACCGTACAGTCTGTTCACGACGATTACTGTGAGATCTACCGCGTGTGGCGGATGATGTTTAATCTGGCGGTGTAGTTGTAAATAACCAATGCTTTATCGCCGATTTTGATGGCCTATTAACACGCAGGTTATGTGTGCCCCATTCAGCGGGGTGACTCCCACAAGTGGGACAAAAAGTAGTATCACTTTACTTGGAGTTTTTAACAAATAGTAGGTTGGATGATCACTAGGCACGCCCTATGCCACATGCTACAATCACGGCACGCTTTGACCACTATGCATGAAAATCGTGCGATTGTATCGGTCTTGGCGTTGTGCATACGAATAGGAGAATCTAGTTATGAAACGTATCACGGATAGGTTGCTTACCACCGCCGCAGATCGCTCCAGCCATTCGAACATCATTGTACATCTGGCCGATAGGCTGTTGAGTCGTATAGCACCGCAGCAGACAGCGACAGCAATTAGCTGTACCTCATGGAGAGTAGTAGGCTGTTGTAGTGATGGTAAAGGACGCTTCCGTCGCTATTGTGGGGGAATGGCACAATATCGCTGTGGGAATCCGACATGCTGGTAGATCGCAGATCCATCTAGCCTAATAGAGGGCTACCTCTAGCCGTTTGCGTTGATCATCTAGTTCCTTACCACCGTCGTTGATCGCTCCAGCCCTGCGAGTATCATTGCTCACCTAGCCGATAGGTTGTTGAGTCGTGTAGTGTCACAGCAGACGGCGGCAGCCTCTAACTGCTCCTCGTAGAGAGTGATAGGTTGTTGCAGTGATAGCAGAGTACGCTATCGACGCACTTGTGTTTTTGGTAGTAAACCAACGCATCAATATAAGTGTGCGAATCCACTGTTCTAGTTAAGCCCTGTAACCTGTAGAGCAGGAATGGCCTACCCATAGATACACGTATCACTCTGGCCATTCCGCCGTATAGTTTGGCTCTGGTGCTGATAGTAATGATGCTACATGCCATCTATAAGCTGTGTTTTAGTGTGAAAAGAGTCCAATATTACCCCTATTTTTCCGGCCCTCTCAACCTGATGCCCAGATGTACAATTGTATTCGCTATTCAGCAGCGGGTGGTGTTATGCCGAATGATTTCGCTTTATTATTAGCTAGGTCGCACATGTCGAAAATAATGACAGATTGTGGTTATCCATTTCTATAGAGGTAACTGTAAGCATTAATAGCCGGCACACCACCTAAATGAGCATAAAGTACTCTTGTGCCCTCAGCGAAAAATCCTTTGCGTGTGAGATCAATCAGGCCCTGCATGGATTTACCCTCGTAAACTGGATCGGTCATCATCCCCTCAGTTCGCGCACACAACCGTATCGCCTCATTTGTTTCTTCAGAAGGAACACCATACAGAGGGTAGGCATAGTCTGTTTTGAGTATGACATCGTCTGCGGTAATATCTTGGCCTAACTCAATTTTCTGAGCAGTATTCTTGGCTATACGCAGTACTTGTGCATGGGTTTGTTCCGGTGTTGCAGAGGCATCAACACCAATAACATTGCGTGCGCGCCCATCTGCCGCAAAGCCGACAAGCATACCGGCATGGGTTGACCCTGTCACAGTACACACCACAATGTAGTCAAATTGAATACCCATTTCAGCTTCTTGCTCTCGGACTTCATCCGCAAAGTTTACAAAACCAAGCCCGCCTAACGGGTGATCAGAGGCGCCTGCTGGGATAGGATATGGCTTGCCTCCTTGAGCTTTTACCTCTGCTAGCGCTCTTTCCCAACTCTCACGAATGCCAATATCAAACCCTTCGTCTACTAGTTCAATATCTGCTCCCATAATTCTGGACATCAGGATATTTCCGACACGATCATAAACAGCATCATTAAAAGGAACCCAGCTTTCTTGCACCAAACGACATTTCAACCCCAGTTTTGCAGCAACGGCAGCGGTTTGACGGGTGTGATTGGATTGAACGCCCCCAATAGTAACGAGCGTATCACACCCTTGCGCCAACGCGTCAGGAATGAGATACTCAAGTTTACGTATTTTGTTGCCACCAAAAGCCAGACCACTGTTACAGTCATCGCGTTTTGCATACAATTCGACTTTGCCTCCAAGGTGCTCTGAAAGTCTGGATAGCTTTTCGATGGGGGAAGGGCCGAACATAAGAGGGTAGCGCTCAAAGTTTTTGGTTAAGTTCATGGGTGTTTCCTTCCATAGCGTTCATAAAAGACATGGAGATGTAAAGGTTTTTCTCTTTAGTTTTGGTTGAAGATAGCCGATTTCTTCCATTATAAAATAAAAGAGAGGGATTTAAACCGCATCAATTACAACACACATCACTACAAAAATTGCCCCTGTATCCAAGTGTAACAAACCCTCCAAATTGTGCGTATATATTAGTAAGAAACTATGCCCGTTTCAGATAAACCTGGCAGGCACTACACACAAATCATTGGACCTTTTCCGCTACATAGATTATGGAGGGAGACATGGCATTCCTACGATGGATGTATCGCGGTGGACGCCCCAATACATTGGCTAAAATACTCAATAAGGTTTCGGCATTGCTTTATGCTCGTGGCATCCTGCCTAACTATCTGGTTACGCTTGAAGTAGTCGGAAGGCAATCGGGGCAAATGGTGGAGTTTCCACTGGTGATGACTGTCCTGAATGGAGAACGCTATCTGGTATCTATGCTGGGCACGAAGGTGAATTGGGTCCGAAATGTACAGGCATCTGGTGGGAAGGCACGCTTGCGACATGGCAAGAGTGAGGAAGTGGTGCTGAAAGAGGTAGCGGTTGAACAGCGCGCACCAATCTTGAAGGCGTTTGTCCAACGGGCACCGGGAGCACGACCACATATACCGATCAGTAAGGATGAGCCAATCGCAGCGTTTGAACCTATTGCTGCAGAGTATCCTGTGTTTCGATTGGAGACTGTTTGATACAATTAATGGTAGTTGTGGTTTGGTCTTATGTTTGATTCTCGAAGGGCAGCATGATCCCAATCGACGCTGTGATATTTGATTATGGTTTTACCCTCTCATCAGAGCACTATTTCAATGTGCCGCATCCTTGCATTCCTCAATGGCATGATCTGATGCAAGAAGTTATTTTTGGGGATAAACGTGTTTGTCGGGCCTGGATGAATGGAGCAATTGGTCTTTCTGATATTGCAAACATCATTGAGGAAAAGACAGGAGAAGACCACACCTCGATTCTAACTTGCTTGAGAGATGGGTGTCGGAGACTCATGGAGAACCAGACAGTTGCGACACTCGCCAGACGACTCAAGTCACATGGTGTGCCAATTGGCCTTGTCACCGTTAATTTCGATGTCTTCAACGATATCATTGTCCCCAGCCATCGCTACAATGAACTTTTCGACGTTATCATCAATTCATGCGACTATGCCAAAATAGATAAGCGTGTGCTCTGGCCCATGTCCTTCCAACAACTTGGTGATCACATTGGGTATGCCAATAGTCTGTTTATCGAAGATGACAAACAAGAACCGCAACAGTTCCGAGAGGCTGGAGGATATGCTATTGAATACATTGACGAGGCGAGTTTTAAGCAAGAGATTGAGAAACTCAGCATTGCTGACCAGCGTGCATATCTCATAGAGACCGACTTTTCGCCCTTCTGCTCAATCATTAGGGTAAAATGAAGCGTGAACAGCGCAACAGTCATAACATCAACAAAGGAATGTTGAATGAATAAGAAGCTACTGAGTAGCATGGCTCTGATCCTTGCCGGTG
>JBCDFA010000143.1:0-17286 GCA_039178835.1 Chloroflexota bacterium
CACCGACGACACGATTACCGTTGCTGCCCACCACCACGCACAGGCATGACCGCACACACAAGGGTTTATGGCAGCGGCAACCCACCACGGGTGTATGTTGCTGAGTCCAGAACAACCAGCCAGTCGAAGTCGGTAAAGCTCGTGGGAGTCAAGGGAGCATAGCTTGGATTTTTCGCGCTGCCGGAGCGTATTGGAAGTGAGGCAATTTCTGCGGCGGGGAGTCCTGCACCTCTGTACGTCGGAATAAAGAGCGCGGGTTCCGGCAGACTCGTCAGTAGTACCTCCAGTGTGTTGGGTTCTGGCTGACCAATACCGTTGGCCTCCGAAACGCCCACTCCCGAACCAATGACAGTATAGTGTGTACCAAATATCTCATTGAGGTGTGCACCTGCGGACCACCACTCGACTACCTGCGATCCCCATTGAAATTGTGTCTTGCTACTACGTTGTAGGTGGCCGTTGTGAGCAAATGCAAGGACTTTCCCCCGGTCACGCTCACGGGCAATGATATACGCCAGATTGTCTGCCATTATTGCGCCGCGAATACCAAGTAGCTTCGCTAGCCGTTCCTCCGTTTGTCTCGCCAACACGGCGTGATAATTGAGCAACTGTCGTGTGATCAAAGCATATTGTAAAACCTCATAATACCTGTCTGCATCACTGCCAGCTATCAATTCCGGGCGCCGTATCTGCAATTCGGAAATAAGCTCCTCCATCTCGACCCGGAGTGCCGCAGCGGCAGCCGATAATCCTACTGCCTGTGTTGGATCCATCGATGCAGCCGGATTCTCCCAATCGTCGTCTGCGCCAAGCAGCTCATCGATGCGTTCACGACGTTGTTGGCTGCTGTGACCATCAAACAGGTCGAGGTAATCAAGCACAAAATTGAGCGTATGGCGCGGGCTATCGGTATTGACCGCCGAGGTCGGGCTATCGAAACCGTAAAACCGGAGTTGAGTGCGCTGGGAAGCACTGGCATTGTATTGCCGCATCCACTCCACCAGTTCTCGATTCGCCTCGAGCCCCTGGAAGCCATAACTAAATCCGCTGTCTTGCAGAGCTTCATACGATACAGGACCGCGACCGGCAATGTATTCATTCACAATACGTGATCGCGGAAAACTGCTTTCAATCGCAATGGCACTGTAGCCATGCGCCTCCACCAGGTATTGAAAGAGTTGATTACGAAGGATAAGAATCTCCTCACCACCATGGAGTGCTTCACCGAAACCAAGCAAATCCACCGAGTCACTCAGAGAGGCAATCAACTCATCGATAGCAGCGTACAACGTTTCAGGTGAATCCAGGGAAAATGGAATCGCCTCTTGCTTCATCCAATCATCGAGTGTTGTGTACATAGGAATATGATGTGACATGATACTATTCTCCGTGAGCAGATCCAAGGTTCTCTACATTTCCAGGCTATAATGAATCCTAAAACACAGATGCAAGTATTGAGAGTTGTCAAACAAATCTGTGATACTGTTGATGAATGAGCATCAAAAAGTCGCAAAATATTGATCCGAGTTTGAGATGACAGTTGGCTCTTATCTGCGTACCAAAGATCTAGCCCAGGCAGTCAATATCAGCGTCCAGCAGGTACGCAACTATGAAACAGAGGGCTTCATACCAACAGTTGAGCGCAGCCCTAGTGGGTATCGTCGTTACACTCGGCGGAATCTGGTTGCGCTCAAAGCAGCAAGGCACTTGATAGGCGGATATGGCAAACAGCAAGCACAGCAGATCATGCAGGCGGTACATCAAAAGAGGATTTCCGATGCGCTGGCGCTGATCGATGAACGGCATGCTGAACTTGCCAGGATGCGTCAGCAGCTTGAGCAAACCGTGGCAGCACTCAACCTGCTGGCAACGCAATTGCCAGCAAAAACATATGCCGCCCCTAAACGCTTACGCGTTGGTGCTGCTGCACAACTGGTTGGAGTGCGGGTTTCGGCGCTACGTTTCTGGGAACAACAGGGACTGTTGCATCCCATCCGTGAAAAGAGTAGCAGATATCGTCTGTATGATGAGCAACAACTGCATCGTCTCCGCATTGTGGCTTTGCTCAGGCAGGCCAACTATGACTTTCCTGCTATTCGTACGACACTGCACGAGCTTGAGGCAGGTCAACCACAACGCGCCATGGCCGCTATCGAACAACGACGGAGTACACTTACCACTATGAGTTGGCGCTGCGTGGAAGCCATGGCTACGCTGCATGCCTATATCGAAGAGTTCTAACACTACGAGACGAAACTGTACGACTCACCTTTCCCCACGCCTCATTTCACGTTATCATTAATTCCATAACTGACAGCCCATCAATGTAACGATCAAAACGAAAGGAGTGCACCATCATGCGTGTGTGGTTGATACGTACCTTTATCTTTGGCTTTGGCATTATGAGTATTGCGTGTGTGCTAGCCTTAGGGATCGTCTTATTTCCATTTTCAATCATTCCACACACCGAGGCAACGCAACGCTGGGAACAAACCAAACCAGTCCAGTACGAAATGGAAATGATCTGGGATACTGATTGGAGTAGTGGACATGTTCTGGCGCAGATAGATAACAATCGTATCGTGGGTGGCATCGATCTGGAAACAGGAGAGCCACTTGTACCGATTGCTGAACCGAGCATGAACTATTTTATCTCTATCGACAACCAGTTCCGGCTGATTGAAGGGCTGTCACAAACTCCCACTGGATGGAGAGACCAGATTGCGCGTTATCATCCATTGCTGGCACGCTGGCTTCATTCTTGTGCTGCTCCACCACCGCGAGTACATTACAATGAACATTTTGGGTACCCGCAAAAGATGACATATCAAGGGAGCAACTGTAACGCTGTGAGACAGGATGTCACAGTCAATATTGTCACATTTCAGCCATTGATCGAAGAAGAGTAGTTCTTATGCTCGCTAAAGGTGTTTTAGGACAATTTTCTTTGTACATAAATCTAATATTTCGCAACATAGTAAAAGAGTAAGTTTTTAATGGGCGTTAATGATGCAAGTGCAAGATCATAGTCGATTACAATCCTACAATTATCACAAAATTGTCATAATTACATATCTAAATACATTTTTCAAATTACTGTAAGTATGTTCAATATACTTAGCAACTTCCCAAACCGTTTTAGCATCTTTATCGTTGAATTTATATTTCTTTCTCGCAGAATGCTTTACAAAAATCGTAAAACAGCCCATCAAAAGTATGAATGCAAATAGAGGAACTTTTTTTGCTATAAATCGTTTATTATAGTAGGTTCCACTATTTGCCACGAAGGAGTTCATACCATGCGAGTATTTGTCCGCGTTCTCATGATCGTTATCATCGGTCTTACAACGTTCACCTTCCTACCTCTCGGCAATGCAGCATACAGTAGTACCAAGACAGACATCTTTATTGATGCTGATCCTGGTGTTGATGATGCCGTTGCCATTGCCTGGTTACTGGAGGAACCATCTGCCAATATTGTAGGTATCAGCACTGTGGCAGGGAATACCACAGTTGAGGACGCAACACGAAATACCCTTTCGCTGTTAGAAGTTGCTGAACGTTCTGATATTGCCGTAACAATTGGTGCAGCAGCACCACTTGAGTTTCCTCTTTCACGTGTTGGTATTTTTGTTCACGGCCCAGATGGTATCTGGGGAGCCCAACAACCACAAGACTTAAGCAACATTCCAACTGACGCACCGGCTGCTATCGCTGAGGCTGCGCGTGACAATCCAGGTATGACAATCCTTGCACTGGGACCATTGACTAATGTAGCCCAAGCCATTGAGCAGTATCCAGAAGACATGGCCAATAGCAATATTCTGGCCCTTGTAGGAGCACAGAATGGAGGTAATCGCACACCTGTTGCCGAAACCAATGCATTTATCGATCCGCAGGCATTGACGATAGTCTTGGAGAGCGATGTCGATCTGACATTGGTACCACTTGATGCGTTTGAGCAATTACAAGTATCGGTAAATAGCTTCCCACGTGTGTTCGAACGACGATTTGGCCCGGTAGGAGAATTTCTGTCTGTACCATTACAACAATATTTTCTCCAGATCCAAGAAGAAACGGGCACAGCCTCTATTCCTGACGCAGTTGCAGCAATTCTTGCATTACAACCACAGTTAGGTCCTACGACATCGGCACTAATAGACTCGGTGGAGAATGACGACATTACTCGTGGTCAGACGGTTATTGAGACTGTTGCGTTTGACAAGATTCCCATGATTGCAGATGATGCCGAACTCTCGGCACTGATTGAACAATCTCTTACCGATCCCGATTTTGATCTGGAAGCAGCACTTGGTGCTATTCTAGCCCGACGTCCTGATAATGCACAAGTCATTCTCAATATCAATGAACGTGCAGCTTTACGAGCACTTATACAAGGACTTTAGACAATGACAGAGGTACGGGCGTGCCCGTACCTCTCTATTCGGTCTATAAATAACACATGTTTGCAGATTACAACATTTCTACTGCCTACTTTCTTTCACCCTCTCAAGAAGATCAGTCACGGTCTGAGCCAGTTGTGCAAAATGAAATGGTTTAGCGATGACTGCATCAAAATGTGTTGTCATATGCTTCACAACATCTGTATCAACACTACCAGTCAATAATATAATAGGAATAGCTGCAAAGTTTTGATCAGATCGAAGTATTTCAGCCATCTCAATACCACCCATTTGTGGCATATGTGTGTCACTCATAATAAGGTCTGGCCAACACTGTTTCACAACCTCAAGACCCTCCACACCATTGGTTGCCAACGAAACATCATAACCATGGCGAGTAAAGAAGAGTCGTAACAGAGAGCATACAGAAACATCGTCATCTACTATTAAGATATGATACTTTGTTGACAACGTCTTCCCTTTCGCTGTTGTGATGACCTATGGATAAACTGCATCGATCCTAGACCCAAGATTGCGACGAGTCTACCACAAAACAATACAGCACCTATCTGTTCAGTGTGTCTTTTTTGCAACAATTACAGAATAAATATAAGACATGGCTGTAGTCGTTACATCGTAACTAGGGTATAATGGAATAGAAATTATTTTTTGCCCATATATTTATTGCCTCGTAACATGTGATTATCGATAAGATTGTCTGATCAACAAAGACAGCTATGTTCCTGGAATGAACGAGACAGAGTGCAAGCGCACTCCATGTGGTGCCCCCTTCCATATATTAATTTTGGATTTTTGTGATGATTTAGCTATGACCCAAAAGCAAGCACAATAATACAATATATCTGAAGTTGTGCAGCATAATACATGTTTTGTCTTACCAAACAACAACTCCTTACGTCTGAGAGAACCAACAATGAAGTTTTCAACCTTTCTTTCTTTGACAAATGAGCAGATTGCCACTCAATTACAAGATGCAGGATCAACTTGTTGGGCAATTGCATTAGGAGGGACGAGGAGAGCATACCTTGCTCAAGGTGGGACATTGTGTGGGAGAGACGATGTTCTGACGTATTTTCGGTGGATTGAAAAAGCACAACGCAACGTTTTTGAGCAACTATACAGTCTTGGTGTCAAAACAATTATCACGATAGAGAATGTCCCTACAGATCGTGGCCCTGTCTAGTGCTCATGCTTTCGACAAACCCTAAAAGATGTTATAGGTGCTGTAAGACGACAATGGTACACACAACAACAACTTCGTGTTTGTGCAGTTGGGGATCTTGTTACACTTGGTGACCGGCTTAATATGCCAACACTGCACACAGATTTTCAAAGATTAGCGCAAGAGACACTGCAGGCATCTGGCCCTCGACTTATCTATCTTTTTCGTGGTGATTGGACCGATATCACCACTGAGCAAGCCCATTTAGGGTTCCATCTCGGCAAACAGTTTGGGAGAGCACCAACCCCGCAAGAATTAGTACAAGCCTTTTACGGGCAAGAAATTCCCAAATTGGCTGTTTATATTGGTTCTGGACGCCCACGCATAAATGTGTTTCGACCTCCATTCATTAGTGGCTCAGAAGATTGTTATTGGTGTGCAACTTCTCCAGTGCGATTGCCACTGGACGATTGGCGTAAGATCATTTATGATCATTTATACTTACGTAAAACAAAAGGTAATCGCGAATATTTACTAAGCGAATCTTCACGTGAAGACCTTATGCATGCTGTACAATCTTTGGACAGCTATGTGCTGGGTGTTGGACAGAAGCATCCCTTAGGTTTTTGGATGCCAGACACGCAGACAGAGGTTGTTGATTATCCTTTAGGAGAAAACTATGCATGATGACGCAATGACGATCATACAACGGCGTGCAACTATTGTGGTCCTTGTGCTTACTATTATTGGTGGTACCGTTTTTGCGGTGGGTAGTTTGATAGCAGGTTCTGTCACGCCTTTAACGATTGGTGGTGCAATCGCTGGTATAATTGGAACTGCTTTACTTATAGCATTCTTAAATGGCTGGGACTATGCCCGACACAGCTTTATTGCACTAAATACATTGCTATCCGGCTTTGGTACTGAGGAGCCATTTCTTTCTCAAGAGCCTGCGACTGGCTTTTTTGTTGCGCCTGTTATGGCGTTGATTATTACCGGGCCTATCGAAATCTTTCTAAGTGCAGTGACTATTTACACTATCCTTCTTGTGCGTGCTGGAGGAGAGGGAGTGTATGCTGATTGGCAAGTAGCGTTTATGCATTCTGTGATTATCGGTGGCTTGATCATAAGCCGTGTCACCGCTGATGCTTTGCAACGGCAAGTGCAGGAAAATGCAGCGCGTGCTGAAGCAGCGCGTACTGAAGCTGAAGCACGGGCAAAAGAGATTGAAGATGCAACCGAGCAAATCGAAGTACGGTTTGACGAACAGAAGAGTCTACTGGAGCTCGTTTCTACCTTAGAGACACCAGTAGTGCCTCTTGCTGATGGATTGCTCCTCGCACCTATTATTGGTCACGTAGATGGTCGAAGAGCAGAAGCAATGACCGAGCGATTGCTCGAAACCGTCCACAGTCAGCGGGCACAAACTATTGTCATTGATATTACGGGTGTTACTCTGTTTGGTCCAGAAGTTATAGAAGCATTGTCTGAGACAGTAAGGTCACTACGATTATTGGGGACAGATGTCGTCATCTGTGGTATGCGCGCAGAAATAGCTTCAAGTATGGCACGCTTGGAACTTGTGTTGGATGAAAATGTCAAATTTGTACGCACACCACAAGAAGCCCTGGAGCGCTACGTACCGAACCTGCGCGAGCGGTTTGTGTGAGATGCATAAACACGTTCCCAATTCGACACGTACTTGATAGATTAGAAAAACGCCGGAGATGAGTGTCTCCGGCGTTCTCTCCAATGATACGTAGATTATGTTCGACCTATCCGCGTGTCTCTTGTGGAAGCCCAACGCGACCGATGGAGAGCCCCGGCACGGCGGCGCTGAGGAGCAGCAGCAGGGCGACGGCGCACTGGCACAAATTGTGGAATCAACGTAGGTCGTGCCGGCATAGGTTCAAGCTGTTCATGTTCGTACCCCAATAACCCCATAATAGTCTCAACACTTTGCGGCGCAATCTCACGGACAACCAACGCATCATCATCACGTTCGATAATAATACGACGCATCTCTGGATTGAGGCAGTGATGTGCACCACCACGGCCAGAAATCATCTGTTGATATGCTCCGACCCCAAAGATAGCAAGCACCAATCCTGCGCCGTCCTCGGGTAACATCAATGGCGGATCAGATGGTCGTGGAAAGATATCGTCGGAGTCGCAGGTGCGCCGTCCAGCCAAGCGAGCTTCTCCCACGGGAGCATCCCATCGATCAAGCGGTAATGTGATAAATTGTTGACCCTCGACAATCAGGCTATCAGGCAACGATACCATCAAACTCCCGTTGATGAGATACCAAGGTGCAGCGCCCTGCTGACCGGCTTTCACCGAACCAACTTCGAGGAGATATACGCTGTGTGTAGCAACCGTATAACGACCAAACTCACCAATAATATCTGGTACCGGAACAGCATAGGTAGCACACACAGACATGAGTTGTCGTTGGAGGCGTTCAAGAAAGGTAGCATAATCAAATTGGAAATCGAGTTCATATGCTGAGGTAGGCATGCCTCCACCAAAATTAAAGGAGTGAAGACTTGGCACGCGCTGGCGCAAATTGCAATATGCCGTTGCTGACTCAGCCAGACGATCCATCCAATTGTCGATATCTTCGATCTGGCTGCCAACCATAGCATGATAGGTAATCAAACGGTGGGGGGTTCCGGCAAGACGTGCTGCCACTGCTTCGATTTCTTCCGGCGTCAGACCAAATCGTTCGCCACCGGGATGGGTCGGATCAACATGTTCCGCCGCGTGCCGTTCACGTACGCCAAAGAGCAACGGTGTTTTGCAACGACTGAGGAAAGTCTCGAGTTCATGCAGATCGTCTAAAATAGGTACAATCTGCTCGTGGCCAGCCTCACGTAACGAAATGATGGCGTTGATGTAGGTATCTTCTTTGGAGCCATTGCAAAAGATGTACCGATCCGATGGTAAGACATTCTGTCGCCAGAGATAATGAGCAATAACCACATCAGCGGCGGCAGAAGTTTCATAGTGCGCCCCTGCACCAAGGGCTGTCCGCACAACCTCCTCGGCGAAATTTGCCTTCGTCGCATACGCATACACAAACGCACCTGAGAAGCCGGTGCGCTGGCGTGCTTCTTCAAACCAATCATGCATCCGCTCAACCTGTGTCGTGATAAGCGGACAATAGGATATTTCAAGCGGTGCGCCATAACGCATCGCTAAAGCGCTCAGATCAACATGATCTGCAAGCAGCAATCGTCCATCCCTGCGACTGACAAAATCAGTCAGCATACCATCTGCAGTAATAGCGTAACGATCCTCAAGGTAGTCGAGATAGGTCTGCCTGCTCAATCTGGATAACCTCCTTATAGCGTGCATACAAAACACGCCATAGCGATGACTCAGCGAATCGCTGGCCACATATAGCGAATAACAACAATGTAAAAAAGAGAAAAAACTTGGCGAAAAATCTGGTTATGTTACGTCCTCCAGCAGCATTTCAGGTCACACAAATCGTACGTTGTGCGTCAGGCAATCAATGCGACTGGTTTTGCGGTAGAACTGAAGGACATACAAAAGCCCTCACACTCGGTCATGTAAGGGCGCGGGGATACTGAGGAAGTTCCGTCACGAGGAACGAAGCAGTATAACAGGCACCGAATCACTGATCGAGTGTTTCAGCACACTACAGCGAGCCATGTCGCAGTAGAATAAATTGGCCTGTTCGTCCATAACACCTCATAGAAAGCTTTCCTGGAGCGCAAGCAAATCATCAATAGATTTCTGTGAACTCCACATAACATACGAGCGTCTACACAACAACCACCAGTGAAATAAAACACTTTTGTTAGTAGTGATTGTGTGCCAGGAAAGCACGGAACCAATGGTAAATGACTTACCAATTAGGTATTGTACATTGTTTTTCTCTGGTGTCAAGAAGGCACCAAGGCGTAATCTTGCTCTTAAAGCTCAGAAAGCCCATCAACATCTGTGTCTTCAAGGCGTGTCAAACCTTGTCGCAGTGCATACAACACGGCCTGTGTACGACTTGTCAGATGCAGTTTGCTCAAGATATGACTCATATGAGTACTCACTGTGCGTTCAGTGATGGTGAGATGATGTGCAATATCCTGATTGGACCATCCTTTGGCGACCAATGTCAGTACTTCTGTTTCACGTGCGGTCAGAGGCTCAGGTGTGGTTGGTTTCGCAGGAGGAGACCACCACTCGCGTAACATTTTGGCGGCAATGGTTGGATGCAGTGAAGATTGGTCCTGATACACATCCCGAATGGCCTGCACGAGCTGAGGTGGTAACGTGTCCTTCAGGATGTAGCCGTTGGCTCCCGCTTTGAGCGCAGCAAATACTTTGGTATCATCAACAAAACTGGTCAGTATCAGAATGCGTGTCTTGGGAGCTTCATGCTTGATGCGGGTAATCGCCGTAATCCCATCATACTGTGGCATGACTAGATCGAGTAATATTACATCCGGCTGGTATTTGTGTACCAGTACAACGGCCTCTTCTCCGTTTGCTCCTTCACCAACCACACACATATCCGGCGTACTACTCAACAATGCGCGTAATCCTTCGCGCACAATGGCGTGATCATCAACTAACACGATACGGATCGTCATATCTAATCCCCCTTTCGCACTGATAGCGGGAGAGACACTTCCACCGAAGTCCCTGCAGCTGGATTCGAAAAGATCTGGCAGTTCCCATCCAATTTGGCTGACCGTTCACGCATCGATGACAAACCGACTCCGTTGTTGATAGTCGCATCCGTTGGTACAAAACCACACCCATCATCAGTTACTCGCAAAATCACCACAGTCGCATCTGTCTGAAGTTCGATAACTACGGCCATCGCATTGGCATGTTTGACCACATTGTTCAGGCACTCCTGCGCGATCCGATAGAGGGCATCCTCGATATCTACAGGTAGCGGGACGGGCAAATCTGCTATCAGTCGAGCCCGCAAACCAACACGCTCTTCAACCATTGCCAACCGTTGGCGAAGCGCGGTCACAAGGCCATCTCTTGCAAGGATTGGCGGACGCAACTCGTGGATAAGCAAACGTAATTCTTGTAATGCCTGATGAGCCATAGTGCCGATACGTGTCAGATAATGTTCGGTATCGTCGAATGCTCTGGAAGCAAGCGTTTGACGCCCTGCCTGGGCAAACAGTGTGACGCTATACACTGCCTGTGTTACTGCGTCATGGAGATCACGCGCCAATCGCTGACGCTCTTCGACCACTGCCAGATGCTCAACCTGCCGTGCTAATCGTGCATGTTCAATGGCAATAGCCGCCTGATCAGCAAATCGACTAATAACACGAACATCATCCTGGGTAAACTGACCAGGTTTATCAATAGCAGCTAACACACCAATAGTTATCGTATCGATTTGCAGTGGAACAGCAAGCAAAGCAACCGCAACATCCCCGATATCAGGGTTGCGCGGATCAGGTCCTATGAAGTCTCTGATGACCGGGTTACCTGTCTGCACAGCCTTACCAATATACGATTGAGCAACTGGTATCGCCGGATGCGAATCGATAGTCGCATTTCTGGACATGACCGGACGGAGCCATGTGTCATCCTCCAGCAGAAACACCATGCTTTGTTCAGCACCAACGAGTTGCTTCAACGAGAGCGAAACCAGATCAATAACATCTTCCAACGTGTGATGTTCCAGCAGCGCAACGGTCACATCCTGCAATCGCTCGCTCTCAGTTTCCAGACGAGCAAGTGACTCACGCATATGCAAATTCTCAAGTGCAACAGCCGTCATCTGACCAATACTGACCATCAGCGGCAGAAGATCGGAAAAAAGAGAGGTCTGTTTCTGCTCAATGCCAACCAGTAATACCCCCAATACCTGGTATCGCACCATAAGTGGGAACAACATACACGTTCCTTGGTCGCTGTCTGATGTTGATGGTAGTTCAAAGACTGATTGTTGTCGTGCAATTGCCTGATGGAGATACGCCTCATTTATTGAATCGAGCACTGGTGCAAAATAGTGCGATGGTTGGGTATTTGAAGAAGCTGCTTCACAAAGGAGAAACTGCTCTTGAACTGTATCAAACACATACGCACTATACTGCTGCGCTTGCAATACATCCACTACAGCTTGACCAACTTGACCAAGAAGTGAGTCCCTATCTTCTGCATGATTGATGATATGTGTTATGCCGAGCAGCATACTCATGTGGTCTTGTGTACTCTGGTCAATAGCCATGTAACCTTGATCCAAATCTAGTAATACTACTTTGACTAGGCATATACTGCCATATTGTACCTTCAATATGGGCGACCAGCAAAGAAATTATACCTTTCTCAAAGACCCCGAATATGTCTCAGTATTTGACGTATGTACAATCAGTGTAGCACTGATGTAACCACAAATCGTATTGACTACACTAATCATACACTCCAACACATTCATACACATACATCGTTATAAGCTGCGTTTGCTTTTAGAAAGGTTTTTTCCTTATGGCAACAAATGGAATAAACTCCGGACATACTTCAGATAGTACTATCATCTCGATTGCGATTCTTATCTTGGAAAATGTCACTGTAACTGATGCAACCGGACCTTATGAAGTGCTTCGTATGATCCCCGGTTCTAGAGTTCAGTTTGTCGGGGAGACAGTTGGCCTCAAACGCGCCGACTCAGGCATGGTTTCGTTGATGGCAGATTACACCCTTGATGAGGTACCCCATCCGGATGTGCTCGTCATCACCCCTGGGTTAATGCAATCGAAAGAGCGTGTCCTTGCGTGGATTCGCAGTGCCCATGAGACCGCTCAGTGGACCACATCGGTCTGTGCTGGCGCGTTGTTATTAGGTGAAGCTGGCCTCCTACAAGACAAACGTGCGACAACGCATTGGGGTGTCATGGATCAACTCAGTCACTTCGGTGCCATTCCCTGCCCCGAAGAGCGTTATGTTCGTGATGGGAACATTATTACCGCAGCTGGCAACTCAGCCGGTATCGACATGGCACTCTATCTGGCGGGGCAGATTGCCGGCGATGAGACCGCGCAACTTGTTCAATTGGGGATGGTGTATGATCCACATCCACCGTACAACGCCGGTTCTCCATCGGTTGTTCCACCACACCTGCTCGAACTTGCTATTGAAAACAATAAAGAATTTATTAATCATATGATTGCACGCGCTCAACGGGATGGCTTGCAATGGTAGATGCCCCACCACCCACCATAGCACAACGAACCCGTCGACGCTTGCAGATTGTGCGCTGGGTAGCGCTGGCCGATGCGCTTCTGCTGGTCACACTTGTCACCGCATCGCTCATGGATAATCGCGAATGGGTGAGTGTGTTAGGTCCTCTGCACGGCGGCAACTTTATGCTCCTGCTAACCATCGTGGGCGTCGGAGCCGTCGACAAGTTGTGGAACTGGTGGTTTCCGGTTGGTGTCTTCTTCACTGGTGGTCCATTAGGTGCTTTGATCGGTGAATGGATCATCAGTCGTCGGCTTACAAAAAACGAAAAACTGGATTATCAAGAGTAACCCATTTTAAGTAATCTACACAAATCACAGGAGGAAACAGCATGGATCCACAAGGCACAGATAAATTACAAATCGGCATTTTCGTTAGTCCAGATTGCTATATCCCAGACATTATTGGCGTTTACACTGTATTCAGTGTGGTACCCAACTGTGATATTCACTTCATTTGGGAAAACAAAGACCTTATCGTAGGATTTCCCAATTTTCCGATGCACGCGACCACAACCTTCGCCGAATGCCCGTCAGTGCTTGATGTCTTGTGCATTGGCGCCACTACCAACATGTTTTCAGATGAAGCGCTATCCTTTCTGGCAGATCGAGGTAGCCAGGCAAAGTTTCTGATTGGCATTTGTGGTGGAAGTCTCTTGTTAGGTGCCGCAGGCTTATTGAAAGGTTATCGTGCTACAGCCAGCTTCTCACTGGTGGAGGAGCTCCCTCGTTTTGGAGCGATCCCAGTGAGTGGTGGAGAAGTTGTCGTAGACAGAAACCGCATTACTGCCAGTCCCGTTTCTGGTTCATTTGATGCGGCACTGATTGTTTTAGGAAAGCTACGCGGTAAGGAGGCCGGCAAAGAAGCGGAATTGATGATTGAGTATGCCCCGCATCCACCCTATGGTACCGGGAGTCCTGAGTTGGCAGGGCCAGAACGTACCGAAAGGGTGCTGCAAAAGTATGGGGCAGCCTTTGATGAATTTCGTAAAGCTGCACGAAATGCCTCAGAACGGCTAACAGCCATGAACGCTTGAATTGCTAATAGTTCTGATTAGTAATCAGGTTTTACGCGTGGTGTGAACACCAAATGGCATACAGCAATGATGGTTACGTAGCTTGGCAGGTTACATGGATGACTTCGAACATAGTGGGGTAGATCAACATTGGCTCATCGGCGCACAACAGATACTGATCGAGGAACTTCAGGCAGAATTGGTGCGCCTGCGTGCGGAACTGGCACAGGCGCATCAACTCATCGAAATATTCTCATCAGTACCTGCCGATGATGAAGTAATATCTCCACTACCTACCACGTTCGATACATTGTCTGATAGATAATAGAAATCGAGGAAACACATATGTCTCAATATGCCCATCCCAACGTATTGGTCGACACACAATGGTTGATGGAGCACCTCAACGATCCCATGGTCCGCATCATCGAACTCGATATGACGCCTGAGCTTTACCACATTCCTGGTGCTGTCTACTGGAATATCTTTACCGATCTTATGCGACCAGATTTGAGTATGAATCTCGAACCAGATACGATCGGAACGCTGCTTTCACGCTCAGGCATCTCCTCGGAAACGACCGTGATCGGGTACGGGAGTTCGGTTTGTACCGGAGCGATACTCTTCTGGCTTTTACGGATGTTTGGACACGACAACGTCTATGTGCTGGACGGCGGATATCAAAAATGGATCGCCGAAGATCGCCCACTTGTAACGGAGTTCTCCAACTTTGCTCCTACCCAGTACGAAGTACCAACGCCTGATCCTAGCCTGCGCGTTGTCCAACCGGAAGTTCAGGCATCGCTCAATCGATCTGATTGTGTATTGCTGGATGTCCGCACCGTGCCGGAATTTCAGGGTGAGGTTTTCATGGAAAAACCGCCAGAGGGTGCAGAGTGTGGCGGACATATTCCTGGTGCGATCAATGTGGACTATACCCAAACTCTGCGTGATGACGAGACATTTAAATCATACGAAGAATTACATAACTTTTTTGTGAGCCAGGGCATCACCACCGATAAAGAGGTCTTTCCATACTGTGCGGTTGGAGGACGGTCGGCATTTATCTGGTTTGTGTTGAAATACTTACTCGGCTACCCCAAAGTCCGCAATTACGATGGCTCGTGGAATGAGTGGGGGCGGCTACCAGACGTACCGATTGAGCAGTAGGAAGATTTTGCCATAAAGATATAGCTCAACAACAAAGCACGTTTTCGATTTTTTGTTCAGCACAATCCACTCGACAACATACACTATCAGCCTTCGTCAGGGAAGGCAGAGCTAAGGAAACCACATGAGTAGTATTACCCCATGGATCATGCGTTATGGCCACGTTCTTGCCGGAGCGATCTGGGTCGGCGGCTATGCACTGCTGGCATTTGTGATCATCCCCATGATGCGAAGAGGCGCTAATGAAACATTGAAATCGATCTCAATAGCGACGGTGCGTGTGCTCACCTATACAGGTATGGCTACCATTTTCTTTGGCCTCGTCCTTATCGTCTACACCCGCGGATTCGATGCACTGTTCGTCAGCGAATGGGGCGCACTTGTGGTTGGTTCTTTCATCATTGCAATTGCGCTTCTCGGCATCGGGGATGGTGCACTGCGACCAGCGCTGCGTGAGATAGATGCAACGGGGAATGGCCAACGAGCACAGCGTTTTGCAATCATTGGCCTTGCATTGACAGTTCTAGCGATTGGATTAATGACACGCACCCTGTATGTCTAACACTCAATCCTGTTTATCACGGGCACGACGTTTGGCCGAAAGCAGACGTGCAAATTGATCGTCACTCAGCGATGCCGAAGACGAACGAGCAGGTTTTGGGGCAGATCGTGTTTTCTTTGGTTTTTCAGCCGAGGCAGGCTTTGGCGCAGATTGTGGTTTGGCTGGGGCATCTGGCACACGTGTCTCAACTGGTGCGGTGGCTTGAGGTGATTCTACAGGCGCTTTGGTTGCCGACGCATTTTGTTGATGATTTACCCGTTTCTTGGCATCACCCAGACGGTTCGCCCACCCTGTTTTTGGCGTTGTCTGGGTTGCGGGGGCAGGTCGCCAACGACGATACCATGTTCGCACACCAGAAAAAGCTTCGGAAAAGCGCAGGAACAGCCGTCGCACGGCGATGTCAAAGGGCCAGAGTAACAACGCCAGCCAGAGCAGCGGAATAGCCAGTTCACGCACGGCACCGACGGTTTGTGGCGTTGGTTCAAACGCGGTTGCTGCTTCAGGCTCAAACCGACCATTCGCGACATTAACTACATCCTCGAGTAATTGACGGTTTTGCCGTACCTCACTATACTCTGGCGAGTAATTAACGACAACACCCGTCTGCACTAGACCAAGTGGCTGACTCTGTGAGTCTCCAACATTTACCTGGGCCAGATACACCCCTGTTGCGCCTGCATCAACCACTGCTCGATAGCGATTTGCGGCCACCTGCTCGAATTCAAGGGAAACTCCTGCATCATCAGGATCGACAAGACGGCCCTCTAATGTCAAATCGCTCAGAGGTTGCCCCTCGGCATCATTCGCTGTCAAGTCCAGCACAATCTGTGAGCCAGCAACACTTGATTGGAGACTAATCTGATCGTCAATCCGTGTCGGCAAGAGTGTCTCTAGCAAGCTATCAACAAAACGTGGAAATTGATCCCAATTAACCCAGTCACGCCCCCACTGTCCCTTCAAGTCACTGGTCCATGCGACCGTCCGACCCAGACCATACTGCCATTGTGCTAGCACCGGTTTCCCATCAGGTGTAACGAGTAGAGTACGTGTAGAGCGTTTCAGTTCGGTGCCGTTGTAGCCATAGAGTGGTGGGAGACCTCCCAACGTACTGATAAAAGGTGATTGGAGGGCAATCTGAGGGGTGAATTCTTCCTCAACAACATCCCGCCCTGCAATAAAAACGGTCTCTTGCAGAAAAATCGATGGGACATCAGACACATTTTGTACTCGATAATAGCGACCATCGCCACGTTCCGCGATCTGTTGCAAATTGGGGTTGACATCGCTGCCTATGGCCACCGTCGATATGGTAACTCCCTGCTCATTCATCTGGTCAACCAGATCACTATAGTTGCTGTCGGCCATACCATCGGTAAGCAGAATAACGTGTTTCACTCGTGCATCTGCTTCTGCCAACGCCTCCGCAGCACGTTCGACCCCTGGACGAATGTTGGTTCCACCACCCGTATCAAATGTACTGAGTGCCTGCTCAATCTCAATAGCCGGTGGCAATTGTTGCAGTGGCAACACCCATTGTGCAGCCGAGTCAAAGACAACCAAGCCAATCTGATCTCGGTCGCTTAAGCCAAGACTGGCCTGATACACTGCTTCCTTGGCCAAATCAAGACGTGTTCGCCCACCCCCCCCCCCAACCGGCCAACAACCACAACCAGCAATAAACAAAAACACCCCAACAACAGGTTGGGCCCCC
>JBCDFA010000144.1:0-17283 GCA_039178835.1 Chloroflexota bacterium
ACTATCTCGATCTCAAACCTAGAAGTACACCACAATATGGTTATTAGCAACCCTTAAGAATCAGCATTACAAATGATAGGCAAAGCTATTCGTCTTGATACTGGCACTGCTTTACAGTTATTTCTCAAAGTTCTTCCATTAGATGCTAATCTTGATCTGGACACATTTCAAATATTATTACTAAGCGAGAACAGAGTGTGGATTAATGCCAAAGAGCAACCTGCATTTGAAGCATTTATCGATAATGTCACTTTAGCCTTGAACAAGAGGAAATCAACTTCACATTAAAAGTATTTCTATCTAACTCACATTAAAGGTGATTGTCCAATGGATACCATAGCACGTTATCACACCATAGTTGAACAGGTACTTACCAAATACCTAGAGATCAAGTATGCCAACGGCGATATTCACAACGAACCCATTTTTGACTGTACAGCGGGTCGTTATGTCGTTATCTCAAGTGGTTGGCAGGGGATGCGTCGTGTCCACGGATGTCTCATTCATATCAACATACAGAATGGCAAGGTCTGGATTCAACGCGATGGCACAGAACATGGCATTGCTCATGATCTGATGGCGGCGGGCATTCCCCGTAATCACATCGTGCTTGGGTTTTACACACCTTCAGCCCGTCGACATACCGACTTTGCACCTGCATAAGCCATGTGTTGATCGCAAAAATGGGAGTAATCACAGAATACGTTTCCCCAGTGCCGATAATGCAAAGTCGACTGCAAGCGTCGCTGTGACATTGCGATCATCGAGAATGGGGTTCACCTCAACCAGATCCATGCTCAATAACTGCTTCGACTGTGACACAAGCTCCATCGCCAGATGCGCCTCGCGATAGGATATGCCACCAAGCACGGGTGTTCCTACGCCGGGAGCCTCACTGGGGTCGAGCGCATCAAGATCAAGGCTGACATGAAAACCTGCAGTGCCCACACTCACGCGCATAATTGCCTCTTCCATAACAGCAGCAAACCCACGCCGATCAATATCGTGCATCGTAAACACGTGAATACCTGTTTCTTGTAATGCAGCCCGCTCCAACGGGTCTAGGTCGCGAATACCGACGAGCGCCACATCATCGTCGCGAAGTACCGGGCGCCGCTGGCAAAGCGTGCTGAGATCGGGATGACCGCGACCAGTAAGTGCTGCGACTCCCATACCGTGTATATTGCCTGATGGTGTGGTTTCGGGGGTGTTGAAATCGCCATGCGCGTCGACCCAGATCGCCCCAATGCGGCGTCCTTGAGCGACACCATTGATCGAGCCAATTGAGAGGCTATGGTCGCCACCAAGAATGAGCGGGAACGCACCTTCTTGAACGATTGTTACAACTTGATCAGCTAAGGTTGTGTTGATGGAAATAAGTGGTTCAAGGTATCGTAATTTCGTATCTGGTGCCGGAGGTGTGAACTGCTCTGCAAGAGGAACAGTGATATTTCCCAGATCCTGAACATTACATCCAAGCTGCTCCAGCCGATCTTTGAGCCCCGCATAGCGGATTGCACTCGGCCCCATATCAACCCCTCGACGACCTGCCCCCAGATCAATCGGCACACCAATGATCGCAACGTCGCGCATAAACAAAACTCCTCAGGTAATTGGTGTCTATACAAGACATCCATGTGCATCTATTCCGGCAGAACATTGTACCACGGAGTCACTAAGGGATTGTGATGCATCATAGAAAAGGTGTAAGCGAAATGTGTAACAATCCAATGTGTCCTGCCATTCGTAAAAGAATATATTATCTATAAAAAATAATAACGAATAGGAAATATGTATGTCAGCTGTTTTGGACAACTATTTCGCATCACTACAAAATGAGGAATTCATTGTTCTCACAACCTTTCGTGCGTCGGGAGAACCAGTGCCAACGACAGTCTGGTTTGCAGTAGCAGATGGCAAAATCTATATTACAACAATGGTCCATTTGAAAAAGGTTGGTCGCATTCGTGCCAATCCCCATGCTCAGGTTGTCCCAAGCGATCGAGTTGGTAATACCCATGGTACAGCACTGGAGGCACAGGCACGAATAATGGAAATGAATGAGTTTCCTCGTGCCCAATCCGCGTTGCAAGAAAAATACGGTGAGCCGTATGTGATATTAACTGGACAAATGGACATGCAATACCCGCCAAATAGTCGTACCTTTATTGAAGTCACACCACCAGTGTAAGATGATGATTTTAACCTGTGAGACCTGAAAGGCTTCCAAATCCTTTCAGGTCTAAGATATATCGACTACTCAGCTAGCGTAACCTCATAAGCATCAAGAGTCATATGTACCCCATTAATGTTTACACTGGTCTCGTGTGGTCGTTTATTAATCAGCATAATGACCTTATCCGATGCAAGCACCTCGACATCCAACGATGATGACGTTGTTTTGTATAACGGTGTGCCTGGCCCAAAGTGATCATGGTACATCTTAAAGACGTGGTAATGAGGCTCTGGTTGCCCACCACCCTCGTCGCGGACATCGCTAAAGAGAGGATGCCCACCGGACTCACCTGTTCGCATGGGATTCCATGACAGAATAACTGATGAGCCACCTGTTAAAGTATGGTAGAACGCCGAGGCGGAAAGTGCAGGGCCAGCGGGAAGCTGGCGAGCAGTGTGCAGTTCACTCCACCAAATCGGCAGATCGGTAACCTCTTTTAGTTGGCGTCCGATCTCGCCAAAGAAACGCGTCAGTTCCATCCGCTCCTCGATTGAGTAGCTATTACGGTCACGGTTATTGTCAATAATGCCGCGATCAAGACTGATAAAGTCAGCACCATGCTTGTGTTCGAGCCAGTAATTGATAACCGCCCATTGACGTGCACGAATTGGTTCTTCACTGGCCCACCCACCTTTGTGGGAACCGGTTCCTTCAACAATAAGATATGGGCCACCAATCTTGGCATCTGGACGCACAGTTTTGACGGCATCATAGATTTTGTTGTAGAACTCGGTGTATGCAACATAATCCCAGTTGTTTGTATCAACACTCCAGAAACCTTTAAATTCATTCCAGACTTGAAAATACTCAACATCAGGGTAGCGCTGTGCAACCTCTGCAGCAAGGTTGGCATAATCATCATAGTGTTCTGGCAGAGGCGCCCGTGATATTTTCGACCAATCGGTTTCACCAGGCGCACCACCCTTCATCCAGTCTGGTGCACAACAAAGCGTAATCACTGGTTCAGCATTCATCTCTCGAATGACATTGATACGTGAATCAAGTGAAAACCAGTTGTACTCACCAGGGGCAGGATTCGGGTTGAGTGCGCCCCAGCCCATAATGTGCTGGTTCTGATAATGCACCGTCTCCGAAAGGACCGTTTTTGCCCGAGCAATCGCCTCCTGATCGGCAGCAGGGTCATCAACAGAAAACCGGGTATGTGTAATACCCATCAACAAATCGCTGGTGCCTATCTGTTCGGTGTGATCGATAGCAACAGCGACAGTGTCACTATACTGCACCAAACCAATCTGGGGTGCCCACCGCTGGCCAGTCGCTGGAAAAAGGACTTTTATATAACTTGTGTCAATTGGGAGATCCTCAAATTTGTAGACGCGTCGTGTCCAGTTCCCCCCTAAATCTTCGATATCTGGTGCGATTTCAGTATAATTCTGATGGTCACTGGAAACATAGAAGACGGGATCATAGATCGGTTCACCAGGCCAATGGTGAATAAGCGCTGCAAATGAACGCATGTTGTTGATGTGCCATACAACCCAATCTTCATCGACGGTATCGGTACGATAGAGCCGATGTTGATCACCATTGAAATACTCGGTCCAGGTTGTAGCAATACCGAATCCACCAGAAAAATCATAAATGTGATCTGGTGTACTAAAGTCATCAGTGATAGAGATACTACTATAATGTACCTCGCCTATTTGTGGACTCGAGCTCAGTGTTGGAGTGGTGGGGAAAGTCACTCTGACGTAATTCGTCCCAAGCGGCAATACAGGTATGACATATTCACGTTGACGCCAATCTCCGTCCATATCAGCAGTAATAGGGGTCATTGGTGTATAGACTTTATTATCACTGGATGCAGCAAACTTCAGATCACTAATCTCCTCATCTGGGGAGTAATAGACCATCGCAGCGAATGAATGCATACCATCAAGTTTCCAGGTGGCCCACTCGGCTTCGGTTGATTCCTGACGCACCAGCCGCCCTGTATCTCCACCAAAGCGCTCCGCATTTTCGGAGGCAATTGTCAGCAACTCCGAATGATCATAGAGTTGATCTAATGAGTTCAGTTCATCGGTAGTCATATCACCAAGAGGTCCATTATCGACAGTAAATGTTTCCGTGCGGGAGTCTGAGTCACCAACTATATTGTACACGGTAGCCGTTAGTGTGTATTCTCCTTCAGGATAATCATTCGTATTCCATGGCAAAATACGCCCACTCGAGTCACCAATAAACCCATAGGGTCCATGGTACTCAGTACGTTGAAGTGTTTCTGGCCCTTGCAAATCAAAGTCTACACGTTCCACATTGATACCACTCACAAGTGCTTCGATACGCAATTCACCGCGGACCTCGGCCTGATCTGCCACATCTGTGATATCGATAAGCCGCAACTCATTCGATGGATTTGTCTGAGCAGACTCCTTCCTGAGTTGCTCCTCTGCATATGCGGTCGTTTCGAGTAATGTCGGTCCACGAGACGAGATAGTCGAGGAAGCACATAGCAGTATCAACATTCCCACAGCTAACAATCTCTTGATAGTCCGTGTATGTGTGTATGTGAAAGGTTTTTTCACTGATAACTCGCTTTCTAGATTAGATAGGTTTTCTAACTATCAAGGCGTGTCATTACGCTCAACTCATGCTATCTGCAATCTATCGAAATAAATAATCAATAGAATTACAATAACGCACAAGTTTGACAAACCATCACTTTTTATCAGCAAATATACTATTATCAAAAAATAATTCATCAAATAAGCTTTATTGGCAATTTTCACCAACAGAGACCAGATGAAATAAACTGAAGCAAATAAAAGTAGCATAAGTAGTAGTACGGGGAGAAAACATATGGTACGGTACGCGAAGGAGAAAACAATAGTACCGCACCAATCTTCATAAACAACGATCACGATAGGTCAGATAAGCAACTAGCGTGGTGTCATGCGGATAGCACCATCAAGGCGAATGACTTCACCATTGAGCATAGGATTCTCAATAATGTGTTGTACGAGCGCTGCATACTCCTGCGGTTGACCCAAACGTGAGGGAAAGGGAATCTGTTCACCCAGCGACGCACGTGCTTTTTCAGGCAAACCGGCCAACATAGGCGTATCAAAAATACCTGGCGCAATACTCATAACACGAATACCATGCCGTGCGAACTCACGGGCAAGTGGCAGAGTCATACCTGCAACACCCGCTTTGGATGCGCTGTACGCCGCCTGTCCAACCTGTCCATCAAAGGCCGCCACAGATGCTGTCAACACTATCACACCGCGTTCACCTTCATCATTTGCTTTGTGCTGTGCCATACGCTCTGCACACAACCGCACGGCATTAAACGTACCAATGAGATTGATCTGAACAATGTGGTTAAACTGCTCTAGTGGCAGCGTCCCTTCCTTTCCTAACACTTTTCCAGGTGTTGCAACACCAGCACAACAGACAAGTATCTGTGGTCCATTATAGTGATTGGCTGAAGCATCTACAACTGCGGCCATCGCACGTGCATCAGTTATGTCCATCTCAACAAATGTTGCCGATACACCTAGCTCTGCCACAAGCGTCTGACCAGCCTCTTTGTTGAGATCAGCAATTACCACTTTTGCACCCATACCAACAAGGTGTCGAGCTGTAGCCGCACCCAACCCTGATGCACCACCCGTTATCACCGCACTGTGATCTGCGATCTGCATAGCATCCTCCAAAGCATGTTTTGAAATTGAATGCAGGCAGTATACCATCAGCGCATGCTATCGCAGTGATCATCATACCAATAAGAAACTGCTGCGGTTAAGGTACAACATACAACACATCTATAATAGAAGTCATGGTGCTGATTATGTGCCTTTCTCCACAGCAAAATCGCCAGACGTACCAAGGTGATAGGGTACGTCTTTGTTCATACAGAACCAGCGTGGCTACATCGATTGCATACAATGTAATGCAATATGGAAAAAGAAGGTAGTTGAAAATGCTCACCAAATGTTCGGGTCTGGGAACATGTACAAGAAACAGACGAATGATATTATGAAGGGGTGAAAGAGAAAACGTGCAAAGATACCCCAACCAACCTACAACCGTGTGCCATATTTGTTACCGTTATGTGACACAAGGTTTGCCGAAAGACACCACAGCTTCGGGCGTACCATGTAAAATGGCATGCGAGCCAACCACCAAGCATGCCATCAGATTCATATGGATGACGTAATGGATTTATTGCGTGCTACCGGAGTGGCTGAGGGTTGTGATTCGTGCAGCCATTGTATCTGACTCATACCAGTGCGTAATGCGGGTGCTAGTACGCCAGATTGCCAGGGCAGCAAGAAAGGCAGGTACAAGGGCAAAGACCAGCAGATAAAAACCCGTCCAAAGTGGTTCACTCAAATTCACTCCCAATAGTCCTATCATAAAAATAGGGCTGCTACAGAACACACCACCAGCAATGATCACTGTACTGATCAACCGCGCTACCCGGCGATACCGTTCAGGGTTCATCAATGGTGTAAACCGATAGAAGGTAATACCACCGATCAACAGACCAGCAACCCCACCTGTTGCACATCCCATGAAACCACCAATACAAGCACCAAAGCCTGCAGCATACGCAAACATAAGTAAAAAGGCCCCGATACTACCCAGTAAAGAAAATGTATCGACGAATCCGCCATCTATCATCAGAATGACAGCAAGAACGGAAGCGCCATAAATACCACCAAATAGAGCACCCAGAAACGTCGTCCAGAGTGCGCCACGCCAAACCATATGCCAGATAAGCCAGTGCGGTTTCATGCAGTACCTTTCTTGTACAACGAGAGAATGATACGTAGACTGCTTCAAACAGTACTATGAACTATATACGATTATTGAGCATTTACGTTACCAATATCATGCACACAAGTACTTGATATCGCAAAATAGCTTGTGGTGGTTTTCCTGAAAAGGAATGATTAACACACTTAGAGGGGTTGAGTGGTACAAAATAAGAGAGGTTAGTTGTTGGGGGGTATCTAGCACGTAGCTACGGATACCCCCAAGTATTCTGTATGCAAAACACAGACGTTCCGTTGGAACTTTTCTTAGATCATCAACATCTGCATAAAGGTATGTACCGGGGTCGCTTCCAGTCGCTCTTGATCCTCGTACAATGCCATGATTGCCTGCGCCTGCTTAGACGGGAAGCGTACAGCCAGGTTGGAAGCGCATTTGTCGATCAATACGGGAATACCCTCGTCACGGCGGCGGCGGTGTCCTATGGGATATTCGACTGCAACGCGCTCCGTTGAGCTTCCATCTTTAAAGAAGATTTGGACCGCATTCGCAATAGAACGCTTACTTGGGTCCAGATAATCTTGTGTATATTGAGGGTTTTCTTCAACCTTCATCAGGTCACGGAGGGCATCAATACGCGGATCAGCGGCAACCTGATCTTCATAGTGTTCCGATGTAAGTGCACCAAAGATAAGCCCCACTGCAACCATGTATTGGAGACAGTGATCACGATCTGCCGGATTGTAGAGTGGCCCAGTTTTGTCGATAATGCGAATGGCAGATTCGTGTGTAGTAAGCACAACACGATCGATCTGGTCAAGCCGATCCTTCACCTCGGAATGTAATGTGAAAGCACACTCGACGGCTGTCTGGGCATGAAATTCTGCCGGAAATGCAATTTTGAAGAGAACATGTTCCATTACATAGGAACCATAGTCCCGCTGGAACTGAAACGATTTGCCCTTAAACAGAACATCGTAGAAGCCCCACTTGGGTGCAGTAAGCGCCGATGGGTAGCCCATCTCACCTTTGATGGCCATTAATGCGAGCCGTACCGCGCGACTCGTCGCATCGCCAGCAGCCCAGGATTTGCGGGAGCCGGTGTTCGGGGCATGACGGTAGGTGCGGAGGGCTTGTCCATCGACCCACGCATTCGAGAGGGCATTGATAATCTCGGCTTTGGTACCACCAAGCATCTGTGCAACTACGGCGGTTGAAGCAATCTTGACCAGAATGACATGATCAAGACCCACTCGGTTGAAGCTATTCTCAAGAGCTAACACACCCTGAATCTCATGCGCTTTAATCATCGCTGTCAGCACATCGCGCATCACCAATGGAGGCTGACCATTCGCGACACGTACCTGGCTTAGGTAATCGGCCACGGCGAGAATACCACCCAGATTATCAGAAGGATGGCCCCATTCGGCAGCAAGCCACGTATCGTTATAGTCTAAATACCGTATGATACAACCGATATTAAACGCTGCCTGAACCGGATCTAACACAAACGACGTCCCAGGGACTCGTGCGCCATGTGGCACAGTCGTTCCTGGCACAATAGGCCCTAACAGCTTGGTGCATTCTGGAAAACGTAACGCCATTAAGCCACACCCAATAGTATCCATAAGACAATAACGTGCTGTAGTATAGGCTTCGGTACTTTCGATAGCTGTATCAAGCACATAATCGGCAATATCAACCAACACTTGATCTGGATCTGGACGAACATTGGATCCAATTGACCCCATTGTATATTTCCTTCCTGTATCTATGTGCGATCAGCCAAGGGCACAAACGCACGTGGCTCTGGTCCAGTATAGTCGGCACTGGGGCGGATGAGTTTGTTATTATGGCGTTGCTCAAAGGCATGTGCCGCCCAACCAGATGTCCGCGAAATGACAAAGAGTGGTGTAAACATCGGGATAGGAATACTGCAAAAATAAAAAGTGCTTGCACTATAAAAATCAAGATTTGGGAAAAGCTTTCGTTCACGCCACATCACTTCTTCAATACGCTCTGAAATGGCGTAGATCATTGTTTCACCAGTGATAGTACTTAAACGTTTCGACCATGCTTTAATCACATCTGAGCGTGGGTCCGATTTGCGATACACACGATGCCCGAAACCCATCACAAGTTCTTTCTTTTTAAGCATCTCCATCAGCCCTGCTTCTGCCTCATCGGGTGTCTGGAATTTCTGGATCAACAGCATGGCGGCCTCATTGGCCCCCCCATGAAGAGGTCCTTTCAGCGTCCCAATAGCGGCTGTAATGGCTGAAGGAAGATCAGAGCGGGTTGAAATAGCCACACGTGATACGAAGGTCGAGGCATTGAACTCATGCTCGGCATACAATATCAGCGAAGCGTCGATAGCTTGACGCATCACTTCATCAGGTGACTCGCCATGCAGCAAGTGCAGAAAATGGCCCGCTAAACTCTCTTCATCGGTGTTTGTTTCAATACGTACCCCATAAGTTTGATAATGATACCAGTAGAGTAGCATGGCCGGAAAACAAGCAATGAGTCGATCAGCAATATGATACTCGATGTTAAAGCGGCTCTCGGGCTCCAACGCACCCAATGCTGAGCAGCCAGTACGCATCACATCCATAGGGTCAGCACTGCCTGGAATTTGTTCCAGCACAACTTTGAGTGCTGCCGGAAGGTTGCGTACACGTTTTAGATGTTTCTTGTAGCGTGTTAGTTCGAGGTTGTTAGGAAGTTTTCCATAAATAAGCAAATAAGCAACTTCTTCAAATGTCGCGTTAGCCGCCAGATCGTGAATGTCATAACCGCGATACGTCAGATCGAGACCAGTCTGACCAACGGTACAGATTTCGGTTTCACCAGCGATTACACCAGCCAGACCCCCAGCAGTTTTAGGTTTAGGATTACTAATCGTCTCTGACATTGTCATTCTCCTTTGAAAACAATTGATCTAATTTCTGCTCATAGGCGTAGTAGTCCAACATCTCGTACAATTCCTTGCGTGTTTGCATAGTGGTCAGTATGTTCTGCTGGGTTCCTTCCTGGCGCAAGGTCTGATACACATTCAACGCGGCAGCACTCATAGCACGAAATGCAGAAAGCGGGTAGAGTGCTAGACGCACACCAGCACTGGCAAGTTCGTCAATGGTATAGAGTGGAGTCTGGCCAAACTCCGTGATGTTAGCCAGAATCGGTACATCAATAGCAGCAGTAAATTGACGATACTGCTCAAGGTCTGTAAGCGCTTCAGCAAAGATTATATCAGCACCGGCTTCAACATAGCGTTGCGAGCGCTCAATAGCCGCAGCAACACCTTCAGATGCAGCGGCATCTGTACGGGCCATAATGACAAATGCGGGATCGGTGCGAGCATCCACCGCTGCTTTGATACGATCAACCATTTCGGTGGCATCGACCAGTGCCTTATTGGGCCGGTGTCCACAACGTTTTGTTTGTACCTGATCTTCGATATGGACAGCGGCAGCACCAGCCTGAATCATCTGTTTGATGGTACGTGCGATCAAGAAAGCCCCACCCCAACCCGTATCGATATCTACTAACAAAGGCAACTTGGTGACATTGGTGATGCGCTGTACATCTACCAACACATCATTCAGGGTTGTTATCCCAAGGTCCGGTAGCCCATACGAGGCATTGGCCACTCCTGCGCCGGAAAGATAAATCGCACGAAACCCACTATGCTCAGCCAGCATGGCCGTATAGGCATTGATGGTTCCGACAACTTGTAATGGCTGTTCGCTCTCCAGAGCAGCGCGAAAGTACCCGCCCGGAGAAAGAGAAGTGTTCATATCATCACCTTTTCCTTTCTAAATCCATAATCATACATGCTCTGTTATGCTTGATAATGAGGATGGTGGTACAGTATTTATATTCATGATGCTCACCTGCTATTATGACATGGTACCATTTTGACACCTAAGATGTCGACGCTGGGCTAGAGACCCTCACGACCTGGGCACAACCCAGGCTTATATGATCCAGATCAGGTATGGGCGCAGAACCACAGGTTTTGACCCTACCCGATGCATAACCACATACGAATAGCGCCTCGTGGATTTGAAACTTGTACCTAACATCACAAGTTTCATTATACGACAAAAATGACGTGAATTTCAAGTCGTTTTTCAAGAGAAATATCTCATGGGCGTTTAAGTAGCTGGTGAAAATGAAACATTAGGCATGCGTATGTTGCCACACATCTTGGGGCAGAGTGAGCGTAACTCGTGTTGATAAGCTATGTGGCACATGTTCTGCGGAAAGCATACCACCAATGACAGCCATCATTGTGCTGTGGAGCGCCAGCCCCTGGCCACTACTAGCAACTGTTGAATCAGTCGCGCCAAACCCTATGCCATCATCCTCGATCTGCACTTGGAGACCATCTTGCCATATGGCAGATACCCTGAGATGGAGTGACCGGGTTGAGTCACCATTACGCCCATGGCGTGCTGCATTACGAATAGCCTCACGCGCTGCATAAAACATCACCTCAGCAGCCAGAGCAGGAATTGACTGCAGATACTCCTCAGTAGCTGAATCAATCATCCATGTTACACCATCAAAATCCTGAGATAGCTCATACTCAACTGCTCGTCGAAGCGCACCGACCAACCCCAAGCGGGTCACATCAGATGCTGAGGTCGTGGGCATAATGTGGAGTAGATCGGCAATTTGGCGATGGATGCCTGATAACGCCGTTACTATTTCTTGGGACTGCGGAGTATTACCTATCATCAGCATGGTGGTGTGCAGTCGGGGTAAGACATCATCGTGAAGTATGCGCCGCGTTCGCTGATCAACCACCTGACTTTCAGAAAGGCGCTGCCGTTGCAAGACCATCAAGCGTCGCGCCATTTCCGCACTGCCCTGCGTATCGATCAGGCGTTCGGCGGTAGCACGGGCGATCTCGATCTCTTCCTGCGTATACAAGCCACCATCATGTTTTTCTCCAACTAATAAAACACCGATCAAACCACGTTCGCTCCATAAGGGGATGGCCCAGACTGCACCACCATACTGCTCTGGCTGGAGTGGAATACACATGGTCTGTGGCGAATACAGTTGCTGAACAAGATCGGCAATGGCATATGACAGATTATCAGTATCGCTGGTTGATACAGGGTAATGGAGATGGCCAACAAGGGATGCCAGCGGGCCAAGCGCATGAAGATGAGCCACATGGGTACCGAGTATTTCGTCGCACAAGGCGTGAAACGATGATGCCACATCAACATGAGGCAGGGTAGGATGTAATAGACGATCATACAGATGTTGACTGGCCACAAATGGTCGTAGGTTGTTGATACCGCTTTCACGCTCGGCAAAAGAGCGCCAGCATAACAGGGCAAAAAACAATGTCATCAAACAGGTGGCCAGCAGCAGTTGATACACAGGATTGATCTGTAATTGCAGGCTTGCACTCATTACGGTCCCATAACCTATCGCCAGGATCAGACTACGTCGCCACTGCTGCGTCAGACCACCACGTGGCAATACTTTCCCGGTAAAAATCTCATAGGCAACAATGGCCTGACCAATAAGCACAATTGCGAATGCAAGGAGCAAACAGACAATGGCATCAATACTTCTCGAAAGCAATAGTGTATCAAATGATCCAAGATCAAGCGTACCGACATCTAGCGACCACAAAAACCATGCAGACACGCCCCCAACAAAAACACTTAATCCCAAGAGTACTAATGAAGCAACAGTCAGCCACGGACGCGCACGTTGGCGTCCTAGATCACCCATAAAGCGCTCAGAGGACTCAGGATGGCGTAATGCAAACAATGCCAGCAGAATACACAAGATACTGTACGCGGGATACATAAGTGAAACGACAGGAATACTGATAAGATTACTAAATGTGGTGGGTGTACCGCTATAGACAATCTGACGGTAATCGATCAATGGAGTGGAGATCACCTGCGATACCAATGCAATCCCACCAACAATAGTAGCAACACTAAGCCAAGCACGATGCAGTCTCGTTCGTAACACACCTGTGTACCAGGCCATTACGAGATACCACACATATGGTCCACCAATGACTGGTAGCCAGATAATACGCCACCATAGTTCAATACCAATAAGTGAGGCACCTGTGAGGCTGGGAGTCCAGACGATAGCTGCTGCGTGGCCTGCGAAAAAGAGTCCACCACATGTCAATCCAACTCCAACAATCCACGTTCCCCAGACACGCCGCTCTGCATTGAGAAGCACAGTCAGACCGAGCCAAAGCAACACAATGGTATTGAAGAACGAGGCAGCGATGATAAACCATTCCAGGAAAGTAAGCACAGCCATGTTCATGGATGGTCATTCCATTCGTATAGAGCTCACTCGCCGCTCTCATCAAGTGCATAGGGCACACCCCGTTCGTCCCACATGAGAAGACGCCCTTCACGAACAATCAGGGCTGCACGTGTACGGGCCACTTTTTCATCAGTCGCATTGTCATTCAGTCCCCACGCAGCATAGATCTGCCCATTGGTACGGCTAATCGTGCGCTTATCACGGAAACCCAATCGCCCGGCAATCTGCTCATTGTTCAGCCCTTGAACGAGCATCCGTGCTACGATCTGCTCGTTTGGCTCCAACAAGGCCATTGGCGACTGCTCATCTTTCTGGCGTACTTCATGTACTCGTGACTCAATCTCTGGGTCGATGAAACTACGCCCTGCAACCGCATCACGCAAGAGTGGCACAATCATCTCTGGAAGCAGGTAATTCGACTTCCGTACATAGGCATAGTGACTGAGAATACCAGAGTTGCGAAATGCTCGATAGTAGGCATCATCATCTTGGATCGAATAGAACACAACGGGAAGGCGCGGAAATTCACGACGGATAGCTACAGCCGCTTCGATCCCATTCATCGTCCCCTCAAGTTGGACATCCATGAGTAGCACACATGGCGGATCATTCAGGCAGTGGGCCAGTGCTGCTGCGCCACTTGCACAGGCCCCAACAATCTCGACAGCACCAGTCGCTGCGAGACCGGCAGCAAGAGCAGGGCGTAATTTTTCATTATCTTCAATAAGGAGGAGTTTGAGGTTGGTCATTGCGTATCCTCTATTGTTGCTTAAGAAGACCGTTGATAACGACTATAGTGATGAGAGCGTAGCAAAAAGAGGAACGTGATGTCAAGCACTCAGGTGAGAGAGCGCATTGCTTGTGTGCATAGAATCAAAGACTATGGAATATGATCAAGCAAACGAAAACAATGGACGGCAATACCAAGCATCCGCTGATCGGCTGTACCAAGTGTTGTAGCTGGACTCCAGGTGGAGCTGGCAATGACAACACGACCCTGCCAGTCACTGACAGCGACATGCAGGTGCATGTGCTCAGTGTAGCCGGGAACACACATCTGCTGTAGGTAGGTCCCAGCTGTAAACGTCACCATCAGATCAAATGGAGCCGGATTGCTTACACAAAACTCAATCGCCTGCACCGGAACATCTTTCGCACAACTCATCACCGACTGAGCCGTTGTAAAACGATGGGTCACATCACGAGTATGCCATGTTGCCTCTTCATCGGGAGGAAGCATCAATTCGTGTGGTTTATAAAGGCCTTTACTCTTGTACGCAACAATAATTGGCGAAGTCAACAACGGATCACGCACACGTTCATAGGGCAACCACCCAAAGAACAATAACGTTCGTAGAAAATAGTTGATATCAAAGCCCAACTCAAACCAACCATAGCGCCACATAACCCATAGGTTCGAACTCTCAGTCCGAACAAAACCCCATGGTTGTGGAAACGTACTGATGGGTTCATCAGCAAACATAACAAAACCATCTGGCGTCACGATATCATGAAGATTCCGTAGCAGTTGCAGATGGTCAGTACAGTGATGAAAACAGGCATAGAAAAGCGCTACATCATAACGCCTGTTGGAACGAAACTGCGCCATATCTTGCTGTTCTAACGTTATCGTCACCCCTAGACGCTCGGCACGATGTTTGATGAGTTCAATAAAATTATGTTCTATTTCGACACCAGTGACATCGTAGCCCATCTGAGCCAGTTGGAGTGTTAGATTACCCCACCCAGGACCAAACTCGATAATGCTGCTCCCTGGTTGAAGAGCCATTGCACGGATAATATGTCCTTGAGCAATCAATTGTCTACCCACCGTTTCGGAATCACGTGTGGAATAGGGAAAGGGTACCTGTTGTGCATGATTGAGGTCAAAAGGGGAATGTTCATTCACTTTTGGATCATAATGGGTTCGGTTAGAGAAGGCATAATACAGATCCATCTGCGCTTTTGCATATTCAGTCGAGTACGGATCAGGGGGAAACTGTCCGGTGTGAAGATATCGAAACTTCTCAAGTCGTTGGTGACCTGCTTCCACCGAAATAGCAAACGCCTGCTCGACCTCAACAAGCTCAACTTTCAAATCAGCAATAGTATCGATATATTTCACACTATCTGTTGTCTCCAGGTGCGATAACTTGGTTTCATCCTCAAGCAAAGGCTGACTATCTGATGTGCGGGGTAATTGAACAGGAGGCGCGGCAGAGAAAAAACGCGTAAAGAGCTGTTGCCATCGATTCATTGTAACTTTCATTATTGCATGAAGACAGGCAGATTTGGATTATAGCATACCTTTGAAAACAAGGAAGCAAAGCCACATATTGCCCTGCCTCCTTGCTATACTTACGATGATCGACGCTGACGTGTGTTCGTTGTAGACGTTGGCTTCTTAGCCGTTGTAGTAGTGGGTTTCTTGGACGCTGAAGGTGGATCTGGTGTTGGGTTTTTTAGCGTTTGCAATTGATCGATTTGTTCACGTAAGCGCTGGTTTTGATCGCGTAACCGTTGTTCAAGCGTTCGTAAGATCTGCAAAATCTGTCCAACTGCCTGCTCAGTTGTCATGTTCTCACGTTGCCAGCGGACAAGTAAATCATCAATGGAATAATGATTCATTGTGTGCTCCTTTCTGCGACGGATGAGGACATACAGGAGATCGCTCGGAGAAACAGCCTCGTGCCTCGTATCTCATTCCTCATACCATAGGTTGATGGGCAAGGAACACACGGGTGAGTCGCCCCACCCGCATGTCCAAAGACCATCCGACAGATGACAGCGCCCCTCTGAGGTCGAGAGGTCGCTGCTGGAGCACACTGGCATATGGTACAATGCGCTACAGTCTCGATCCTGCCCGTGTCAGAGTCGGGGTTAGCGAACCGGATGGCGTGGCGTCGCTGTCCGGTTCGTGCTGTTTCTGCTGGATAGATATTACTATGGTACGTGAAGAATGATATCCCGTCAAATTTTTATTTAGTACCGTTGGTGATTAGAATGCGGGAAAATGGCACCGGTGGCAATCCTCTATCGAGGGTAACAATGGAGGATAATACCAGCAAAAATGAAGGATTCGAATGTTTCATGTGGCCACAAAACACCATGTAAAGTAAGACAGACATTTATGAAGTAAGGGAAGTTTACTATGATCGAAAAGATGCAAGAGATTGCTGATTGTGACGCAAACTGTACATTATTGCATCCGCCAAATCTGAGGCTGTATGGGTTGTGGAGAAATCTAGGTTGAGATTGACCAACGTCTGGGCCATCTCTGGCTGAATACCCACCAATATTCCTCGACAACCTAAGAGCTGAGCTGCCCTTAACGCTTGTTCAAGCATTTGGGCAGTGGCATCGTTAAGCAGGGTCAACCCAGTCATGTCAAATACAATCGTATGGACGTTTTGCTGTTCAATACCACGAAGCACATTAGAGAGAAACAAGTCAGAGCGTTCTTGGTCCCAGGTACCAATCAATGGTGCCACAAGAACACCTGATACAACACGAATCAATGGTGTTTGAATAGTATTGATTTCTATACTTCGCTCACGTATGGTAGCAACTGCTTCAGCTATTTGTGCTTCCTGACTTACAACAAGACGTTGTAGTTCATCCTGTGTATTGTGCAAAGTGTGAGCTTGGGTCTCTAGCTGCGTGTTTGTAGTAGCAAGACGGTTCTGAGCCTCCATGAGTTCGGTAGTTCGTGTATCAGCCTGTTGTAATGCCTGTTCCAAGGATTGAGCATAGAGCGCAATAATACTAGATAAACTTATGAGTACAACTGTATATATACCTATATCTATTACCGATTCAGGATCTATAATTAATCCTTGAGTTGCCATCAGAAAGTAGAGTAAAGGAAATGCTAGAGCTACTAGCATACCTAACCACCATCGAATAAGTAATCCAGCTATTAAAATACCAAACAGATAAAATAGGAGAATTATAGATATGGAGGCTAAACTAATGCT
>JBCDFA010000145.1:0-17251 GCA_039178835.1 Chloroflexota bacterium
CGTGATCGTGGATCGACTGCCACGCAAGATGGTTTTGATTGTCACTGATGTGATGCGTGCGGTGGTGGTGCTAGCGTTGCTGCTCGTGCGAGAGCCAGGTGATGCCTGGATTATCTATGTAGTCACGGTGCTCAATTTCTCACTAGCTGCTTTCTTCGAGCCAGCTCGTTCTGCAACTATTCCGATGATTACACGGCGCGAAGAGTTAGTGGCCGCCAACGCTATCAGTGGAGCGACGTGGTCGGCGATGTTGGCACTGGGTGCTGGTATTGGTGGTTTTGTAGCTGGGTTGCTTGGAACTGATGTGGCCTTCGTCCTCAACTCAATCACTTTTCTCCTTTCAGCAGTGATCATTGCTCAGATACGTATGCACGAGACCCATCTCGACCATCGAGTGCCATCCAGCGGTTTGCATGACCTGCGTAAAGGTCTGACGTATGTGTTGACACGCAAAGACATCTTTATCTATGCTACATCGAAAGCGTGGTGGAGTCTTGGCGGTGGGGTTCTGTTGTTGCTGACTATCGTTGGACAACGGCTTTTTCCACTAGGGGAAGATAGCGCCATCAGTATTGGTCTTCTCTACGCGGCGCGTGGTATTGGTACCGGGATTGGGCCCATTCTTGCACGACAGTTAGGAGGTGAGTCGATCCAGTTTTTGCGACGGGCTATTGGTCCTTCGTTTCTTATTACCACTGCTGGTTATATTGCCTTCAGTGGGGCGCCAAATCTCGCTATTGCTATGCTGGTTGTTGGTATTGCTCACATGGGTGGGAGTATCCAATGGGTGTTTAGTACGGCACTACTACAGATGCATGTCCCGAAGCAACTTCAGGGCCGTATCTTTGCGATTGAATTAGCGTTGATGACCTTTGCGACGGCTATGTCGAGCTACCTGATTGGCATGGCCGATGATGCTGGTTGGGAGCCTCGCACGATTGCACTGGTGGTTGCGGGGGTCTTTATGGTGCCCGGTATTATCCTGACGTTCTTGCTTTGGCGTACACCTACCACAGATCGACAAGAAGAAGAGAGTCTTGATGCAGAGCCACTCAAAGTGTAAGCGCAGACTGATGCAAAAAGCCGCGCTACACGTGGTAGGCGGCTCTTGAGCATAATGTACTGCGGTGATTAGTTTGTTGCGGGGAGCCACTCTATGGGAGATGCCGCATCGACGTTCTCGACCAATCGCTCACTCGGAAGTTCCCCCGGTTGCCAGCGCCATATCTCACCGGCTGCTGTAGTGTCACTTAGTGTGCCTCCTTCGTCCGGTCGCACTGCTGGCATGTCTGCGCTCCAGCCGGATGGGAGCTGTACGGCGAGGGTCGTGCCGCTTGGGGCCCAGGCGACCCGCTGTGCACGTGGGAGGGTGTCAAAGCGCTCTCCGACAGCGTCCAGTGTCCGACTTGGCAGCGGGATTTCGTGTGAGCCCTCAGCCTTCATAACCGTAACAGACCAGAGATCATAGCCGCTGAGTCCGCGTGGGTCGTTGTAGTTGTATTCGGTGATGGCTATCAGTTCATTGTCGGGCGAGACACGCGCCGGCAGTAACCAGCCAGCACCGCCATACAACGGCTGACCCTGGCCATCGAACGAACCACTCACCTCGGTGATAGCAATGTCAACAAGCGCTTGATAGCCCAGGAACCGATGATAAGTGATCTGGGAACCGTCTGGCGACCACGCTGGTCCATAGACAAGCAGACCGTCGCGTGCAAGATCGTCACTTACTTCCCCTTCTGCAACCGCAAAGTTCCAGCCATTCTCACCTTGTCGATTCACCAAACGGATGGAGTTGGTGCTGTTTGGTCCTTCAATGCCATCTTGTGTAACGGTTGGCGGGGCAGCAAAAACGATCCGACGACCATCAGGTGAGATCGCGGGATCGCAGCCATCGGCTATCGTTGTTTCGGTGTTGTCCGTGAGGTTGAAGACCCGCACATCGCTTGTGGCACACCACTGCGGCCACTGCGGCCAGGTACGAGTGTATGGTTCATCGGTCTCAGCAGAGGCAAATACTAGGGCGTTTCCATCGGTAGACCACGATAGTGTGGCTTCCCTGCGCTCATTGTTAGTGAGTTGAGTTAAGGCATTGCCATCGCGCTGAATAACCCATACATCGAACTGTTCATCGATTTCGCGGATAAGAGCGATACGTGCCCCATCAGGCGCGGCGGCAAAAGAGCGTACATTGTCGGCCAGTTGGCGCTCCTGCCCTACCTCGGTGTCAAATGCCCAAAGTTTGCTCTCGCGCAGGAATAGGATCTCTTCGCCAAACTGGCTGGTCTGTGATGCCGTCAATGATGTTGCGGTTGGTGCTGTCGCTTCTGTTGTGTCTGGGGTAGCAGCTGTTGATTGTTGTACAGGCGCAGTTTCGTCAGCAGGGGTTGCCATTGGTGTGGCTACCGTCTCAGGCGTAGGCGTCGCTGCTTCTGGTGTTGCTACAGGCACATCAGTCGCTTCAGCGACATTTTCTAGTGTAGGTGTTGACATGTCGGTCTCCTCTTGAGGTTCAGACAGATTATTTGTGGCAACATCGGAGGTATTTACACCACAGGCGGCTAAAATAATCGAAAGAACAACAATTAGTAATATGTTTTTATAAAATGTGCGTTTAATCATTATTTTATCTTTCCAGGCAACTACTGACGAAGGTTCTCTACTAATATTAACGTTAGAGAATAGGATTTTGTTCCGCTGCTCATATGTGCAATATATAGGAAATATGTTGTACATGCGATCATTTAGCGCAAAAGAAAGGTATAAACAGGCCTGAGTAGGTGTTTTAGGTCTAACATTACAATTGTGTTACAACGGGAGGAAATTGAACCAGATTGTCGATGGCTGGCCGTCAGCACTTGTTTCAAACGTACTTGGAATGGCTGCCTGCACCCAGCCTTCCTGTCCATCTGCGAGAAGGATGCGATACCAGAGTTGGTAGGTATTTGCGTGTAATGTGTTACTTGACTCGGCGCCTGTATACACCTCCAGTAAAGGAAATTGCTCACCTGGTGTCAGGACAATTTCTTGGATTGGTTGTGCCGCAGGATCGGTATCTGGTACATTGGACCATACTGAAACAGAATTAGAAAGAGGCCGTGTTGCCACGACAATGTTCCCAATTGGTGTAGCATCATTGGTACCAGGAAATGCCCGCTCGGCAATCGTATGCGTTGGGTTCAGCCACCCCATACTGCTGGGGAGATCAGGGGCGGTGTGGGGCCAGTACCCTGGTCCAGGAGGGCAGTTCACGCCACAGCGAAAGTTGTAGCGTGGTGTTGCGCCATTTACCTCGGGTGTCGTCAAAAAGGTGCGAATCTCGAAATGCAGGTGATTGGGAACGTTGTCAGAGCGTCGCAATACCGTTCCGATCACATCACCACGAGTAACGCGTTGTCCTACCTGCACAGTAACGGTGGGGTCGAGGTGGCCATACATGGAAAAAAGCTCATCATCGTGGCGTATGATGACGACCAATCCAGGATAGTTTGATCCGCTGTAGACCACCTCGCCATCCGCCACCGCGTAGATTTGCGCTCCGGCAGTCTCGCCATCATCCACAACATACCAATCTTCACCCGCATGCCAATGGCCAGGATTAAACCAGGTGTTTTCGACGGTATAGGCATGCCGAATGAAAAAACCGTCACCTGGCACCCGATCAGGTTGTCCAATCGGATAACCATATCGTGCCTGCACAGGTACGGGTGTTGGTTCGACCGGAAGATTAGTCGGTACCTCTGTGGGGATTGTCGTCGGTGTTGAGGTTGGTGGCACAGGTGTTGGCGTCGAGGTAGTCACTGTCGCAGTAGGTGTGGCGGCTGGGACACGTGTTGGTGTATCTGCAGCCACCACTTCGGCGATTGCTGTTGGTTCACGTGCGACACCATCAGATAGTGTGGCAGAAGCACATCCAGATAGTATGATGATAGTCAAAAGAAGGAGCAGGTTTTTCATGAACCGGTTTGCTCAATCACACTGACCAGCGGAAGTGTTATAAAGAAAGTTGTTCCCTTACCTTCGCGACTTTCAAACCAGATCTGTCCCCCATGACGTGAAACTATCTCTCGTGTGATAAACAACCCCAGCCCTGTTCCTATGACTTCCTCTTCGACATTACTTGCACGGAAAAAGCGTTGAAAGAGTTTGTCTTGATCGGATTCGGGTATACCTACGCCCTTATCGCTAATCGAAAGGAGTGCTTCCTGTGGGTTCGTTTTGTGTTGCTTAACGTGAATCGTGATACTACCATCGGCAGGTGAATACTTGATCGCGTTGCCAATAATGTTGCTGATAGCCTGTGTGATACGTGGCTCATCAAGCGGCGCAATAAGTGGTGTATCTCTGATGGTAAGGGTCAACTGGTGCTGAGTGGTAGTAGCATGAAGTTCCTCGACCACGCGTCTGGTAATATCGCCAATGTCACATTGCTCAAGGTTTAGCTTCAGGCGATTCATATTGATACGTGAGAAGTCGATCAGTTGCTCTAACAGGCCTGTCATACGCTTGACCTGTTGCGAGATGATCTCTAATCCTTTGCGGTTCGGATCGTCAGGATTCTTGCGTATGCGTCGTAGTACAAGATCTGCATATCCCTTGATTGAGGCCATAGGATTTTTAAGCTCATGCGAGACTATCGAAAGATACTCATCCTTCTTCCGGTCGACAAGCTCAAGGCGATAGCGCTGACGTTCAGACCACTCGTATTGGTATGCACGATGAATAGCTCGTGCGATATGTATCAGTACGGTATCAAGGAGATGATAATCCTCAGGTGCGGGACCACTGCCATCAATAGTGCTTAATTGCAACACACCAATAGCTTCCGACTCTACCATAAGTGGGATGATAGCAAGTGGTTGGGGCTCATCAGGAATAGAAGCCTTACCCACCGCAGCAACCATGTCGTAGTAGACCGCTTTGCCGCTTTGCAGGGCCTGAGCGAACGGTGAATCGGCCTGCAACCGCCGACGTGCTGAACCACCAGTCTGTTCTGCACTGAGTCCACGTTGTGCCAAACAAACGATCTGGTCTCGGTCATAGAGCCAGATACCACCATACGAGAGACCTACCATCCATAATACACAGTCAAGGAGTTGTTTCGACAATATCCCTAAATCCAAGGAATTATTAGCGACAGTTAGGAGTTCAAGTTGTGCTTTGAGTCGCTCATTCTGTCGGTAAAGAGTTGCCTGCGTCTCACGCATTCGCAGCATGGTCTGTACGCAGACAAGCAGATCCTGCTCTTGTATTGGTGTACAGAGTAAGGCATCAGCAGAACCGTTCCGGCTAACACCATTTGTCTTCGTGCCATTCACTGGTTGCGTACAATCTTCGTGAAGCATCAGTATCGGAACAGCAGAGGTTGGTTGTATTGTGCGAAGTGTATGGATGAAGGTATCACTATCTACATCAGATGAGCGTGTATCTAGCACGATTAACTCGGGATGGTCGTGTTCTGCATAGGTTAGACCTTCGGATGTGTTTGCAGCCTCGACAACATCGTACCCGCCAGCTTGAAGAATGTGTGATGTTGATGTGCGCTGATTGCTCGATTCACAAACGATAAGTATGTTTGTCATAGATGCCTCTTCCGATGATCGCCATGTATACCTATTGGTGATACAACCGCGTTACAGCCTCAACCGATATATCTTTAGTTGTGCATGATACCAAATAATCAAAATTTTGTTTATGCCTCACAGAATTGTTACACACATGTATACTACTCATGATACATAATATAGCACCTGTGCATACACATTGAGGATGAGAAAATAGTGAGGCGTTGGTGACAAGCACTACGCCTCATATTAGTAGATTCGTGGGTGTTATGGTGATGGAGTGTATACGTTCACTTGATCGGCATCCTCGGCTTCATGGAGCAATTGCGAGACGGTGTAGTATAAAACGGGATGCATCAATTTGGGATCAATATCTACCAGAGGTTTGAGCACAAACGCCCGATCAGCCAGCCGTGGATGTGGGATAGTGAGACCTGGTGCATCGATCTGAAGCGCACCATAGAAGAGTATGTCAAGGTCAATGGGACGTGGTCCGTATTGGACGCGTCGCCGCCCTAGTTTACGCTCAATGGCTTGTAATTGGAGGAGCAGATCCATTGGTTTTAATTGTGTGCGCCCGCTTAATGCAGCATTAATAAAGGCATCATTCCGTACATAACCAAGAGGCGCAGCGACATACAGTTGTGATACTTTATCAACGGTCAGGATGTTTTGTACTTGACGAACTGCCTCGCGAAGATGTGCTATTCTGTCTCCGAGGTTGCTACCGAGGCCGATATAAACCTTATGCCCTTGCATAGGCCACCTACCGGGGATGCGACTCACATCTATCGTTATGGTGTATATAGATGTGAGAGATATATTATTTTTGGTGTGTAATTACTTATTATATCAGAAAAGGTACTAGACAGCGAGGTGTTTTATTACTACAAAATATAGTATTTTTATGCTCTGGGAAGGGCTTTAGGGTGTTGGATGGTTGCCTGAGCCTGTCGAAGGCGCGGTGAGACGTTGGAGCGGTTGAGCGTTCGATCAGAGGAAAAAATACACTCCTCACACCTCGCCCCTAGCCTCTCATCCCCAGCCTCTAGCCTCTCTTAATCCTTAACCCCTCTCCACTACCGTTGCGATGCCTTGCCCCACCCCGATACACATCGTCGCCAAACCATAGCGCCCATTGCGCCGTTGGAGTTCGTGAACGAGTGTGGTCAGAATGCGTGCACCACTGGCACCTAGTGGATGGCCCAGTGCAATCGCACCACCGCTGACATTCACACGGCTGGGGTCAAGTTCGAGTTCGCGGATACACGCCAGGGACTGTGCGGCAAAAGCCTCGTTGAGTTCCACCAGGTCGAGGTCGCTTACGGCAAGCTTTGCACGATCCAGTGCTTTGCGTGTCGCAGGTATTGGACCAAGCCCCATAAACGCCGGATCGACTCCTGCGACGGCAGTGCTAACAACACGCGCCAATGGCCGCAAGCCAAGTTTTTCCGCCATCTGTTCGCTCATCACCAACAACGCGGCTGCTCCATCATTAATGCCACTGGCATTTCCCGCCGTCACGCTGCCTTCGTTCGCCGGCACATTATTGGGGCGTATGCGCCCGGTTCCGCCAAACGCGGGTTTGAGTTTGGTCAGCCGTTCCAGCGAGGCATCAGGCCGGGGGTGTTCATCAGTGTCAACCACCTGTGGTTCCTGTCCACGCCTGGTTGGTGGGATTGTTACAGGAACAATCTCGTTGCCAAAGTTTCCAGCCTGAGCAGTAGCAGTGTAGCGTTGCTGGCTTTCCAGTGCAAATGCATCCTGATCTGCCCTGCTGATACCATACTGAGCAGCTACGTTTTCCGCCGTTTCGCCCATGCCGTAGGGGTAGTATGCTTCGGCGAGTCTGGGATTGGTGAAGCGCCAGCCAAGCGTGGTGTCGTGCACCTGAGTGTCGCCACGGGGCCATACGGCATCAGGTTTGGCCATCACAAATGGCGCACGGGTCATGCTTTCGACGCCGCCGGCAATAAAGATATCGCCTTCGCCAGCAATGATCGCGTGTGCCGCGCTGTTGACGGCCTGGAGTCCGCTCCCACAGAGTCGGTTGATGGTCTGCCCCGGCACCTCAATGGGGAGTTCGGCGAGGAGGGCTGCCATCCGTGCGACATTGCGGTTATCTTCACCGGCTTGATTAGCACATCCCACGAGCACATCTTCGATCTGCTTGGAATCAATACCACTTTGTTCGACCAAAGCGCGAATAACAATAGCCATGAGATCGTCGGGACGAACACGTGCAAGTGCACCACCATAGCGACCAATGGGCGTTCGTAGAGCGTGTGTGATGACTGGAGTCGACATAGAACCTCTTTAGAGTTTGCCTAGGCGTGCAGCCCGTCGTAGTGCTGGGGCCACACGGTAACGTTCTTCGCCATATTCAGTGTGTAGGTGGTCAAGAATAGCGACGATCTTCTTATACCCAATCTGTTGTGCGCGTGCCAGTGGACCTACTGGATGATTGGCTCCCAGACGCATCGCAGTATCAATAGTTTCTGTGTCAGCAATACCTTCGCCAAGGGCAAAGGCCGCTTCGTTTGCGAGCATGGCCACCACACGTGGCAGTACCAGCGCTGGTGTATCGGTGACCCAGACCGGTTGCCGGCCCAGGCCACGGACCAATGTTTCGGCTCTGGTACGGGCTTCATCACTCAAGCATGGCAAGGCCGCAAGGGTGATGATGTTATTAGTAAATAATCCATCGAACCCGACCAGCCGTTCTGGATGATGAAGTGAAGCTGCTAGTTCTCCTAACGCAACATCGCAGCACTGGGCAAAAATGGGCAATTTCGCCGGAAGCAATCGATCAAACGTCGCGACTTGTTCGTCGGCATGTTCGCGATTTCCAGCGATAACAAAGGCCGTATAGGCTTCCCTCTGAATAGAGAGATGTGTCTCAAAGACAGGTGCAATGGTGGAGTCGTTGTCATCTGAGTCTGGTTTGGGTCCAATAACGCGCAGCCCATGATCTTTGCAGAGGTCGGCGAGGCCAGGTGCCCAGCTACCACCACCCATCAGGACACTGCCAGCAAGTGTTGGCGTCTCCGCTGTGGCCTGACTCGCTGCCGGTACATTGTCATTGTGGGTATAGAATCCCTCGCCAGTTTTACGTCCTATTGTTCCAGCTAAAACCATCTGTTCTTGGATGAGATGCGGTCGGTAGCGTGGCTCACCAAATGATTGTTCATACATCGAGCAGGTCACGGCAAAGTTGACATCAATGCCAATCAGGTCCATCAGTGCGAATGGCCCGAGCGGGAAGCTGCCCGCTTTATGGATGATCATGTCAATGGCCTCGTGCGTGGCGATGCGTTCGCCTAACATACGTAACGCCTCACCATAGAAGGGGCGTGCCACACGATTGACCACAAATCCCGGTGTGTCACGGGCCAAGACAGGCGTCTTCCCCAAGCGCTCGACAAAACCTAGGAGCGTTTCAATCGTTGTTGTGTCTGTTTGTTTCGTTTGGATGACTTCTACCAAAGCCATGCGGTGTACCGGATTGAAGAAGTGTAGCCCGGCCACACGTTGGGGGTCCTGACAGACCGAGGCAAACGACATGATCGGTAGTGAACTGGTGTTACTGGTAATGACACAAGGCGGAGGACAGATTGCTCCGACGCGTGCAAATAGTTCACGTTTAAGCTCGATTTGCTCAGGGGCTGCCTCGATCACCAGGGAGGCTCCAGCGATGTCGGCCAGGACTGTGACAAGACGCAGGTGTGTTATTGCCTGGGAATGGCCCTGTTTTTCGAGACCTTTGCTGATGCGTTGGTGGGCATGTTCGAGTGCCTGATCATCAATGTCGTACAGAATGACTGGTAGTCCTGCGACGAGTGCTGCTTGGGCAATGCCTGCACCCATGGTGCCGCTGCCAAGTACTGCGATTGTTTCACTATGCATGAGACAAACCTTCTACAGGTTGCTTGATACCTAACCCTTAACCTTTAACCCCTAAAATTCGGCTTTCGTTTTTCGCGGAATGCCTGAACTCCTTCGGCATAGTCTGGACCACCACCTGCAATGCGTTGTGCCTGTGCCTCGTAATCGAGCACTTGTTCAAGCGAACCGCTGAGCGAAAGCTCAAAACTGCGTTTCATCAGGCCCAGCGCGGTCGCAGAGCCGTTGGCCAGTCGCTCCGCAAGTTGTCGTACTGCATCGGGAAATTCCTCCGCGCTGACAACGCTGTTGACCATACCATACTGATGTGCCGTTGGTGCGTCAATTGTACCACCAAGCATGCAAAGCTCGACAGCGCGTGCGTGGCCGATGAGTCGCGGCAAGAAGTAGCTGAGTCCGGTGTCTGGTACTAACCCGATGTTTGCGAAAGCAGCGACGAAGCGTGCGTTCTCGACAGCGACGCGAAAATCACAGGCCAGTGCCATACTCATCCCAGCGCCAGCCGCCACGCCATTGACGGCAGCGATGATCGGTTTGGGGATGCTCCGCAGTTTCAATGCCAGCGGATTGTAGTAGTTACGCACACTATCACCCAGTGAGCGTGAGCCGTCAAGGGGTACGTCTTTAATGTCCTGGCCACTGCAAAAGGCTTTGCCCGCGCCGGTAATAACAATGCAACGCACCTCGTCATTGCGCTCGGCCTGTTTGAGCGTGTTGGCCAGATCCTTGTGGAGTTGTTCGTTAAAAGCGTTGTACACCTCCGGTCGATTGAGCGTGATGGTCCCAACGCCGCCGTTTATTTCATACAGAATGGTTGATGCTTCACTCATGTTTGCCTCACTCAGCAACAAATTCACGTGGTTGCTGTATCATCTGTCCTATTTGCCTTTGTATTCAGGAGGACGTTTTTCGATAAAGGCCTGCATGCCTTCTTTTTGATCTTCGGTGTCGAACAGGAGATAGAAGTTGCGTCGTTCGATCTCCAGACCATCACGGACAGTGGTTTCCACACCGTGGCGAACGGCTTCGCGGGCCAGACGGATGGCCACGGGCGCACGTGAGGCAACCTCGGTGGCCAGTCGATAGGCCTCATCGAGAAATCCCTCGACCGGGGCCACACGATTGACGAGACCAGCGGCGTGTGCTTCTCGGGCGTTCAGCATGCTGCCGGTGAGCACCATCTCCATAGCGCGGTATGGACCGATGGCGCGGGCCAGGCGCTGAGTACCACCAGCACCAGGCATAACTCCAATGTTGATCTCTGGCTGGCCAAACTGTGCGGTTTCGCTGGCGACGATCATGTCGCATTGCATAGCCAGCTCGCAGCCGCCGCCCAGCGCATAGCCACTGACCGCAGCAATGATCGGTTTGCGGCATTTTCGCACGCGCTCCCAGGTGGCAAAGCTGCGCCGCTCGATCATGCTGGTTGAGGTACGCTCGGCCATGTCTTTGATGTCGGCTCCGGCTGCGAACACACGTGGCCCGCCGGTCAACACAATACAGCGTACCGCATTGTCTTCGTCAAGCGTCTCCATGATGGTGGCGAGTTCGGCCGTCAATTCAGGACTGAGCGCATTCAGGGCTTTGGGTCGATTAAGGGTGATGGTTGCAATGGCTCCCTGAACGTTGGAGAGGACTAGTGCTTCATTGCTCATAGCGCATTCTTTCGTCTCTGTGAATGACATAAAGCGGCGCACGGGATTAACCGTACGCCATTGGTTATCGATGAGATTTGTACGTGCTGTATGTACTACTGTATCACAACTTGTCGGTACAGGTGCAACGTAACCTTCCAGAATCGACTGAGTTGTGTTGGGCCAAATGACATACCAGCATCTTGTAAGTCGTGCTAAACACCATTACAGAGCTATGTTTCGACTTGGGCGATATGCATCGACAGAATATTGCCAAAAGTACGAGCATCTTTGCCAACGGCACGACCTTCGGGGCTTCCCAGGCTTTCCTGCATAGCTGCGGTGTCTTCCCAGTACATTTCGGCAATCAAATAATACGGTGACTCGCCCATTGGTGCGCCAGTGACACGCGCAACCTCAAGCCGTTGCAGGCCCGGCATCGCTTTCACCAGCGGTGTGTGTACTTCTTCATAGTGTTTGTCAAAAGCGGCCTTGTCTTCGGGATGTTGATAAAGAGCAATCAATTTAATCATTCTATGCGACTCCTGTCTCGATACAAAACGCTGCCAGAAAGAAACGATGTACGGTTATCCGCGCTGATCGAGCACGCGCACGGCTTTGCCTTCGCTACGCGGAATGGTGGTTGGTGCACATACCTCGACCTCGGGATTGATACCAAGTGTGTCTTCAAGTTCTGCACGCACCCGATTGGTAATGTGTTGTATGGCTGGGTTGTCAAGATTGTTACTAAAATCTCCGTACAGGTGTGGTGTGAGTTCGGTGCGAATAGTGATGCGGTCAAGTGCCGTTTCCCGCGAAAGCACGATCTGGTAGTGCGGTGCTAATTCCTCTTGCTGGAGCAACACCCGCTCGATCTCGCTTGGGAATACATTGACCCCACGAATAATCAACATATCATCATTGCGTCCTTTGACGCGTTCCATTCGCACCATGGTTCGACCACTTTTACTTGGCTCCACAAAGAGCGTTGAGATATCCCCTGTGCGGTATCGTATCACCGGAAATGCTCGTTTGGTAAGCGACGTAAACACCAACTCACCTTCTTCTCCATAGGGCAATACCGCACCGCTCGCCGGGTCGATGATTTCGGGATAGAAATGGTCTTCCCAAACAAACAGGCCATGTGGTTCCTCAATCGACTCCATCGATACGCCCGGCCCGATCACTTCGCTCAGACCATAGATGTCGAGTGCCCGAAGACTGAGTTTTTCCTCGAGTTGATCGCGCATGCTCTCGGTCCATGGCTCAGCGCCGAAAATACCAGAACAAAGATGAAGTGTTGCAGGATTGATGCCACGCTGCTGCATAGTTTCGGCCAGGTTGAGGGCGTAGCTTGGTGTGCAACACAGCACATCCGCGTGCAAGTCCTGGAGCAAGGTAATCTGTCGTGGTGTGTTGCCACCGGAGACGGGAACAGCCAGTGCGCCCAGTTTCTCTACGCCATAGTGCATTCCCAGCCCGCCGGTGAACAATCCATAGCCATAGGCCACATGCACGACGCTCTCGGGTGTTGCACCACCACAGGCAAGCGAACGGGCGCACACCTCGGCCCACACGTCGATGTCCTCACGGGTGTAACCAACAATGGTTGGTTTGCCCTTGGTACCACTGCTGGCGTGGATACGGATGATCTCGCTTTTGGGAACCGCGAAGAGTCCATCGGGATAGTGTTCGCGCAGGTGGCTTTTGAGCATAAACGGGAAGCGGCGTAGATCGTCAAGGGTGATGAGGTTGTCCGGGGTGATGCCAGCGGTATCAAACTGTTGTCGGTGGAAGGGAACGCGTTCGTAGGCCCAGCGAACACTCCAGCGCAGTCGCTCAAGTTGGAGATCCTGTAGCAGGCTACGTGGCATGGTTTCAATCTCACGGTTCCAGATCACGTCATGCTCCTTTGCACGTTTTCATTTAACCGACAAAAACATTAGCTATGAAGAGGAAGCTAGTGCGTTTTCGGGCAAAAATATCGCTTACACCAATAAATGAATTATTTCACATATTCAGATCGTAAGGTTATAAGGAACGTCGTTCAGTGATATAATTTTCGAGTTGGCCAATCATAAATTCTTTTTCTTCAACCACCTCTTTCACCACATCACGTATGGAGATAACCCCCACAACATGGTCATTGTCAAGAACAGGCAGATGACGCAGATGATTTTCTGTCATAAGCACCATGCATTCTTCGACACTGAATTCAGGTTGGATAGCAACGATATTGGGAGTCATAACATCACCTACTGTGATTTCCTGTATCGCAGTTTGTTTTGATAACACTTTGTGAACAAAGTCACGTTCAGAAACAATCCCAACGACTTTTCCACTTTCAACCACAACTAAGGCACCGATTTTTTGTTCAGCCATCAGCCTACATGCTTCAGTAATCGAAGTCGTCGGGCATACTGACCATACATTATCATTTTTGCTTGTTAAGAGCTGTCTGACGTTTTTCATCGTTCTGCACCTTTGCATTGACGTATGTCCATTAAAACGAGAGTTGATTGTTATTTTTGGAACAAACGTTGACAATGATCGACTCTCTTATTGTAAATACTCGTCAAACAGCTATTTGGATTTATTTATAGAGGAAATACTTCTGAAACACCTGATTTATTGTATTAGAGTGGTTTGAATTGTTCAAACGGCTGCTTGCAATCGCGACAGTGGGCAATCGCACGACAGAGCGTTGGCCCAAAGGCCGACTCAAGTGATGTTTTGCGTGAGCCGCAGTGGGGGCAGGGTGCTGGGTCCAGAAACATAATGGTATTGCTCTGAGTGTTGGGTGCCGGTGGTGCAATTCCCGCCTCTTCCAGTTTGCGTCGACCCGCTTCGCTGATGCGGTCGCTCGTCCAGATCTGCTCATCGGTCACGTCAACCTGCACAGTGATGCCGAATTGCTCCAGTCGCTCACGGATCATATCGCGCATCATTTCCAGTGCGGGGCAACCAAGGAAGGTTGGCATCAGCAACACACGTGCAAAAGCAGCCTGGGTGTCCAACTCGATACGCAGAATAACACCTAGATCAACCAGGCTGACATGTGGCAACTCAGGGTCAGGAACGTCGTAGAGCGCGTCCCATAGCGTTGTTTCAGAAAAGGCAAGTGTAGTCATTTTTAATCACCTTTGATTACGCTAAGTTTGATATCTTCTGAAAGATCACCAGTCAGCTTCAGGGTCGAGTTGGTAGACGCTGGTAAATACGCTGTACAGGTCGAGAAAACTCTGTGTATGTTCGCCGCGCCGACCGCCATAGATAGGTGTTGTCGCTGTTTCCCATTGCTCGCCAGCATCGGTAAAGGGGAAGTCTAGCCCAAGGCGACGCAGTGGTTCCTCGATACGTGTCAACCAACGGTTCTGGAGTTCGGCAGATGACTCGGGCAGGATCCCAGCGGCGAGCAGTTCTGCCTCATCACTGATTGGCTCAAACAGTCCCAGTGCGTCGGGCCAGAGTGCATCAAAAGCGTCGCGCTGGCGTTGTTGTGCTTCGGTGCCCCCTTCAGCGAGGCGTTGGAGCCAGGTGTTCGCATGCAGCAGGTGGTATTTTTCTTCGCGAATGATTCCGGCGGCGGCCCTGGCCAGCGGTTGATAGGTGCTCTGCTGGAGACTCTCGATCCGCACAAAGTCGGCGGTATCGTAGAGAAATTGGCGAGTGACACTATAGGCCCAATCGCCTCGCCCACGCTCGACCAGTTGGGCATTGCGAAAGCCAGATGGCTCTCGTCCATAGGCAATGGTGTCAGCAGATTGGCCTTCGATTGTGGCCAGCAGTTCGTAAAAGACACGCGAATGACCAATCTCGTCCTGAGCAAGCGAACTAAAGGCAATGTCTTCTTCGAGAATGGGAGCAATGCCGGTCCACTCACTGTTGGCATATCCCATCACAAATTCATCGTCTGCGAGGGTCAGCAGCAGTTCGCGCAGGGCTTGTTTCTGTGCTGATGTCAGGTCGGTACTGCTCATGCTTTTGTCTCCGTTGACGTTGTTTGGTCTGTTGTCGGTGCTTTTTCCTGGGTTTTACTATCACGTAGTTTCCCGCGCATGCGGTACCCGTCCACCATCCGATAGGAGCGGTCGAGCGGTGGTTGCAGAATATCGTCGTCGTTGAGCACCATAAAGGCTTCACGTGGCGCAACCCATAGCTCCAGGCTCTCACTCCGCCGTCCAAACACCTCGCGTGCGTAGATGAGTGCCAGTTCAGGGCTGTCGGCAGTGATATTGCCCGCATGGGTCATAGGTGCGCCTTCTTTCTCGCGCCGGAAGACTTCGTAGGTTTGGGTGGTGCTCATGGTGACCTCGATGTAAGGGTTATGGGTTAATGGTTATGGGTTATAACGCAATGAAATGAATGGATGCAATGTGTATTTGTTGTTTCACGTCGAGCAAACAGTGTACCTTATGGCCTACATTGGTATTGATGAATCATCAGTTTTGTCATACTCGTACACTAAGGTTTCTTCACGTATAGTATTCGAGCGCAACTTGGTAATCATCGCAGATATCATTCGCAGACATTCATCGACCAAACCAAGCATGGAGTGATACCTATCTTCTGGTATCAGGTCGCAGGTATGAGCGACACGTAACCAGTAGTCGGTTTCGTTAGCTGATGCACGGGCAATCCGTAGATATCGCTCGTACTCTTTGCCCATATCTCGTCCACGGCCTTCAGCAATGTTAGCACCAATAGATGTCGCTGAACGAAACATCTGATCCCCTATTGTGCGACCCTGTGGAGTAGACGGGAGTTTTTGAACAAAAGCATCGACTTCTGCTACTAACTCAAATGATCGTTGAGTCACTGGCAAATCTTTATAGTTCAAAACCTTGCTCATAGCATCAACCTCACCTATGCTAAGTAGCGATGCTTCTAACCCCTAACCCCCTAACCCGTAACTACCCCCTCACCCACGCTCCCTCATCGTAATGTGCACGGCGGAAGGCCAGGCGGGCAGCGCTGCGCGGGCCATTGTTTGACACAACGGTGCGGAGTTCGTTCCAATCTGGTGTCGTGTAGTTCCACGAGCCATCGCCATTATCGCGCAATGCCGGGTCGGGCAGCGTCAGGTCAAGCTCCCACACACGTGGTACATACATCGCGATAAATTCCTGTCGCAGGTCTTCGTTGCTACGTGTCTTGATGCGCCACACCGTCAGGTCGCGGTCGCGCTCCGGCGGGGTTGGCGGGCCGTGCATCTGCATCAGTGGCCCCCACCAGCGATTGAGCGCATCCTGCAACATCTCACGCTGGGCGTCAGTACCCTTGGCCATCGTCACCATAATATCGAACCCATGTTTGATGTGGAAGCTTTCTTCCCAACAGATGCGCTGCATGGTGCGGGCATACGGTGCATAGCTGGTGCCAAGTAATGCTTTCTGGCTCAGAATAGCAGCGGCGTCGACCAGCCACGCGATTACGCCAACATCGGCCCAAGTGTGGGTGGGATAGTGGAATACGTTGTGGAACTTGGTTCGTCCGGCGAGGAGATCTTCCATCATCTGGGGGCGTGGTTTGCCCAGGTCTTCCGCGAGGCGATAGAGCAGTTGAGCATGACCAACCTCGTCCTGCACTTTTGCAGTGAGTGCCAGCTTGCGCTTGAGGGTGGGTGCACGCAGAATCCACTCGCGTTCTGGCAACACGCCCATCAACTCACTGTTGGCGTGCATTTCGATAAAGCGAATAAGAGCGGTGCGGTACTCATCGGGCATCCAGTCAGTGGCCTCGACTTTGCCACCTGCCGCGATGTGCGCTTGGAATTGCGCTAACTGCTCTGTCTCGTTTATCTGTACTGTCGTCATTGATCCACCTCGCATAGTTATATTTGTTCTATCACGTATTGCGTGGTTCCAGCCCACGCATGATCTGTTCATAAAACTGCTGGGCCAGGGCATCAGCGCTGAGGCGACCTTCTGGCTTATACCACTGGTAGGCCCAATTCAACAGAGATAAGATGTGTATACCAATCAGCCGCTCATCCTGTGGCGCAAACTCACCGTCGTCCATGCCTTTGCGAATAATCTGCCGGATATAGTCTTCGTATTCATCACGATGCTGCTCAATCTTTTTACGTTTCGCCGGATCAAGGTGTCGCCACTCGTGGAAGTGCACCACTGCGCCATCAATACTCTCAGC
>JBCDFA010000146.1:0-17195 GCA_039178835.1 Chloroflexota bacterium
AATTTTTTTAAGTGCCAATACCTTAACTCCTTATCTTCCTTTCCTGTCCACATCCATAGCACAGAGAGATATTCTAGCACAATAATTGCACAACTAATGTACAGATTTATTGCACATAAATCTGTTTTAGCACAGTAAACGCACAGATTTATTGCCTTGACGTTTTCTGTGACTTAGTCGTATAATGTGACTTGTGGGATATTGCACAAGCTTAAAAAGAGCCTAGAAAAGGATATTGCGCCTCTTCATCACGTTTACAGTGGTCTTTGGGTGGCGCTATTTTTGTGGTTTCTGTATTGTTGTACAGGAGTCCTTTATGTCCTATCTGTCACTCTGATTTTGTAACATCGTAACGTTAATAGGTTGTTTTGTTACTTTATATGCTGCAAGTGTTGATAATTCATACATCTGTCTCAATTTTTTTAATTTGTGCTATAATTTAGACTACTTCAGTTTATTTAACATAATCATCATTGGTGTTATCACAAGCGCTAGGCTTGTCATAATATAGAGCAGAAGCCGCCTCAGCGAGGCTGTCCTAGAAAGGCGCTCAATGGCCCAGGTTTTTAATCCACGAGCAAACTTGCTCGTCAAGGTAAGCATCCTTGGTATATTTCTGACCCTCGCAGTGCTGATTGGAGTCTGGATGTTTCTTTCGCGTTCAGATTATATGAAGCAAGTTGGCGAAGATTATGAGATTGAACAGCCAGTACCTTTCAGTCATACATTGCATGTGACAAGCTTTGGTATCAACTGTCAATATTGCCACAATGGTGTTGCCGAGTCAGGATATTCCAATGTTCCCGCAACCGAGACGTGCATGGGTTGCCACTCGCATATTGCGACTGACAGCCGATTACTTCAACCGGTGCGTGACAGTTGGGCAAACGATACGCCAGTTGAGTGGAACAAAGTGACCAAAGTACCAGATTATGTGTACTTTAATCACAGCATTCATGTCAATAAAGGTGTTGGTTGTTCAACCTGTCATGGCGATGTCGCCAACATGAACGTTGTATATCGTTCAGAGCCGATGTACATGTCGTGGTGTTTGAATTGCCATCGCAATCCTGAATTGTACGTAAGGCCCCAGGAAGAAATTTACAACACGTCGTACGAACATCCTCCCAATCAATTGGAATTGGGTCGACAACTTGTAGAACAGTACGGCATCGAAACGGATAATCTAAGTAACTGCTCTATTTGCCACCGATGATGAAACAAAACAACAACCCCCAAAACCCACTTGATCTGGCAACTGTGCGTGAGCGCCTTGCACATACCAATGGGAGACAATACTGGCGAAGCCTTGAGGAGGCAGGAGAGAGCGAAGAGTTTCGCGAGTTTGTGTCACGCGAGTTTCCGCGTTACGCCTCTGAAATGCGTGATCCTGCTACCCGCCGGAATTTCCTCAAACTCATGGGTGCTTCATTGGCGCTTGCAGGCCTAAGTGGCTGTGCATACTCATTTCAGTTACCAGATGAGAAGATCGTTCCATATGTTCGTTTACCGGAAGGTATGATACCAGGTTTACCACTCTTTTTTGCGACATCAATGCCGTTTAGTGGTTATACGACTGGTTTAGTTGTGGAAAGTCATGAAGGTCGTCCGACCAAGATCGAAGGAAATCCCAATCATCCTGCGAGCCTTGGTGCGACTGATACGTTTACACAGGCCTCGATTTTAACAATGTATGACCCTGATCGCTCAACATCTGTGCGCTCAGGAGAACAAGAAAGTGATTGGGAAACTTTTCTTGCTGAATTAGCTCCTGCGCTTGATGAGCAACGTGCCAGTCAAGGCGAGGGTATGCGGTTATTGACTGGACCGATCACCTCGCCAACCCTGGTAAGCCAGATCCAAGCGCTTCTGGAAGAATTTCCTTCCGCCAGATGGGATCAGTATGAACCTGTAAATCGTGATAATGTTCGTGAGGGTGCACGTCTCGCTTTTGGTGAAGATATCGATACTCGCTATCAGTTTGATGTAGCCAATGTCATTGTCTCTCTCGACTCGGATTTTTTGGTGAGTGGCCCTGGTAATGTGCGTTATGCTCGCGATTTTGCAGCTCAACGACGTGTCGGTGCAGATAAGCAAACCATGAATCGCTTGTATGCGGTGGAAAGTTCTATCACAAGTACTGGTTCAATGGCAGATCATCGCTGGCGATTACGTCCTTCGCAGACCGATCTGTTTACGCGCGTATTAGCACAGCGACTCGGTGTTGAGGGTGTGACAGGCGGTGATACTCTTCCTGAGGGTATTGAAGAAGCTTGGATAGAGGCACTCGTAACTGATCTTCAGAACAACACCGGTGCTAGTATTGTGATTGCAGGTGAACAGCAACCCCCAGTGGTTCACGCCCTTGCCCACGCTATCAATGATGTGCTTGGCAATGTTGGTCAGACGGTTGTTTATACCGATCCGGTTGAGGCAAACACTACCAACCAATTTGGTGCAATGCAAACACTGGTTGAAGAGATGTCAGGTGGACAGGTACAACTGCTCGTAATGATGGGTGGAAATCCTGCCTATGATGCACCTGTTGATATCGATTTTGTGACCGCTTTGGGTAATGTACCCTTGAGTGTCCATTACAGTTTGTATCGAGACGAAACATCAGTTGCCTCCACATGGCATGTTCCTGCAACCCACTTTCTCGAAATGTGGGGTGATGGTCTGGCGTATGATGGTACAGCATCAATTATTCAACCATTGATAGCTCCCCTGTATGGCAATCGGTCTCCATATGAGTTTGTTGCGGCCCTCCTAGGCCAGACCGATCAGAGCAACCTGGCTATTGTTCAGGCATATTGGCAAGAACAAAGCGGAGCAAGTGATTTTGAACAGTTCTGGCAGACGGTACTTCATGCAGGTGTTATTGCTGATACAGCATTGGCTCCACGCGATGTCTCACTTCAGAGCGGTTTTGCTTCAGAAGCACCAACCGAAGTAGCAGGTGATTTTGAAGTTGTATTTCGCCCTGATCCATCGACCTGGGATGGAAGCTATGCGAATAATGGTTGGATGCAGGAGTTGCCTCGTTCACTTACCAAAGTCGTTTGGGATAACCCGGCTATGATTAGCCCGACCACAGCCAGCAGTTTAGGTGTTGTTAATGGCGATCTGGTTGAGATTAGCAATGGTGATCGGCAACTATCTGTACCGATTTGGATAACCCCTGGCCATGCCGATAATACGGTGACTTTGACACTGGGATATGGTCGCACCAACGCTGGCCGTGTGGGGAATGATGTCGGATTTAACACCTATACCCTGCGTACCTCTGCTGCTCCATGGGTAGTAACAGGAGTGAGTGTCGCAAGTACCGGCGGACAGTATGATCTGGTCAGTACACAGGAACACTTCCGGCTCGAAGATGAAAGTACTGGCTTAGACCGCACCAACGTCGTGCGTGTGGCAACACTGGCGGAATTCCTCGAAAATGAGGATGTAATCTATGAGATGGGCCATGCGCCAGAAAAGACGCTTTACCCTGAGTTTGAGTACACTGGTTATGCCTGGGGTATGTCGATTGATCTAAATGCGTGTACCGGCTGCAATGCCTGTACTATCGCATGTCAGGCAGAGAACAATATTCCTATCGTTGGTAAAACCGAGGTAGCATTAAGTCGTGAGATGCACTGGATTCGCATTGACCGCTACTATGCTGGTAGTCTTGACAATCCGGCGATGTATCACCAGCCGCTGCCGTGCATGCACTGTGAAAATGCCCCCTGTGAGGTGGTATGTCCGGTAGCAGCTACGGTTCACGATGGCGAGGGTTTGAACGCAATGATCTACAATCGTTGTGTTGGCACAAAATATTGCTCTAACAACTGCCCCTATAAAGTTCGTCGTTTTAATTTCTTGCAGTACACCGATGAAACAACACCGGTCACTCAACTGCAGCGCAACCCCAATGTGACTGTGCGTATTCGTGGTGTTATGGAGAAGTGCACCTACTGTACACAACGTATTAGTGCTGCACGCATTGAGGCGAAGAAAGATAATCGTCGTATCACAGATGATGATCTACAAACAGCTTGCCAACAAGTATGTCCGACCCAAGCGATCGCCTTTGGAGACCTCAACAATCCTGATAGCGCGGTGGCACAACAAGCAGAAGATCCTCGCCACTATGGGGTACTTGAGGATCTGATTACTCGGCCACGCACCAAATATCTAGGACGTTTGATGAATCCGAATCCCGATCTAGAGACGGAGTGATGTAATGCAACGCGCACAAAAAAGCGGCGCCACCGAGCCACCGAAGACTTGGATTGGGCCAGGACATGATTATGGGACAATCACCGATAGAATTAACGAGCCAATTCTAACACCACCGCTCAAAACACCTCGTATGTGGGTTGCTGGTTTGGGGATTGCGCTAATTCTGTTGATGGTCTACCTCTACTCACTCGGTTATCTCTTTGTTGCCGGGGTCGGTATCTGGGGTATCAATATCCCTGTTGCCTGGGGCTTTGATATTATCAATTTTGTGTGGTGGATCGGTATTGGGCATGCCGGAACACTGATTTCGGCTATCCTGTTGTTGTTTCGTCAGGAATGGCGCACTTCTATCAACCGATTTGCTGAGGCAATGACCCTTTTCGCGGTCGCCTGTGCCGGTATCTACCCAATTATTCACCTTGGGCGGCCCTGGCTAGCTTACTGGATGTTGCCCTATCCGAGTACATTAGGGATGTGGCAACAGTTCCGTAGTCCGTTAATCTGGGACGTATTTGCGATTTCTACCTATGCAACCGTATCGTTGCTCTTTTGGTATGTGGGTCTTGTCCCTGACTTGGCAACACTACGTGATCAAGCTAAGAATAAAATTGCCAAAGTTCTGTATGGGATTTCTGCTCTTGGCTGGCGTGGTTCTGCTCGTCACTGGCAGCGCTATGAATTAGCGTCGCTCATGCTGGCTGCTTTGGCGACTCCGCTGGTCGTATCAGTACACTCAATCGTGAGTTTGGACTTTGCCATATCACTGATTCCAGGCTGGCACGTAACCGTCTTCCCACCTTACTTTGTGGCTGGTGCTGTCTTCTCTGGTTTTGCAATGGTGATAACTATTGCAATCCCGGTACGTAAATTCTTCCACTTGCAAGATTTTATTACCATCCGGCATTTTGACTCAATGGCCAAAGTTATGCTGGCAACAGGTTTGATCGTCTTCTATGGCTATATTATGGAAGCCTTTTTTGCTTGGTATAGTGCGATCCAATACGAGCGATACATGATAGTTAACCGTACAACTGGACCATATGCCTACACTTATTGGTTGCTCATCTTATGTAATGGGCTCATTCCACAGTTGTTGTGGTTCAAACGGTACCGTCAAAGTATTGTTGGGTTGTTTATCATTTCGCTAGTGATCAACATTGGCATGTGGCTTGAGCGGTTTGTAATTATCGTGACCAGCTTACATCGTGACTTCTTGCCCTCTTCGTGGGCAATGTACGAACCGAGTATCTGGGATATTCTCTTGTATGGTGGTTCCTTTGGATTGTTCTTTACCTTCTTGTTCCTGTTTATTCGTGTGCTTCCGATGATTAATATATTTGAGATGCGTCATCTTTTGCATCATGAAATGCATCAGGGACTACATAAAGGTGGTCCATCTGATAAGGCCAGTAGTAAAAAAGCGCCATCGTCGCGCAAACCTAAAGGACAGTGAGCGTAAGTTATGACAACACAGAAAAGCGGAAAATCAAACAGACGCTTCTTCCCGTTTGGCGGTGGGGGCAAAGTAGCTGGGGCAAACGATACATATGCACTAGTTGCTGAATTTGATGATGCAGATGATTTGGTCGCCGCTGCTCAGGGTGCGTATGCATTAGGATATCGTCGTATGGATGCCTATTCGCCATTTCCCATTGAGGAACTTCCTGAAATGATGGGGTTTCGTACCCGGTTGCCAATGGTGGTGTTGATTGGTGGTCTGAGCGGTGCTATCCTGGGCTACCTTTTCCAATACTGGGTCAATTTGATTGACTACCCTATCAATATCGGTGGTCGACCAGATCATAGTTGGCCTGCGTTTATTCCCGCTATCTTTGAATTGACCATTCTGTTCGCTGCTTTTGCAGCAACCTTTGGTATGATACTTTTGAACGGACTGCCACGCCTTCATCATCCCATTTTTAACACGCCCAACTTTGAACAAGCATCGCGTGATAAATTTTTTCTTGGGATTGAGGCAGATGACCCGATGTTTGATCTTCAACGAACAAAGGAATTCTTGGAGAGTACCGGGCCAGAGGTAGTATCCGAGGTGAAAAACTGAAGGGCCAGGCATAGTAATGAAACGTCGTAATCAATCATTATCGCTCACAAGGTTTGCACGGATTGGGTTGTTACCACTCTGTCTCTTTCTTGGAGCGTGTCACCTGGATATGTATAATCAGCCTAAGGTTGATCCGTATGAGTCCAGTACTTTCTTTGAAGATGAGGTTGCCTCACGCCCGCTTGTTTCAGGTGTGGTTGCTCAAGGTCGGGACCCGGCTGATACCGCTCTCAATGAGGGGATGGTCGATGGAGATCTAGTAACAGAAAACCCAGTTGAGGTAACTGAGGAACTGCTCGTCCGTGGTCAAGAGCAATATGAGGTGTTTTGTGGCCCATGTCACGGTCCACAGGGGGAACCCGTACAAAATGCGATAACTATCGGATTTACCGATGCAGGGATAGCCATTCCATCATTGTATCTCCAACGGTTACGCGATGAGACAGATGGATATTTCTTTGATGTCATCACCAATGGCGTAGAAGAAAATGGGCAGCTTAATATGTATCCCTATGCCTCACGTATTACTCCCGAGGATCGCTGGGCCGTCATTGCCTATATTCGTGAGTTACAGGACAACCCACCAGAAGGTGTTGATCCTAATCCAACTGAAGCATCTGGAACGTCAGAAGAGTAAACTACAGCAGTGCCGAATGAATGACGGCCTGGTAGGAGTGAGCGACAATGGCAGTAAATACATCCTTTCCAGCTCGACAACAGGTTGATCGTGTCCAACGAATCTCACTGATCGTTGGTGTGGTCGGGCTGGTTCTTGCTATTCTAGGATCTTTCTTTGCTGGTGGTGGGCTTGATCGATTTTTTGAGTCCTATCTTCTAGCCTACCTGTTCTGGGTAGGTTTTGCACTTGGTTCGTTTGCCCTTGTAATGATCCAACACTTGGCTGGTGGTACATGGGGGGCAATTGTTCGGCGCCCGCTCGAAGCGGCTATGGCAACACTGCCAGTGATGGCGCTTTTGTTTATTCCCATCCTCATTGGTATTCCCAACCTCTACGTGTGGTCTGGCTCAGAAGAGATGATTGTTGAGGCAGTGGGTGAAGAGCTAGCCGTGTTTGTGCTCGACAAAACTTTCTATTTGAATACCCCCTTCTTCATTATTCGCAGTATATTGTATTTTGCTATCTGGATTGGTCTTGCTTTTTTGCTTTACCGATGGTCAGAGGAGCAGGACCGTACTGCTAATCCTGCGTTAGTTAGCCGCTTTCGTGCTTTAAGTGGTGTTGGTCTTGTGACATTTGTTATGACCATGACATTTGCTGCAGTCGATTGGGGTATGTCCCTGGAGCCAGAGTTCTGGTCTTCCATTTATGGGGTCATCTTAATGATTGGGCAGGGACTGTCAGCATTTGCATTTCTGATACTTTTCTTCCGTTTCTTTGGTAATCAGGAACCCTTTGCAGACATTGTGACACCCAAACGCATCCATGATATTGGTAAGTTTACCTTAGGATTTGTTATTCTGTGGACGTATGTAAATATGTCACAATTTATCATTATCTGGTCGGCAAATCTTCCTGAGGAAACACCATGGTACATTCGTCGTGGGGAAGTGGGATGGGATGTCTTGGCTGTTATTTTGGTGCTCTTCCACTTTGTCGTGCCCTTCTTTATTCTCCTGTCACGCCGATTAAAACGGAATATCGTACCACTCTCTATAGTGGCTGTTGGTATCTTGGTGATGCGAATGGTAGATCTCTTCTGGTTGATTATTCCTGCATTTCATCAGGATGGTATCTACTTTAATGTAGTCTATTTGTTTGCGCCAATTGGTATTGGTGGCATCTGGTTGGCTTCGTTCCTGTGGATGCTGAAACGTAAACCCCTACTTCCGTTAAATGATCCGCGTTTGGAGGCGGCACATTGATCTCTGTATAGATTTGTTGCTTACTCAACTCTACTATAAATAGTTTATGTTATAAAGAAAGGCGACCTTGATGGTCGCCTTTTCTGTGCCATTTTCTAAAGGATGGTTACTCTTTCTCAACGTGCCGATGGATACGTAACAAAGCAGGTGGCAGTGGGGTAACCGACATGCCGCGTGGTTGGACCCGCCAGAACAGTGCACGTAGCTCGTTCCAGCGCATAAATAAATCACGGGCGCGAGCACTCTTTGTTACTTCAGAATGATGCGACAACATGGCCTGAATGAGATCATCATCCTGCGCTTCAAGTCGACTTATGTCGACCATTTCACAGTTGCAACGAGTTGGGAATGCCCCTGTCTGGTCAAACACATACGCTAATCCACCTGTCATCCCTGCAGCAAAGTTATGTCCGGTGTCTCCTAGAACCAACACAACCCCACCGGTCATATACTCACATCCATGATCTCCTACACCTTCGATGACAGCAATGGCACCGCTGTTGCGAACAGCAAACCGCTCCCCTGCTTGCCCTGCCGCAAAGAGACCACCACCTGTAGCACCATACAACACTGTATTGCCGATGATCGTGCTTTCGTGAGCAACATAACGGGCTGTTTTGGGTGGATGAACAATAATCTCACCGCCATTCATGCCTTTACCAACATAATCGTTGGCTTCACCATTGAGGATGAGTTGTATACCTGGAGCAAGGAAGGCCCCGAAGCTCTGGCCAGCACTACCATCGAAACGGGCTGTAATAGTTCCTTCTGGGAGACCTTGGATGCCATAACGGTCACCAATCTCTCCCGAAAGCGTTGTGCTCACTGAGCGATCACTATTGGTGATAGGGTACTGTAGTTCAACCGTTTGCCCGTTTTTAAGTGCTGGTGTTGCATCGTGCAGCAATTGGCTGTTGAGTGTGCTTACATCAATAAGACCATTCCACTCGTCAGTGTTACGAATGGCCTCGTCTCCATTATCAACACGCTCAAGAAGAGTGCTCAGATCCATCTGTCCGAGATTCGTGTGTTCTCTGGGTTTGGTCTGGTGCAGTAAATCAGTACGACCAATGATTTCATCGATGGATCGAGCCCCGAGTTGGGCAAGTAATTCACGTACTTCTTCAGCGAGGTGAAGGAAGAAATGTACCACCTGCTCCGGCGTACCTTTGAATTTGGCTCGTAACTCGGGGCGCTGTGTGGCAATACCGACAGGGCAGTTATTATTGTGACACGTTCGTGCCATAATACAGCCTTCAGCAATGAGTGCTGTTGTCCCAAAGGAGAACTCATCGGCACCAAGCAATGCAGCCATTATGACATCATGTCCAGTTTTGAAGCCGCCATCAGCACGGACACGCACACGGCCACGAAGCCCATTGATAACCAGCGTCTGTTGAGTTTCCGCCAGTCCAAGCTCCCAGTTGACGCCCGCATTTTTGATGGATGAGAGGGGTGATGCACCTGTCCCACCAGAATGACCACTAATCAGGATAACATCTGCACCGCCTTTCGCTACTCCGGCAGCAATGGTGCCTACACCAGCCTCAGCGACCAATTTGACTGATACCGCAGCGGTTGGATTGACCTGTTTGAGATCATAGATGAGTTGAGCCAAATCTTCGATACTGTAAATATCGTGATGTGGTGGCGGTGAAATAAGTGGTACTCCAGGAACAGTATGGCGAACACGAGCGATCTCCTCAGAGACCTTGTGTCCAGGCAATTGACCGCCTTCTCCAGGCTTAGAACCCTGCGCCATTTTGATTTGTAGTTCTTTCGCCGATGCAAGGTATGCAGGTGTGACACCAAAGCGACCTGATGCCACTTGCTTGATGGTGCTATTACGCTCAGTCCCGTACCGTTCTGGGTCTTCGCCACCCTCGCCAGAATTGCTCAGACCGCCGAGCCGATTCATTGCAGTAGAAAGAGTTTCATGCGCTTCACTGCTGGTAGAACCGTGCGACATCGCCGCAGTTGAGAATCGACGTGCTATCTCTTCCACTGGTTCGACTTCTTCGAGCGGAATCGATGTTGTGTCCACAAAATCTAACAAATCGCGCAATTCTGTTGGAGGTCGATTATGGACCAGTTTGCTGTATGCACGGTATGCTTCGGTTCCTCCTTCGCCTGTGGTTGCTTTGTGTAAGGCATGAACAACGGCTGGCGCAAAGGAATGATACTCACCATCTTTCTTGTATTTGTAGAAACCTGGATGTGGGAGCGATGTGCGACTTGCAACGTGTGGCAAGCGGTTTGCGAAAGCCTCATCATGATGCCTGAGCATGTCTGTGGCCAGCTTGTGGAATCCAACACCTTCTAAACGTGCTGGAACACCCTTGAAGCAACGCTCGATTACGCCCATATCTAGGCCGACGGTCTCAAATGTTTGGGCACCGCAATAACTGTCAATGGTTGAAATTCCCATCTTTGACATAATCTTGAGCAAACCTTTTTCCAGGGCATGAATGTAGTTTTGCTCAGCTTCGTCGGCTATCTCTTTTTCTGATAGCGGGGCCTCATCTGTTGTCTGGTTTTTATTGCGAACGGCATGACGATCAACGGCCAGTGCACGCACTGTCGCCAAAGCAAGATATGGATTGACCGCCTCAGCACCCATACCAATCAGACATGCGAGATGGTGGACTTCACGAGGTTCGCCACTCTCGACGATCAGGCTCACTCGATTCCGCAACCCTACCTCTGTTAAATGTTGATGCACTGCTCCGAGGGCCAGCAGGGCTGGAATAGGTGTATGGGTTTCATCGACGCCACGGTCACTAATAATCAACAACGTTTTCTGCTCGGCTATCGCTTCTTCTGCCTGTTGACAGAGATGCTCAAGTGCTTTGGCTAGCTCATCTGGGCCAGCACTAGCTGTGAAGAGTGCTGTCAATGTCGCCGACGCAAATGCTGGATCATCAAGATTATAAATGGTTGTGACGTGTTCATCGGTTAATACAGGACTGGATAAACGTAACAGATGGGCATGACTTGATGTCTCGTCCATCAAGTCACCACGTTGGCCAAGCGAGAACGAGAGGGACATAACCAATTCTTCACGGATGGGATCAATGGGTGGGTTGGTTACTTCCGCGAAACGTTGCTTGAAATAGTTGTACAGTGGCCGGGGGTAGTCTGCCAGAAAAGCGGCTGGTGTGTCATCGCCCATTGATCCAACTGGCTCATACCCATCACGTAACATCGGCTTCAGAATAGCAGCCAGTTCTTCAGAGGTGTATCCAAAGGCTCGTTGGAGTTCGCCGAGTAGAGCTGATTTTGCGGCACGTGATGATGATGTTTCAGGTTCTGTCTCGTTACTGTAGTGTGCGACACCGGCCGGTGCTAAAACCTGCATCTCTTGTTCAAGCCACTCGGTATAGGGTTGTTGTATCGATAATCGGTCTTTGATCGTGTGGTTTTTCTCAAATTGTCCAGTCTTCAAATCAATGGCAATCATTTGGCCAGGGCCAACTTTGCCCTTCTGCACAATGCGTGCATCGTCTATCGTTACTGCCCCCATTTCTGAGCCACAAATGACCAATCCATCATCAGTGATGCAGTAGCGGGCTGGTCGTAATCCGTTGCGGTCCAGTGCGAGACCTGCCACGTTTCCATCACAGAAGACCAGTGCAGCCGGGCCGTCCCAAGGCTCCATCAGACATGAGTGGTATTGGTAAAAGGCGCGCCAATTGGGGTCCATATCTTGAACGCGTTCCCATGCTTCTGGCACCATCATAGTGATGGCATGGCGCACATCACGACCGCCCATCACCAATAATTCCAGGACATTATCAAGCACTGCAGAGTCACTGCCATTCGATTCAATGACTTGTCCAAGGTTGGTGATTTGTTGAGCGAGTGTTGTTCCCCCCTGCTCAAGCGATGATATGGGTGATGTATCTTGAGTGGTTGAGTGTGCGGCTTGTTGTGATGAAGGGCGTCGCCATTCTGCCTCACGTGCCTGCATCCAGGTCAGGTTGCCCCGCAGAGTGTTAATTTCACCATTGTGTGAGAGCATGCGGAATGGCTGAGCTAAGGCCCAGGTGGGAAAGGTATTTGTGGAATACCGCTGATGATAAATGGCAATAGCGGTTTCGTAGAGGGGATCCTGTAAATCTGGATAGAATTGTGCGAGCAATGGAGCAATCAGCAAGCCTTTGTAAATTAATGTACGGCTTGACATAGAGGGAATGGAAAAGTCATCAATGTGATGTGCCTGAGCCGCTGCTTCTATCGTTTTACGTGCCCGATACAATGCTCGTTCATAACCATCGGGCGATAACCGAGTATGATTGTTTCGTCCGATCAAGAGTTGTTTAATGATAGGACATGCTGCACGTGCTCGCTCGCCGAGGGCTGTGTCATCTGTTGGAACGGTACGCCAGCCAAGAGCATTCAGACTGTAATCAGCAAGGCTTTGTTCAATGAGCGTTTGAATATGCTGTTGTTGTGCTGTATCACGGGGGAAAAAGAACATTCCCACGGCCAGATCCTCAACAGGGTACTGAATCCCAAGGCTTTTTAGTTCACGTGCGAATAATGCCCGGGGTATTTGTGTCAGCACACCAGCACCATCACCACTTTTGCCATCTGCACCAACTCCACCCCGATGTGCCATATTGCCGACAGCCGTGAGTGCCTGAGTCAAGATTGTGTGATTTGGTATACCAGAGAGGTGGGCGATGAAGCCGATCCCACATGCGTCGTGCTCGAAGCGAGGATCATAAAGTCCTTGCTGTTGGGGTGTATTCGGAGTCATATGGTATCCCCCTTTATATCATAAGGTAAATGAATACAGACCTCAACAAAGAGGCAAATCCTAACTACAGGTATCGATTACTACAATAAAATACCAATTGATACTATGGACAGAGGGCGCTGCTACACTCTCTGATACCTGTTAAACAGTATGTGGGATCATGACGTTTTTTGGCAAAACGTGTGTGGTACAAAAAAAGCCGCAGTGTATCTCTTTCGAAGAGATATCTGCGGGCGTCGATGCAATCCGCGTAACAGGTTATTTTTCAATATACACGAGTGCATATTGTTTGTCAAGCAAATTGTGCATTTCCTATGCAGTGTTAGTAAGTAATTTGTCATTTTTGTACAAAAGCTAGATGGAAAGTATCTTTTGGTATCGTTTGTTATGTTTAGCTAATTTGCCGATATACTACAATTTTGTTGGATCTATACAAAGAAAAATGATGTATCAGAAGATTCATTATACTTGTATGCCTAAATTCCTAACAATGCTTTGGCAATGAGCATATAAATAGCCAACCCACTTGCATCAACCAATGTTGTAATCATGGGAGCAGATACAAGTGCTGGATCAAGTTTGAGTTTTTTGGCTCCCAGTGGCACAAGCGCACCAATCACATTTGACCAAGTACAAATAGCAACAATTGAGAGACCTACAACACCCGCTAGACGGATGCGATTATCCGGGTCAATTGTATTGCCAATGAACAATGCCAACCCAAATGCAATTAATCCAAGCAACGTGCCAAGTAAGAGACCACTGGCCAACTCACGAAAAGTGACTTTCAGTGCATCACGTTTGCGGATTTCGCCAAGGGCCATGCCTCGTATAATGGTTGACACTGTTTGTGCACCCGTATTTCCGCCGGTACCGATAAGCAGAGGAATAAAAAATGAAAGGGCAACAACTTGGCTCAGTGCGGTTTCAAAAAAACCTAACACGTTGATCGTCAGTGTGCCGGTCAAAAAAAGCAGCATCAGCCAGCCAACGCGCCGTCGCACTGCACGCCAGATAGGAGTGGAGAAATAGGTTTCGTCAGCAGATCCTCCTTCGACGCCGCCGAATCGTAAGACATCCTCAGTTCCTTCTTCTACCAAAACATCAATCACATCATCAACGGTAATAATACCAAGCATACAGCCTTCTGGTGACACAACCGGCAACGAGAGCAAATCGTATTGAGAAACTAATCGCGCCACCTCTTCCTGATCGATTTCTGGTGTCACAGTAATTGGTTCGGTCAACATAAAACTGGACAAAGGTTGTTCTTGCGAGTTGGTAATAATTTCGCGTAGAGTCACCACTCCTTGTAGATGCCTGGTTGTATCAAGTACATATAGATTGGAGATGGTCTCAACTTCAGGATCAATCTGTCGTAGATGGTCAAGCGTTTGTGCAGCGGTCATGTCAGCCGAAACATGCACAAACTTTTCAGTCATAAGGCGACCAGCGCTCTGTGGAGGATAGCGCAGTAGATTCCGCACTTCATCCGCTTCTTCTCGCTCCATGGCCTCAAGCAACACGTGCTGTTGATCTGGTACGTCTTCGCTGAGAATCTCAGCAGCATCGTCCGAGGGCATGGTTTCAAGCAGATCTCCAGCGAGATCACGGGGAAGCTGTGCAATAAGTTTCCTCGTAGCATCTGCACTGGTAGCACCGAGTACCTCGGCAGCTTGTTCTTGTGGCAACAGCTGGAAAACTAGAACTTGCTGGTCTTCATCAAGCCGATCAATAGCATCTGCAATATCAACTGGATGTTCGTCAGACAGAAGATTGCCGAGTTCTTCCAGTTGATTCGCCTCAATTGAATCACGAATATATTGTTCAAGGGTTTCAAGATCATTGATCGTTACCATGTTGTATTCTCCTGATCAGCCAGCCAGGGTAGAACAATATCCATCAGATCGTTGCTATGTGTCTGTATAAGCCGATGATCAGCACCACGAACAGTCTTCATCCGCGCGTTTGAGATTCGTTTGGTGAGTTCACGCGCATTTTGTACAGTTGCCACGGTATCTGCTTCACCAGAGACCACAAGCGCTGGGCAGTCTAGTTGTGGGAGCCACCGACGGCTGTCAAATGCAAGTTGTGTGCGGACATTGGGGTTTGTCCCCTCATTCCGCCCAATCACAGTACGCATACCACGACGCATTCGGCTTTCTATCTGCTCGCCAACGTTACGGGTGCTTCGTGCATATGAACAGGTAAGCACCAATCCACGAACGCGATCAGGATGTTCTCGGGCAAACTGTTGAGCAATAGCTCCGCCAGCACCATAACCGAGAACAAAACTTGACGAGATATTTAACAGATTGAGTAAGCTTGCTATATCATTGGTGAGTTGAGCAATGTTGTTTGTGGTAGGCAATCGAGAGCTGTGTCCATGACCACGCAGATCTGGAATGATAACATAATAGTGTTTGGCCAGTAGAGGAATAATGGGTTGAAACAGCTCACCACTTGTCCCAAAGTCGTGAATAAGCAAGAGCGGAGTGCCACGACCGTGTGTGGTGCAGTAAGGGGCGTGAGCGCGTTGGGTGGCTGGGATGGCGCGTGCAGTGAGTGCTGTCATGTTTATCCTCCATCAAATTACAGTTAGGCCAATATTTTGTCTTGAGTAGTGCGCCAACCGTTGAGAGGACAAACAAAAATACCTCCACACCCTAACAGTGTGGAGGCACCTTATCAAAACTGGTTGTTATCACAGCATATGTAGCAATGGAGTATTGTGATAAAAACCAGGACAGACGCTATAAATCAATCCACACTGTGGGAAAGTTGACGCAGATGTTATTAATTTAATACATAAACACGAATGACCGTCGTCCATACTTTCCTCGTTAAAAAGCCTCTTGTCAGCAATAAAGGCGTACATGAACAGCAATAGCGTTCGCTAAAACGCCATGGCATCATTGCTTTTTCTTGCTGTTTGCCTGTTTGGTCCTGTTCCACGCAGATGTGTTAAACAAATAAGACCTTGTGAGATATCTTCTCTGCGTATTGCTTTTCATACAAGAGGGCGCGAGTAACTGACTGAAATTACTTTCAGCTATATGCAGTATACTTGAAGGCTTAGTGTGTGTCAAGTAACAATGTAGTGACAATTGCGCTTAGGTAAAGCTATCCTTAGTTAATGTACCCTGTTTCGTTTGGGAGGTTTGTGACAGGATGCAGGTGTAATGTGCTGTTCCATGCAGATTACAAGACATTCAAGTTACAGTTGTAACTTGGCTTGACGTACAAGAAAGTTGAAACTATAATTAAAACATAAAAACAAAAAATATTTTTTGTTTTTTAAGAAAGACAGGTGTATATGCCTCGTTTTAGTGAAAGAGAAAAAGAAGCTATTCGTGACAAGATCATTGAGACAGCGATGATCTGCTTTACGACAGCCGGAATACGTAAAACGTCATTCGAGGACCTTACTCGTCCAGCCGGCATTCCCAAAAGCTCTTTCTATATCTTTTTCGAAAGTAAAGAAGCGCTCTATCTGGAATTGCTCTTTGCAGAGGTACCAAAGGCCTGGCAGCGTGTCCAAAGTGCCTATGAACAAGCTGAGACTGAGTCCGAAAAAATCGAAATTTTACTTAAGACGTCTATTGAAGCTGTTCAAGAAACGCCGCTGAGCCGCCGCTTGATGACTCATCCCGAAGATTTGCAGTATCTAACCAATCGGTTAAGACCAGAAGACTTAATACGCCAAGAGCAAGAGGCACGCTTGCCACTCATCCAGCTTGTTGCCCAAGCGCAGAAAGAAGGTGTCTTTATTGATGAGCAACCTGAAGTTATCGCAGGAGTCTTACGTGGGATTACCATGTTAATGCTGCACAAAGACGATATTGGGAAGGAGTATCCTGAAGTGCTCGAATTGACTATCAAACTCATAGCTAAAGGGCTAGCAAGTACAAAGGATCAACAATGAAGTTAGTAAACTATATCACGTTGCCAGATAACCGCAAGCTTGCTTATGCTGAGTTCGGTGCAGCGAATGGAGTGCCAGTAGTGTATTGTCATGGGGCTGGTTCTTCGCGTCTGGAGCCGCTCCTGATAGGAGATGATATTTTCAAACACTATGGTTTGCGTGTGATCGCCCCTGATCGTCCCGGTATGGGTCGATCAGACTTCCAACCATGTCGCACACTTTCCGACTATCCACACGATATACGGTGTCTCGCTGATAGCTTAGGGCTTGAGCAGTTTGCTATCATGGGAGTTTCTGGCGGAGGGCCCCATGCAGCAGTCTGCGCTGCC
>JBCDFA010000147.1:0-17046 GCA_039178835.1 Chloroflexota bacterium
GTGATGTGGCTCTTCAGAGTGCAGCAGCGCAGGTACTGCTCACACGCAGCTTGACGCAGCGGGAAGCGAAAAGTCGCCGCCAACTTCGGCTGGTGCAAGGGATAGCTGGGGTTTTAGCTGTTTTCTTGCTGATTGCAGCAGGTGCAGGATGGATGGCGTTTCAGAATGCTGTAGATGCACGAGAATCGCTGGCATTAGCACTGGCCACAACCGCATCCACATGGCCAGATGCTGATGAAGCCTTTGTATTGGCACTGGCAGCCGTGCGCCTTGATGCATATACAGAACGAAAGCAAGTTCTTGCATCTGATTTCATTACGCAATATGCACTCCTAAATGAATACGGCGAGTATGGCGGCTTTGTTGGCATGGTGTATAGTCCAGACGGGGCGACGGTGCTCTCTGGTTCATATGATGGCACGCTATGGCTGTGGCAGGTGAGTACGGGAGAACTGCTGCAGACCTTTGAGGGACACGAAGGGCGCGTAACGAGCGTGGCATACAGTCCGGATGGAGCGACGGTGCTCTCGGGTTCAGTTGATAGGACCCTGCGGCTGTGGGATGTAAGCACGGGGGAAATATTGCGGACCTTTGAGGGACACGAAGATAGGGTCAATGATGTGGCCTATAGTCCGGATGGCCAGACCGTACTTTCGGGCTCTCATGATGGCACGCTGCGGTTGTGGGAGGTGAACACAGGTGCAATGTTGCGGACCTTTGAAGGGCATGCGAATTGGGTCAGTAGTGTGGCGTACAGCCCGGATGGCCAGACCGTGCTTTCTGGTTCGTGTAGTAATGGTGATGTGTTTGGTTGTATGGTGGGTGATCTGCGGCTGTGGGAGGTGACTACAGGGGAAGCATTGTGGACCTTTGAGGGGATACGCAGACGAGGTCGATAGTGTGGCGTATAGCCCCGATGGGAAGACGGTGCTCTCGAGCTATCAGGATGATACCTTTCAGATGTGGGATGCTACGACGGGGGTGATGCTGCGGACCTTTGAAGGGCATGCGAATCGGGTCAGTAGTGTGGCGTACAGCCCGGATGGCCAGACCGTGCTTTCTGGTTCGTGTGGCACGCGTGATGGAGATTATTGTATTACGGGTGAGTTGTGGCTATGGGATGCTACGACAGGAGAAGTGCTACAGACCTTTGCAGGACATGGAGGATGGGTGACAAGTGTGGCGTATAGTCCAGATGGGGAGAGAGTGCTCTCCGGTTCTGTTGATCATACGCTGCGGCTGTGGGAGATGACAACGGGGGAAATACTACAGACCTTTTATGGATGGATGACAAGTGTGGCGTATAGTCCGGATGGGGAGAGAGTGCTCTCGGGCACAAATTATACGACCTTGTGGTTATTAGAGGTCACGACTGGAGAGGTACTGCAGATCTTTGAGGGACACACGGACGGGGTCAATAGTGTGGCGTATAGTCCGGATGGGGAGACGGTCCTTTCGGGCTCTGTCGATCATACGGTGCGGCTGTGGGATGTAAGCACGGGGGAAGTACTGCGGACCTTTGAGGGGCACACGAACGAGGTCGTGAGTGTGGCATATAGCCCGGATGGGGAGACGGTCCTTTCGGGCTCTGTCGATCATACGGTGCGGCTGTGGGATGTAAGCACGGGGGAAGTACTGCGGACCTTTGAGGGACACACGGACTGGGTCAGAAGTGTGGCGTATAGTCCGGATGGGAAGACGGTGCTTTCGGGCTCCCATGATAGCACTCTGCGGTTGTGGGACGCAGGGACGGGGGAGGTGCTGCGGACCTTTGAGGGGCACACGAACGAGGTCATGAGTATAGCCTATAGTCCGGATGGGCAGAAAGTAGTCTCAGGCGCTAGTGATGATACGCTACGGCTGTGGGATGTGAGGACAGGAGAGGTGTTGCGGACCTTTGAAGGGCATGAAGCTAATGTGACGAGTGTGGCGTTTAGCCCGGATGGGGAGAGGGTGCTCTCGGGCTCATCTGATAACACCCTGCGGTTGTGGGACGCAGGGACGGGGGAGGTGCTGCGGACCTTTGAGGGGCACATGAACGGGATCCTGAGTGTGGCGTATAGCCCTGATGGGGAGCAAGTGCTTTCGGGTTCTGGTGATGGTACTCTACGCCTATGGACTAACCGTTCATCTATTGAGATTGCCTGCGCTGACCGCTACATCGTCCCCGAGGCAGAGGCCGCGATGCGTGAACAATTCGCTATCCCAGACGATCTGGTGTTGTGTCCAGAGGAATGAAGGGCCGTCGCACAGAAGGGCTCGGCGAGCGGTGGGGTTTGTGTGGTGGATCGGTGATGTGCGATCAACGAGAGCGCGCCTCGTAGCCTCGTAGCCGAGGGCTTGAGCCCGAGGTCGGAGTGAGCCCGAGGGTGGGGTCGCCATCGCTCGGAAGGTCTCGACAAGCGGTGGAGTTTATGGGAGATCAACGGACATGTGTGTCAATCCCGATCCATCCATAGCCTCGCCATAGCGTCGGGCGTGAGCCCGAGGTCGGAGTGAGCTGCGTCCAAGGGTGTCGTAGTCACCAGCATCTCGTAGCGGCCCAGGGTCAGGGGAATGCCGTTGAGTCGCACCGTCACGGTGTGTGGCAACTGGTTGATCAGTGCGGTTGCCGAGTCGGAGGCCAGCGCAATCACATAGGGTGATGAGGAGGTGGTTTCGTAGAGTTGGGCGCCCTCGCCGAAGTGTTCGCGGAAGGCCCGAAACACCCGGTAATGCTCCAACAGTTGTCCTGCATTTGCTCCATCCAGGCTGCTAAAGAACGGGTAGGCCCCTTCCGTGTCGGCAGCGCCCCAGAGCAGAATCGTGTCGCTTCCGCCCATCAGCAGGTGGTACAACACCGATGCGTGGATCGCTTCCATCCCCTCGGCATCACGTGGCATATGGTACTCGGACCACCAGATCGGCAAGTTGGTGCGGGTGCGGATCTGCTCATTCACCAGTGCAAACTGCTCCGCCAGCGCCATCAACTCAGCGGTCGTGTAGTTGTTCTGGTCGCGTCGATAAGTTAAACCACGGTCGATGCTGATGAAATCGGCGCCGCGCTTATGCTCCAGCCAGTAATCAATGACTTCCCACTGACGATCACGAATCGGCGTTTCTGCTGGCCAGCCCTCCTTATTCGATCCCGTCCCCTCAATGATGAGATACAACCCACCAACCTGAGCATCCGGGCGGACGGATTTCACCGCCTCATACACCCGGTTGTAAAGCTCCGTGTAGGCAATATAGTTCCAGTTACTATTTTCCGCCTGCCAGAATCCTTTGAACTCATTCCAGACCTGGAAGTAGCGCACATCCGGGTAGCGCATCGCGACTTGTCGGGTGAGTTCGGCAAAGTCATCGTAATACTGGGGCAGCGGTGCGACCTCGAGTTGGTCCCAATCGGTTTCTCCTGGCGCACCACCCTTCATCCAGTCGGGGGCACAACAGAGCGTGATGACCGGCTCAGCGCCCATCGAGCGGATTAGATTGATGCGTAAATCGAGGCTGTCCCACTCGTAGACATCCGGGGACGGGTTGGGGTTGCTTGCGCCCCACCCCATAATGTGCTGATTCTGATAGTGGGTAGCCGCCCCGAGGAGCGCCCGTGGTTCGGCGAGTTGAGCCTCATCTGCGACCCAGTTGTCGAGACTGCGACGGGTATGGGTGACGCCAAGTTTGAGCGGGCTCATAAACGTGGGGGCGGTGCGATCAACAGTGACGGTAATGACTGGTTGCGTCACTGGAGTTGACGATGGTATCAGGAGGATCGTACCAAGAAAGACGCAAAGCAGACTTACCCAGATACGGCTCTCAGTCATCCCTTTCGTCCTCATATCGCTCGTTTTGCTCCACCAGGGTTATAATGTTATACAAAGTTGCGGCTGCGTCTTCGTACATTGTAGCACACGAACCTGCGATAGTGGTTCGTATTAATGACAAAGCGCAGCCACTGTGGGCCATTGTGGTTAGGTAATCGTACAGAGCGCCTGACGAATTTCGCCAAGGTGATAGGCCGTGTGAACAGTTATCGCAAGTGCGCCTGCTAGGTGCGGGTCGCTCTCCCAGACGGAAACATCACGCAATGTTGTGATGATGCGATGATAGGTGTTTCTGAGCTTTGTTTTGAGTTCTTCCCATTCGGCAGGTGTTACTTCCTGAACGGTACGCCAGATATGCTCCCAATCAATGTTGGTGTTGTCCTGTGCAAGAATAGCACGCTCCAATACCTCCAGATAAAAGGTGATGTGTGCTACCTGTGCGGCAATAGAAGCACATTTCGCGCCTACCGGCAGCGATGCCTGATGATGATTGATCTCTTCCAGAGTCTCAAAGAGTGATGTATGTTTGTCCAGATAAATTCCGTGATGTTGCTCAAACGTCTCGTCAAGAACGTCCATTATTTCCTGAATGAGTTGTGTTTGTGAGATTGACATACTGTTGTGCCTTCCTGGTGTCCACAGTGATGATCACTGCATTCCCGATTGCAATAGCTTATGTCCCGGAATGCATCATTCCAGGAACGCCAATCGAAGCAACGTGAGAGGGGAACACACTATTCAGGGAAAAAGGAATATATTCAACCGTGAGGTGCATTCCTCTCTGTGATGGGTAATATTCATAAATGCACCTCCTTTCTGAAGTACGCACTATATCCAGATGGAGTATACCATAGCCTATAGCACATTACCAGGGATTCAGGTATGGGCCGTCCGTTCTGCCATCAGCGAGTAGGGCCTTTCCAGTCCGTACTGTTCCATCAACGCCGCATCGCCCATCACATCCCGTGGCAATCCATCGGCCACGATCTGCCCCTTGTGGATCATAATGACGCGACTACAGACTTCGAGCACAAACTCCAGATCGTGGGAGGAGAGGATCAGGGTTTCGTGGGATGCTTGGAGAAAGTGAATCAGTCGCCGACGTGCCACGCTATCGAGATTGGCCTCTGGTTCATCATAAATAATAAGACGTGGGTGCATCGCCAGCACGCCTGCAATCGCCACCATACGCTTTTCCCCGCCCGAAAGATGGTGCGGGGCACGCTGGGCCAGATGGCTGACCCCCGTCGTTTCCATGGCGTCAGCAACACGGGTGGTGACTTCATCCTGTGGCAGCCCCATGTTGGTCGGACCAAAAGCCACATCTTCCTCGACCGATGGGCAGAAGAGTTGGTCGTTGGGGTTTTGAAACACAAACCCGATCTCCGGTCGAAAGCCGCCGACCTTCACCGACTCGCCAAACAGGTGCACCTCGCCTGCGGTTGGTTTGAGGATGCCACAGATCGTGAGGAACAGCGTCGTCTTGCCGCTGCCATTGGGCCCGATCAGCCCGATGCGCTCGCCTGCCGCGATCTGCACATTGATGTCGTTGAGGGCAACTGATTGCGTGGAATAGGCAAAGTGGACTCCGGTAATCGTCAGTGCTGGTTCAGTCCCGTTGTGCTGGGTGTGCATGGTGTGGTTGTATCCTTTGTGGTTTAGCGTGTCAAAACAATATTTGTAAGTACAATCGTCGCGGCGATCATCAGGATGCCGTAGAGCGCCAGTGCATCGTTGGAGCGCAGATCGAAGCCGTCGCGGGGGCGGGGTGCCTTGCCATAGCCACGCAGCAGCATCGCGTGGTACACCCGCTCAGATTGCTCCTGGCTGCGGATGAGCATGGTGCCGGCGAGTGCGGCCAGTTGTCCCAGATTCTGCTGGTTGAGCCGCTGGAGTTGGAAGCCACGGAGTCGCATGGCACGCTGCATCGTCGCCAGACTCTCGGCCAGATCGCTCAGGTAACGGTAAAAGAACAGCACCATGTCGGTCAGAATGCCGGGGAGACCGAGTGCGTACATGGCGCGTACCGTGTGCAGAAACGGGCTGGTCCCAAACAGCACCAGACTCACGGTCAGGATGGTGCTAAAACGGGCGATGATCATAATCGCCAGCAGAACGCCTTCGGTGTGCATTGTGAGTGGCCCGATGGCGAAGAGCGCGGTCTGCCCCGACAGAAAGGGGACGATCAGCACAATCATCAGCAGGAAGGCTCCGGGGTAGCGCAGCCGCGAGATAAGAAAGCCAAAGGGCAGCCGCGACATCGTAAAGATAACGCCGGTGATAAGCACCATGGCTGGTATCAGCCAGAGGTTAGTCACAAACGCAAACGCAAAGATGAGCGTGAGGAGCGCAATTAGTTTGTAGCGCGGCTCCCAGCGATGCAGCGGGGAGTCGAGCGTTGCATATTCGTCGAGCCAGAATTTCATTGTTGCTCCGTGACGTTCGTGCGGATTGGTTCAGGCGCGACGGCTAGCACGGGTGTTGCGGAAAAGCCCAGTAGTGCCGGTTTGACGCGCAGTAGAAAGACAAAGATTGCCATAGTGAAGAGCCCTTCGACCAACATCATCGGCACATAGGTCAGCACCGCCACGGAGATAGCAGCACGTTCGGCGGCGGGATCGATGGCGGACGAGAGCGAAAGGATAAGCACGGTGAATAACATCAGGGCCGCCACACCAATCGTACCGGCGCCTGCCACAAACCCCGTAATGGCCGTCCCGATCCGCTTTTCTGGCTGCGCGATACGCATACGCTTGGCGCTCTGGAAAATGAGATGGGCGAGCATTGCCGAGCCGCCGATAATAGTCGCATTTACGCCCAGCGTTGTGAGGCCGCCGTGTTGAAACATGACTGCCTGAAAGAACAGTGCGATCAGAATGGCCGGAAAGGCATAGAAGCCCAGAACGGCGCCGATGAGGCCATTGAGTAATAGATGGACCGATGTAGGGGGGATGGGGATGTGAATCCACGATACTACGAAGAACCCGGCAGCCAGTAGTGATGCTTTGGGAATGCCCTCCTGGGGGACTTCCTGCTTGTTGATGTTGTGCAACGAGTACCAGGTGCCAAGTGCGGCGGTAGCGTATCCGGCGGCACAGACGGCGACCGGCAGAACTCCATCAGAAATATGCATTAGCCCCTCCTGCTGATAAAATAGAGCGCTGTTCCGATACATCCCCAGACCACTGATGCGCCCATCATGATCATCTGCGCGGGGGTGTAGGGGTTGCTGGTCCCACTTGCATCAACGACGGTGTTGCCCGTCTCGTCGGTCTCGATGGTGACATACACCGTGTCGCCATGGCCCGATTGTCGCACTACCACTTCCCACGTGCCAGGGATGTCGGTATCGGGCACGAAGGTAAACAGCCCTTCCTCATCGGCAGTCCCTGTCATCCATGGTTCGGCGGCATCGTTGGGTGCATATACCGCGACTTGGGCCTCGGCCATCGGTTCGCCCGTATCAAACGCAGCGTTGATCTCGACCACGATAGTTTCGGTAGCGGTATAGCTTATCTCAACGCCATGAGCGGAGACCGAGGACAGGAATGTAAGGGAGAGCAAAGCTATGATGGGAATACCAAGAACCCACTTGTTCATAGTTGACACTTTCTTGTTACCAGGGAGCGTGCCCCGTTGGATTACGGAGCACGATGTACGATTACGTTATTCAGAAGTGCTGCAGTGACCTTCTCCAACGTGCGCGAGATGTTTCTGTTGCAGTTGTTCGTAGTCTTCAGCAGAAAGCTCTGCCTGCAGCGTGGCGGGATCAGCTGCGAGGGTGCCACCGTCTGCGAGTGCTGCAAACGGGTCGAACCCGAGTGCGCCGGTGTTGATCTCATCGTCGGGGGCGGCCTCGCCATCGCCAAAGATATGGTCGAAATGGAAGGTTGCTTCGAGGTCGGCGGTGGCATCGGCTTCGAGGATGCCCTTGCGATCATCACCAACAAAATCGCCACAAGTCTCGGTGCTCTCGCGGTCGAGTTGGATGTTAAAATCGATGGTTTCGCCATCCTGCTCGGCAGTGCCAATCATCGTGATGACGGCACCGCTGGACGGTCCGTCTGCTGCCGGTACCATGTCCCACGAGATAGCATTGTAGCGGCCCGCTGGTGCGGTCAATTCATCAATCAAAATCGTCTCGGCATTTTCATCACCTTCGGCCAGATCGACGGTGTAGGTCTGGTCGGCGGTCACATTCACTTCTGCCTCTGGCTGGCCACCAGCCTCCGCCTCGAAGGGCGGATCGCTCTGGTACGCGGTGATGTTCGCCAGTGTGACATAGACGTTGTCAAAAGTGATATTCCAGCCGTCTTTTGTGACAAAGCCCTGTCGTACAAAATCCTCACCATTGGCACGGAGTTGTAGGGTACCTTCGCCATCCATTGTTTCTGCCGCTTCACCTTCAGATTCGGCTGCTTCGCCTTCGGCTTCGGTTGCCTCGGCTGCTTCGCCTTCGGGCTCAGGTGGGGGTGCTTCGGCGGCGGGAGTGTTCCCACAACCACTGAGCAGCATGAGCACGATCACGATTGGCCCGATGAGCATTGCCCAACGCATATCACGGTTGGCGTAACGATTCTGGAGCATTTGTTTGAACCCCTCCACGGGTTTCTCCTTGCTAGATTAGGGATGCTTGTGCTGACATTCAGCACATAGACCGAAAAGGGAAAGATGATCAACATCAGTGTGAAATCCGTAGTGTTCCTCCAACTGTTTCGACACATGCAGGAGCGCTGTCGACGTTGCTTCGACACTCTTTTTGCATTGGCGGCACACAAGGTGGACATGTGGACCATGGTGTTTGGTGGTGTAGAAAATGTGGTCGCCACCTAGATCGTTACGGCTCACTAACCCCTCTTTTACCAAGAACTCGACTGTTCGGTAAATCGTGGCGATGTTGACTGCATGTGATCGCATTTGCACGGTTGCAAAGATGTCCTCGACTGTCACGTGGTCCCCGCCATGGGCAATTGCTTCGATGATCATCTCACGTTGGGGCGTGACCCGATGTCCACGCTGGCGTAGCGTTTCGATCATGGTTGTACAGTGGGGCATGTATGCTACCTGTCGTTATTGCGACTATTTGCAGATGCGACTATTATAGCCATGTGAACAGAGGTTCGTCAAATAGGAATTCTCCAACAGATGGCTTTTTCATGGTTGTGTTCGTGGGGTTTTGAGGCGGCTGGAGACGATAATACTGATCTCTTCCGGGTCAAAGGGGATGAATAAACAGGTGGCTGGAATAAGAGGTCCAGCTCTCGTTCTTTGCCCAGGGCTTTGTGGTTTGTGCTGCAAGAGGACAAGCACATGTGGACAGATGCGCTGGAGTTGTTCATACATCTTGTCGTCGAATTGTGGTGGGAACCAGAAGATGAGGTTGATTGTTATTGAGAGTAATGCGTCAATAGACTGCGCTATTATCAGATCGGTCTCGAGCCGATCTGTGATTGTTTTTAACGAGGTTTGGATGTTGATGTTGTGAGTCAGGAGGGCGATGGTTGGTTTTGTGCTCTCTCGCATCTGAAGTTATTCATGTATACATCAATCTAGACATACTGTACTAGTTAGAGCTACCTTGTTTATTGCTCGTCTTTTTTTATTGCTGCGGCAATACCTGCCTGTAAACTGCCTTGCGTTTGGATGTCGCCCAGATCAACACCAAGATGTACTAATGTTTGTGCAATTGATGGTTGAATGCCTGTGAGTGTTACTTCTGCACCGAGGAGTTTAGCAGCCTGGGCTACGCGAATAAGGGCCTGGGCTACCTGTGTATCGACCATTGATACGCCAGTAATGTCAATAATGACCTGTTCTGCTGCAAGATTAGTGATTGTTTCAAGAACACTTTCCATCAGTTGTTGTGCCCGATTGTGATCGATGGTGCCAATAAGCGGTACCATTAACAAGCCCTCCCATAGCTGTACGACTGGTGTGGACAGTGACCGGATTGTAGCTTCCTGAATGTTCAGATCATATTGGGCTTGCTGGAGTTCAGCCACGGTTGCCTGCAATTCGGCGGTACGACGTTCCACCAGCTGTGTCAATTCTTCCTGACGTTCTTGCTCTTCTTGCTCGATTCGTTGCAGTTCCTGATCAACGGTACGCGATGATGGGGCGACAATGAATTCATCATATGCGGCACCCTCTACAATGGAGGTTGTCTGGGTTGCCCAACAGTTGGTCTCGAAGTGTCGAGAGAACCAACCGGCCAGTTTTCCGGCGAAATAGTGAATGCCCCATGATACGCCCATGGCCTGCTGTGCGAGTGATTCCCAGGCATTGTATACATGCACAACTGCTTTTGATTGAGCAGCATCATACTGAACCACTTCGAATCTTCCCCATCCTGCCCCTTTCACAAGTCCATTGATACCCTCTAGCCCATCGAGGAAGGTCGGAAATTGACATATAAATTGCCAGTCTGCTTCGGTACTTTTACGACCTTGATCTTGGAGCAAGTAACCATATTTCTCTCTCCCGGCTGCTCGATACACTGATGCAAGGAGTTCGGCGAGTGTCGAGCCGGTCCAGAGTGAAGCACAGTTGTTTCCAGCCATGGTGTAGATACCTTGATCAGGAAACCACTCGATTGGAAGATTATAGACTTCGTAGTATGGGTTTGAAGGGGGGGACTTAGCATCCATAAAGGCTATATTCCTGCTGGTAACTATAATTTTATACTTCAAGTATTGTTTGTTTCACTTGCGAAAACATACAATCTTCTACTTTTACCATTATACAGAAATTTGAGTGCTTCTGGGTCTGCGTGATCGCTGTAGAAAGTCCATCGCAGCCATAATGCATTTTATCCTGGTACTGATATAACGATACAATACCGTTTCTGTAGGAAGATAATCGGCAATATCTTGTATACTCTGTGAGAGTACATCATTTTCCAGAGCCATTTGCCCATCCCTGTTTTTCTCAAATGATAGTGAATCGTTACGAAACGGCAATGAAGTAGTCTGGTTTCGTATCCTGTTTTATATCAGGTTGTGGTGTCTCATGTGATAGAAACATACTATGATCACTATCCCCTTGTACTATGGTCTTGCTGACCATGGATGAACGGCTCCTACAGTACATTTCTCTTGGTCTGCATGTTCGACTGCGTGTAAAACACCTTCGCTAATCTCAGCGTCGGTTAGCCACCGTGAATAGCCACGCTCCTGCACGAAGCCGAGAATAACGCGCTGGTATGCAATCTTAGGGATACGTTGAATACGGGCAATGCGCTCAAGTGCTGCTTGCGATGGGTCGGCACCAGCACTGCCTACAACGTCGATATAGCGACAAATGGAATGTTCATTTCCGACAGTTTCAGCAACGACGAAAGGCGCTTCCGGTGCAACAGAATGAATCCAGCAAACGGTGAGTGAGATTGGCCCAAACTGTTGGATGGCATGCTTCAGTTGGGTTTGCAGGGTCGTCGTGTCACGGTAGTCCAGTGCCACGGGATTCAAATGCCCGTTGTCGGCACTGATTTCTTGGGCAAGGGTTTCCAGCCGTTGCTGTGTACGAGCGACCACCGAAACGGTGGTGTGTTGGGTGGCGAGGTGCAGGGTTGCGTGGCGAAGCATGCCGGTACCGCCAACGATCAGGGCGTGGGTCATAGGGTTATTCCTTCATCATTTCAATACCATTATGTTGCTATGAGTCTCTTTTGCCATTAGATGCCAACAAATGTCTGAACTTCACTTGATGCTCGCTTGGTATACCAAACGTGAATAAGTCCTGCCTGGAATAATTGTACTGGTATTTCAAAACCCCCAGACTCAATCATCGCTGCAACTGTCATTAGCGACAGAATCGAAACAAGTTTGTTGTATGTAGTTCGCGCTTGTGCTACCCTTTCTAGTGTAACATCTGCAGTCTCATATACAACCAATCCTCAAGGAGTTCTTCGTCAATTTTTGAATACATATCTGAGGCCAAATCAGAGTTTGCCAGGATTCCTCTTGGCATAAGTCTCTGGGCAGTATTATGAAAAAAGTAGACTGGGCTTCTTGTTCAAGAATGAACTGCGAAACCAGAAAACAGGTGGCTGCGTCGTGTACACTTTTGACGAAAAGTGACTCTATGTAACCTTTGTGGAAATGATAGCGCTTAACAAAGCCCATGTCCTCTGCTTTAGCACGACATACTTCGAGCATCACTCCTGAGGGGGATCAACTGTGGTAAAGCTCCACAGGGGGAATCTTCCGAGCAAAATGAAACAATTCTGCGCCGATTCCAACACGTACACACAAAACGCTCGCTTTGCTCGGCAGGTCAGAAAATATTGCGTCAAGGAGAAAAGAAAGGCCAATGGTCTATTGGTGTAATCTTTGCTGACTGCTGATCAAACGCTTTTCTCAGTTCTTCCGGTTGCATATAGTCTCCTGTAACTTTCTCTGAGGTAATTTTTGGTTTGGATGCGGCTATTCTGTAGTGTTTTGATGCATACTCAGTCGGTAAAACAGAAAACAACAGATAAACCCCCTATAACTAAAGAGAAAAGAGGGTGTTTAATTTCTCAGTAATTTGACCTATAACTCAGTTTCGCAACCCATGTTAATAAGATCCACAAAGATATGTCGATGTAGATACACCAAGACAAGTGCTGGAATCAAAAAGAGAAACGGAATAAAAGTCCCAAAGAAATCATCAACACGTAGACGGCCAATCGTTAGTGCTAAGTCAAAATAGATTTGACGGGTTAAACTTAGCTATTTTGCCAAAGTATTGCCCGTCAAAATGTACTTGCCTTAACATTTAGTAGGTGTTATCACGATGAGCCAGTAAGTTTGTGTGTTGCTACCCAACGTGTTGCTGTATGATAGGAATCCTGCAACAGCCAACCTAAAACACGTTGTGGCGCAAGTTTATACCACTGGTTGCTTTGTCCGGTGGGTGGTGTAAAGTTATATCGACGTGTGTATGGTGTAGTGATGTGTGCTTGCACTACATCATCGTTGGCTAATTGTGTTTGACCTTCTAAGATGAAAACATTTGTGCTGCTCTCAAGATGTAGCGCAACATTAGGTTGGTTAGAGATATTGCGGCCCTTCACGGATTGCTTGCTAACACTGAAATACAATGCATCGTCATACCAAATTGCTGCTATAGGGACAACGTGGGGGTATCCATTCGAACGGGTGGTGCTGAGCCAGTAATGAAGGCTATGGTTGATTTGCTCGATGACCCAATCCCAGGTAAGGAGATCATCCTCTGATACCAAGTTGTTCATCGCCTCCCGCTTTAAGATCATTGTAGCACCTTTGCACCGATTTGAGCCACTGCTTCCCACGGTTGTTGACGGGTCCAGTCTGCTACTGAAGTGAGAGACATATTTAACTCACGTAAGATGGTTTGGGTATCGACCTCGAAGTTTAGTCCTGAGGGTCGATTGTTGATGATCGTGTAGTCATCTACCAGCGCTTCTCCTGCTTGTTCACCTAAAAAGGGTGCCACAACATCTCGCCCAAACTGTTCCGGGGTTAAGGGAACATAACGGATAGTTCGTCCAAGGCCATCACTAATGCCAGCGGCTAACTCTGGTCCTGTAAACATCTGTCCGATATAGAATTGTTGGCCAGCAAGATCGGGGCGTTGTAGCGCACCAAGAGCTAGTTTTGCTTGATCTTCGATACTAATCCAAGACATTCGATGGTCTGCTGTTAGTGGGTAGCGAAATTCATTGTTGTAAATAATTCTTGGGGCAGTGAAGGGCGAACAAATATTAGACAAGTACACAAATGGCTCAAAAATTACCAAAGGAGCCTTTGATTGCTCCATGATACGCTTTGTAGTAGTTTTTGTGTCTAACGTGACTGCTCCAACCAGTTTCGTCGGCGCGGTGCCACTTAGGGTTACCACAGTCATAGGAACATTTGCAGCCTCAAGTACCTCTGAAATAGCGTGTGCTTGGTTTTCAAGTATCTCAGCGACAGGGACAAATGGAAGTTGTACAAAAGCTCCGGCAACACCACTTAAGGCCTTTTTTAGTGCCTCGACATCAGCTAGGTCAAGTGCAAAGATCTCGGCTCCTTGTTCAGCAAGAGGGTGGAGCTTTGACTCAGTACGGGCAATTGCTCGTACTGGACGATTAGCACTGAGTAAAGCTTGTACAACTGGACCACCCTGTGCGCCGGTTGCACCAAATACAGCTATTGGTTGATTGTTCATTAGATTTCTCCTATAGAGTTGAATAATGAGTGAGTGTGTGCCTCATTTGTAAGATGCAGTATATAGAATATTGACAATTTATGTAAGTACGCAGTATTATGTAACATACATACAAAAAAGTAACTAAAGAGCAACTACAAGAGGACTAAATGAAGACAGATATTGAGAACAATCTAATAAAAAATAAACACGGGTGCCCAATTGAAGCACTGATGGAAGTAATCGGTGGAAAATGGAAGCCTGTTATTCTTTACTATCTCTTCGAAGATACACGTCGTTTTGGTGAGCTCAAACGACTAGTCCCTAATGTGAGCCAAAGGATGTTAACTCAGCATCTCAGAGAATTAGAAGCTCATGGGATTGTTCATCGAGAAGTGTATCAAGAGGTGCCGCCACGGGTAGAGTATTCTCTAACCCCGTTAGGGCAATCGTTGGAACCACTTCTAAAGGCAATGAATGCCTGGGCTGAAATACACATTTCGAATGTTGCTGGCAATGAAACCAATACTACAGGGATTTTAACTATCGCGTGACGTGTTTACTTCGTGAAACCTAGTATTCCCATGGGCGGCAGTACACGTCTAAGCGATTATTGTTCCGCCAGAGTCTATTTTTTCTTACCTTGTCTGAAAGAATTGTGTACTTTTCAGATTAGCTATAGTACGACATTATAAGGTACCGCGGCAGTTAAGCTGTTTATCTGCTGTCGCCAATCATTGTTACCATAGTTGATAACATGCGTTAACCCCTAACCCCTAACCAGCATTTTCGTCCATCCAAGGGCACCTGCGAGCAGCAACAAGGTGCTACCAAACAGGAAGGGGACTGTTTCTGGCCTACCACTTACTTCCATGAGGGTACCTGCCAATGGCGGACCGAACATCCCTACAACACCATAAGTAAGAGCGAAAACCGCACTTCCTGCCACCAGCATTCCACCTTTGAAACCCTCACCGAGTCCTGTGAGTGCACACGTATACATACCTGTGTATGTCCCACCGAAGAGAAATATCACTAACCATATCACGGGATTGGCAACATCAATGAATGGGAGGATCAGTGCCATTACTGACCCTAGCAGGGCACAGGCTATTGCAACCAGTGTGCGGTCATAGCGATCAAGTGCTAGTCCAATCACAGGCATAGTACCCAACACACCCAGCAATAGAACCGTTACTGCTGTTGCTGCCAACCCATTACTAAGACCTTGGTGCACAAAATAGATTGGTAGCAATGCCATAGCTGAAGCATCAACAATGGCGAAGGTTGCCACCATGATGACTAGGAGTGGTGCAGCAGGCAGAAAGCGATAGAGCGATCCGGGTGGTGCTGCGACAGGCCGTACACGTGCTCGACGGGCAAAAATGGCAAAGCCAACCGTGACGAGTGCTACCACCGCTGCGCCTGCCGCAAATCCGAATCCATCGTCCATCCCTAATAGTGGCACACCGAGTGGTCCAAGCGCAAAGCCTATGGTCGTTGATCCCATATATGCTGCCGTCACGCGTCCACGTAGAGTTTCGGTGCATGCGGCATTAAGCCAAGCCTCACCAAGTACAAAGACTATGTTAATGCTCCATCCCAGAACGAACCGGAGCAAAAACCAGGCGACGAGCGAAGGGAGGAGTGCAAAACCTGCGATGGTGGCGGTTGAGATTGCCAGACCTGCGACTACCAGGCGACCAGCGCCAAATCGCTTCGTCATCCAGGGCATAAATGCTGTTGATGCAGCTATGCCGAGTCCATAGATACCGGCATTCAACCCAACTACGCCCTCACCATAGCCACGATCAATCAGAATGAGAGAAATGAGTGGATAGGTGAGACCAAGCGATACGCCGAAAGCGGTGATTCCTATGGTGATGGCCAGTATTGATGCCCAGTCGGGATGGGTCTCTACCGCTGTTGCATGCTGCATCATGCTTCCCCGTGTCGCCTATATAGCTACCATAACTGACGATAGGTGCTAACCCTTAACCCGTAAATCCTACAAATCACCTAGCTTTTTGCCAATAATCGCAACGTTATCCATAGAACTCCCATCGGTGAGGATACGATGCTTGTAGGTGCGTTGCAATTTCACATCGATCAACCCTTGCTCAATCATATGCCCTACCATTTCTTTGTATCCCTCGGTACTGTCTGCTTCCCAGAATGCCGCATTCACGTTGTAGGCTACCCAACTCCCAACCGGCACGAGGTTAAAAGCATGCCTAAAAATATCTACCGACACATGGGTACCCAACATGGCCGAGACACACACCAGACAATTCAGATCTACCTGGGCCAGACGAGCCTGTGCGTCGTTCGAGAGATTGCAGACATCCTCGACCAGATAGTCGTGGTAGATGCCGGGATGGTCGCGTTCTGCGGCGTCTTTTGCTTCAGGAATAATGTCGAGCCCGACAATGGTTTGTACCCCCTGCTTGGCTAGTTCTGAAGCAACAAGCCCAATTCCGGCCCCAAAGTCTAACAATCGTAGATCCGACATCTGTTCACCTGCTTCTGTAACCGCCTCGGCCAGGAGCTTTGGTATGACCTCGTACGATACGCATTTCAGCATGTCCGACACGACTTGTTCATAGAGTCCTGGTACCTGATATACCCCGCTGTAGTCGTGAATACGGAATGTCTGTTCCTGGCCATCACGTATCAGAATAAACGTCTCGTTGTACAGATCTACGTCACCATCTGGAAAACGAATCTCGTAGTCTCGCTCGGTCATAAGGCCCCCTATCAGTTTTTTATATCACGAAAATCGGCTTCTCTATCGTAGCATAGTCCCTCTTTGGGGGCAAACTGGTGAGGCCTTTGTTTGTGGTTTGAATATTTCTTGTTCAAACTTTCTTCACATCTAACCAGTATGATAGATGAGCGAAGAGTATCAATGACTGGATCAGACAACGACAGTCATTCCCCAATGTTGATTCCGCAACACACATTTACCACAGGATTAGCATCACGTTATGAAACTTCCACACACACCCATCAAACTGCTCATTAGTACTTTTACCCTCTTCTTCATCACATTTTCCGGTATCGTGTATGGTAATACGCTTATCTCTGCCGCTCA
>JBCDFA010000148.1:0-16980 GCA_039178835.1 Chloroflexota bacterium
GGCAACGACGCGTCCGGCCCGCAATCTCCCCTGGCGCGAGGTTCGCTACTGTGCCCTTGACATTGAAACCACTGGTCTGAATCCACAACAAGATAAACTTATTGCGATTGGTCTTGTCGAGATTGTCGATGGACGTGTAGAGCTTGGGAGTCGCTGGCACACACTGGTGCAGCCACCCAGAGACACGCCGGCTGTTGCTGACTCGATTCGGGTACATGGCATTTTGCAACGCGACTTGACCGAGGCGGCAACGATCACCGACCTTTTACCAGAACTCCTCGACCGTATACAGGGACGCGTACTCGTTGTACATGTGGCGGCTGTTGATATACAATTCCTCAATCGTATTCTGCAACACCACTATCGCATCAACTTACGAGGCCCCGCACTCGACACGGCACGGATGGCAATCGCCCTGCACCACGAAGAACGACTCCATCGTGGATATGATGAAGCATTACCCTCGTTATCATTGCGTGCGCTTGCCGAAAACACCAATATCCCGCCAGTGCTACCCGAACATCATGCACTCAATGATGCCTTGACGACCGCGCAACTGTTTTTGGCACAGGCCACGCGTCTTGAGCAACAGGGTGCTACAACGCTGCGTGGCCTGCTACGCGCCGGAGGATGTTTGCGCTAGTTCATCACATTTCACCTCAGCACACCAATATGCTTTGTTATCGATCCACGGTGACTGTGAGTGGTGACGCCCACTGACCTGGCCATCCCGATGAAGAGTCGGCAGGGGTCGTCGTATAATCTTGCACAAATGGTTTGACAAGGAAGATGTTTGATAAATTATACATAAATGGCCCTGGTACATCAGCAATCAGCATTTCACCAGCCTCCTCATACAAACGAATACGTTCTGCTGGGTCAGTTGAGGTATCTGCTTGTGCAACCAGTTCGTCAAACTCCTCATTGCAGTATGCTACTCGTTCGGCAAAAGTCGAGTTGCAAGTCCAGAAGACGCTCAACCAATTTTGCGGATCGGGATAGTCCTGCCCCCAACCACCAAAGGCGAGCATCTGTGGATAGGTGTCAGGGTCTTTGCGGAGGGCAATGAGTGTCGTATTTTCGACCGGATCAAGGATGACATCGACACCAAGTATGTCACGGAATTGCCCCGCGATCCATTCTATACGTGGTTGTGTTGATGGGTTATCGTTGCCGTAGGTCAGCTGAATTTCGGGTAAACCTTCCGGCCCACCATAGCTTGATTCAGCCAGTGCCTGTACAGCTGCTTCTGGATCAAACCCAAACTGATCTGAGGTGATTGCGCCGGGAATGCCCTCAGGGACCCAGCTTAATGTCGGAGTACAATCACCATTACGAATGACTTCACAGTATGTCTCGCGATCAAATGCGTAGGAGAAGGCCTCACGCACTTTCTGATCGGTGAATGGCTCGCGCGTCAGATTAAAGCTCAGGTTGAATGTTGTCGCACCGGAATAAATGAGAAGTTCTGCGCTCAGTTCTGGATCGGCTTTGAGTGCAGGCAGTTGTGATGGGTCCGGTTGCATAATATCAAGCTGTCCAGCACGATAGGCTTCCAGCGCAACTGAGCGATCAGACTGATAGATGTACTCTAATCCGCCGATTTGGGGTGCTCCGTTCCAGTACTGTTCATTTGGCTCAAACGCGATCAAGAGGTCTTGTTCAATACGTGTTATGTTGAAGGGGCCGTTCCCAATGTGGTTTACCGCATCCTTCCACCAACTCTCACCGCCAGCTTCGATCAGCTCCTGCTGGGCTGGATACATTACCCATAAGCCGGCAACATAGGGGAAGTAGGGAGCAGGTTGCACGAGATCAATTGTCAACGTCCGTTCATCAATAACATCGACCGCTAAACTCATACGTGTTTCATTGAGTGCATCTGCATCATCTACGGCGGTGGAAGCGAACTCCTGGCAACCGACGATATCAAAGAGGATCGACTGATATTCACCGGCAGTGTTGGGATCACAATTGCGCTCAATCGCATAGCGGAAATGCTCGGCGGTGAGCGGTGATCCATCGCTGTAAGTCAGACCTTCGCGTAGTTTGAAGGTGATCTGCGTTGCATCGTCATTGAATTCCCACGATTCTGCGGCGGCAGGAACTGCTTCAAGGTTTTCGTTGAGTCTGGTTAACCCTTCGTATGCCATCGAGAGAATCGTTATCTCATTAGCAAAAGAACTTTTTTGTGGATCGAACACATCGGGATAGGTGGGTTGATGGATGTATAGAACGTTATTACTACTCGACTCAGTGGTCGACGTAACTACCTCTTCCGTTTCAGTTGCATCATCGTCAACACTGGTTGGCACATCAGCGGTGGCATCACTCGTCTCTGTGATTTCTTCTGTTGCATCTGGTGCAGATGCGGTTGGGGCAGGTGTACCACATGCGGCGAGTATAGGCAAGAGTAAAGCTAGTATCATCATCATAAAGCGAACACGAGGCACTTGTTGCATGTTCATATTTGCTAAGTCTCCTCAGAGTGTGCATATCTATATGAATGCACAACACCACTACACACAGATATGCGATACCTGTGTCCTTCATCAATCATGCTCAACAGCAGTGCCGGCAACTGTTGCTTCTCCCTCTTTACATAAGTCTATAGTAGCAGAAAGACTGCGATTTGTAGTTAAGGAGACATCAAGCTTGTCAAGATATTGTAAAGCTATGTAAAGGGTGTAAAACGTACTGTACGTTTCGCGATTACACGTATAGAGTGTTCACACTCTGTTCTGCAAGTAGTGGGGGAGCACTTTTTGCGCTCGACACCTGGTGTTGGTCAATATAGGTGCCGAGTAGCGTTGTCAGTATTTTCAGCATTTTGCCATCTGTTGATGTGAATTGTTCAGGATACGGATGCCCAATGGTAATCGTACCATATGGTTGTTCCTTTCCAAGCAGTGGTGCAGCAAGAATTGAGCGAGCGTCTTGCAGTAACGGATCGGGGCGATGTGACTGGAGTGCATCGACCACATGCACGACATTCCCTTCGTTGAGGGCCTGACTACTAGGGCTGGGACCGGGATGTGGCAGGGTCACGATTGCTGGATCGCAGCCATGCGTTGCTACCACCAGATAAGAACCATCGTGATTATGGAGGGTAATCGCGACTTCTGTTGCACAGAGGCCCGTTGTGAGGAGATCAATCATCATAGTAAAAAGGTGTGTTGGTATATGTTGAACAGTAATGGGTGCTGGATCATTCAAAGCATCAATAAGTTGATGCAGGAGCATCAAGTACTGGGTTGTCTGATGATTGGAACGAATATGTTGTTCAAAGTCATGCGCATATGCTTGGGTGAGAAATGTCCGGGCACGCAGGTGTTCCGCATTGTTACGCTCATGGGCAGAGTGTGGTGTATGTCCTAACATGGGTATGAGATGGTGTACCGCTCGATCAATAGTGTCCACATCATCAGACCATATACCAACCGATGGGTCTGAGAGGCGCGGGGAGGTTGGCATTACATTGGGGCCAGCAACGAGGGTAATCCAAAATGTTGGTGAGTCAATGAGAGCAAACCACTCGTGGGCAAGAGGTGAGTTTGGTGAGATAGGTGCATACGTAACGCCAAAAACAGGCTTTACGTCTATATCAGCTACACCAAAAACAATGATGTGTACACCAAACGCACTCAGTTGAGCGTATTGAGCAAGATACGGTAATGTATTTGAGAAACGCTGCACGCCTAGATAGCACGTGACCGGAAGCTGGTGTTTTTCTATATAGGTATAGCATTGTTGCCAGATATTCTGGAGCGATACACGTGTCAGTGGGGCGGAAAGTGATGGATCGTGGGATACAAGCGTGGTGAAGAGTGATGTTGACATGGAGCGCTCCTGTAGTACAGTCGTGGTAGTAAGCTGAATAAGAAGGAGTTGAAACACATTGCATAGAGAACAATGATCTTTTACTATGAAACTAGTACTATTTAAGAACGCAAAATATTAATAAGTGGATGTTTTTACACGACCCAAAATCAGAAGAAGTAATCACTAGTCCTGCTACACCATAATCGGCGATAGATGCAGCGTAGCTGTATAAACCTCTATCCCAATAACAGATATGTGAGTTTCCCGTATATCACAAGAGCATAGAGTGTATACACAACGTATAGATTGCATGTTTCACTTTGAATTTATTTGAAATGAACGCCATCTTGCGTTACACTATATGTATGCATAAGCTTCTTGTTTATGTGGGCAACCTACGGGTCGCTCGATAATTCTTACACACAGCAAGGTGATACATGAGCGATCAGCAACTTTGTATTATGATGGTGCATGCGCATCCTGATGATGAATGTCTTTCAACCGGCGGCACCCTTGCCCGGTATAGCGCCGAGGGGATTCATACGGTTCTGATTACGGCTACAGGTGGTGAAGAGGGAGAGATTGTTGTCCCGGAGATGGATACACCCGAAAATCATGCTCGACTGAGTGAGATCCGCGATGTTGAACTGGCACAAGCCGTAGAGGCACTGGGGGTCAACACACTGGAACGTTTTGGTTACCGAGACTCGGGGATGGATGGCACCGAGGCAAATAACCATCCTGCGAGCTTTCATATGGCTGATAAAGATGATGCAACCAAGCGACTGGTCACACTGATTAGACACTACAAACCCCAGGTACTGGTCAGCTATGATGAGCGTGGTGGCTATGGACATCCCGATCACATTGCCTGTCATCAGATTACTGTCGCAGCATTCGATGCTGCAGGAGACGTAGAACGCTATCCAGATACCGGGGAACCCTGGACACCCCAGAAATTGTATTACACAGCTTTTCCCCGTACTGCTGTCTATAAAGCCTGGACCATTATGCGTGAGCGTGGACTGCCAACACCGCTGGACGACCCTGAGTTTGACGCGACCCGTTTTACGGTTGAGGATGAGCGTGTGACGACAGTCATACCTGTTCATGGCTATTTACCACAGAAGCGTGCCGCTATTGATGCACACGTGACGCAGATTCGCAAAGATAGCCCGTTCTTGAGTATGCCCGAAGATATCGCCGAAGATCTGTTTGGTATTGAGCACTTCATTCGAGTTGGCTCGCGAGTTGATCTCCCCTCCACAAATGGTACTCACGAAGATGATCTTTTCGCAGGACTACGTTAACATGTTTGAGGGCGACCACTAAGGTCGCCCTGCTTGTCTATCTGTGCAAGTAAGCTTGCAATCACTTTCGCATGTAGCGACAACGAAGACTACACGTCCATCTCCATAGCGAGATTGCTGCGCTTGCGCTGATCTTCTGGCTTCACACGTTGCACATTCCACGCCAAACCGACTGCTTCCAATGCACGAATAATATAGGCTGAAACGTCGATTTGCCACCAGCGCAGGCCATGGAAGGCTGAGCGGGGAAAGGCATGGTGATTGTTGTGCCAGCCTTCGCCAAATGCGAGCAGACCCACAATCCAGTTGTTACGGCTGACATCGCGTGTTTTGTAGGGTCGGTTGCCAAATGTATGGCAGATCGAGTTCACGCTCCAGGTGATGTGATGGGTTAAGAAGATGCGTACCAAGCCACCCCAGAGTAATCCTGTCCAGCCACCAATCAAGAAGGGAATCACAAATGTGAGAATAACCCAAACCCACCATGTCTTGTTGACAAACACATTCACCGGGTCTTTGGTCAGCCATGCGCCATACTTTTCCGGACGGGCAGCATGACCAAAGAGCCAGCCGAGGTGAGAGTGCCAGAGGCCTTCCAGTGGGCTATGTGGATCGCCCTCTTGATCGGAGTGTGCGTGATGCTCGATGTGAGTAGATGCCCAAGTAATGGGTGGGCCTTCCAACGCCATCGCCCCCATGATCAGAAACGCGCCTTTGATGGGTTTATGGGTTTCGAAACTGCGATGTGTGAGTAATCGATGATACCCAACCGTAATCCCTAGCCCTGTAATCATATACAGAACAACCATGAGCGCAATATCAGACCATGTAACATAGCGCTGCCACAACGATGTAATTGCATAAATGGTCGCGATAAAAGGAACTACCACAACAGTTAGAACAGCGATCTTTTCGCCTATCGATTTGTTTGGGGCCGGTTCTACTTGTAGTTTCGCCTGTGCCATAATGTCCTCGTTTGAAATATGAGCTGTCCACAGAGTGTGTTAGCTTTGTCAAAATAGAGATATCCATGTATCAGTGTATAGCATTGGATTGGCATGAAGAAGTGTAGACAGTCTAGTCGTTAGACACAACTGAAACACAAGAAAACGACCGTGTTCAGTCTGAAGACCTATGACTGGAGACATAGATGAGATTACAACCATATACTGATAGTAAAGATTTATCCTCTGGGAATGGTTGGTTCTTTCCCCTTTTTACATGGAAGATTGTTACAATGCGAACAAAGAATTATCATCCAGCTGCGAGGAGGGCTAACTGCGATGACACATACAACACATGCAGGATCAAAGATGCGCCATAAACCGCGTGACTATGCTCAGACACCACTCAACATTTACTGGGAAATGACCCAGGCCTGTGCGCTTGCGTGTCGGCATTGCCGGGCCGAGGCCATGCCCCAGCCACATCCGTGGCAACTTTCCTACGAAGAGGGTGTTGGGCTGATACACCAGATCCTTGAGTTTGGTGATCCACTCCCCCAATTAATTCTGACTGGCGGTGATCCTCTTTCGCGGCCCGATCTCTTTGAACTTATTGATAGAGCAACTGAGTTAGGTATTAGCGTCTCGATCACGCCAAGTGCGACACCAACGCTGACTTACGAAACCATGGTGCGTCTGAAAAAACATGGGGTGCAGGGCCTTGGTTTGAGTCTAGATGGCCCCAATGCAAAGAATCACGATGCCATTCGCGGTATTGATGGTTGTTTTGATCTCACCATGCAGGCCATTCGTTGGGCAGGTGAGCTTGATCTTCCGCTCCAGATTAACACTCTGGTTGCGGCTGAAACGGCTGTTGATCTACCGGCAACCTATGAATTGCTCAAGCAACATAAAGTAATGCGCTGGGGCCTCTTTTTCCTTATCTCTGTGGGGCGTGGGCGGGTGCTTCAGCCACTTTCCCCGGAAGCTAGTGAAGACCTCATGCATTGGGTGTACGACACTGCCAAAGATGCACCATTCGTTGTGGCAACGACCGAAGCGCCTTCATATCGACGGGTTGCACTTGACCGAATGCGGAGTGAAGGTATGACGCCTGAGCAGATTCGACGTTCGCCAGCATATCGTGGCTTCAACATTCGCGATGGCAACGGTATTATGTTTATCTCAAACACTGGCGATATCTGTCCAGCAGGTTTTTTACCGCTCACTGCCGGTAATGTCCGCAAAGATAGTGTCGCCAACGTATATCGTAACTCAGACGTTTTCAGCAGTCTTCACAATCCTGCCGAATTCAAGGGCAAATGTGGTGTTTGTGAACATCGCGTTATTTGTGGTGGCTCGCGCTCGCGGGCTTTTGCAGCGACCAATGATCCACTTGAAAGTGATCCACTCTGTCCATATGAACCGCAAAAAAGTGCCTAGACATCTCTTGTCTGAGCGGCATATGTACACAAACGGGCAATCAAAAGGTGATTGTCCGTTTGACATGTGCGCTGCCTTTCAAAAGTGACCATGGAAAAAGCGCTACCCTTATAACTTTTTCATTTTTTACTTTTATTTCACGATAATGTTACGGTAGATCAATACAATAGGGTTGTGATTTTACTAAAATCTCCAGAAAGGATGGAAAGTATGCACAACCTTGTTCGTTGTAGTGTCGCTGCTGCTCTCGCAATTGTTGTATCAACAACATCTGTCAGTGCAGAGACGGTACGCCCCCTACCTGCCAACCAAACAGAACAATACGCCAAGGATATGGAAGTCTCGTTAAATGAGGCTACCTCTCGTCTTGAGTTACAAGATGCCGTTGGTGTATTGAATGCCAAGCTCGCTGAGCAGGAGACTGAGACATTTGCCGGTATGTGGATTGAACATGAACCAGCATATCGCATTGTGGTTCAGTTTACAGAAAACGGTGAACAAACTATTCAACCGTATATTGAGAACAGTTCGCTAAAGGATTTTGTTGAAGTACAACACGCCGATAGCTCATATGCTGAACTTGTAGAAACACAACTCGATGCTATTGAAATGCTTGATCGTCAACAACTGGCATTCGACGCAGATATCAATATTGAAGAGGGCAAGGTTGATATTTATGTCACCGAACAGACGACAGACAAAGTGGAAACTCTTATAGGAGAGGCAGCAAAAGAAGCCGACCAAGCAAGTATTGATACTAACGATGAGCAAGATAACGCAGAATTGCTTGATATTATCGAAATCAACACCGTCGATCAACTCAGTCGCTCTACCCAGAGCACAAGTTACGCCTTCGGTGGTGGTGAAGCAACAGAGTGTACTACTGGTTTCTTGGTGCGGGATGGGAATGGCACCTATGGTCTAACTACCGCTGGACATTGCCCAGACACCCAGAACTTCTTGGGAAATAATATACCCTTTGTTGCTGGCTCTGACAGTGGATCGTACGATCTCCAATGGCATACAATTGGGAGTCTCACTCCATCAGCCACCATCAACAAAAGCACTGACTACACACAATGGGAAAGTATCACAGGGACAGTGTCGCGTAGTGCACAACCTAATGGTACATATGTCTGCAAATATGGCAAAACTACTGGTCTAACCTGCGGCTTAGTCAATTCAAATAGTGTGCGGCCAAACTACATTAAGGATGCCGCCCCTACATTTATGCGTGTCAAAACGACTGATGGGTCGCGTATGACCTTAGGTGGTGATAGTGGTGGTCCTTACTTCCTCAATGGTAAGGCATATGGTATCCAAAGTGGTGATGGTGGTCTTATGTTAGATGAGGCTGTATACATGGCAGTCGATTATTTTGCTGACTTTGGTATAAGTATTGTCACTCAATAGCCTATAAGGTATGTCAAACAGGTACCCAATTATTGGGTACCTGTTTTCGATCTTTGTTCCAAAAGAGTTCTAACCCTCGAGCAAGAGCGACTCTGGATCTTCTACTAACTCCTTAATGCGTACTAGGAAGCGCACCGACTCGCTTCCATCAATGATACGATGATCGTAGGACAACGCGACATACATCATGGGGCGAACGACGATCTCGCCATTTACCACAATAGGTCGTTCCTCGATCTTGTGCATGCCGAGAATACCAACCTGTGGCGCATTCAGAATCGGTGTGGACATCAGCGAACCGAAAACCCCACCATTTGTGATGGTAAATGTGCCACCTTGCAGTTCTGCCAGGCCCAAAATATTTTCACGCGCGCGTTTGGCAAGTTCAGCAATGTCTTGTTCAACTGCGGCAAAGTTTTTACCGTCTGCGTCGCGTAGTACGGGCACGACCAAGCCCTCATCAGTTGATACGGCAATACCAATGTCATAATAGTACTTAGTGACAACCTCATCGCCTTGAATCTCTGAGTTGACTATCGGAAAGGCTTTGAGTGCACCGACAACTGCTTTCGTAAAGAATGACATAAAACCTAGCCCAATGCCATGCCGTTCCTTAAAAGCATCACGGCGTCGCTTGCGTAATTCCATCACCGCGCTCATGTCGATTTCGTTGAATGTGGTCAACATCGCTGCTGTTTGCTGCGCTTCTACGAGCCGGCGTGCAATCGTTTGTCGTCGGCGTGACATACGTATGCGCTCTTCACGTCGATCAGTTGCCGTCACTAGCATCGGAAGTGGAGTAGTGTTGGGAGAAGCTGCTGGTGTAGGTGGTGTTGTAGGAATGTTTGTTGCTTGCTGCATTTGTGCAACGACATCCTCTTTTGTGACACGACCACCTGGGCCACTCCCTTGAATATCTTGCACATCAATATTATGATCAGCAGCCATACGTCGAGCAACAGGTGTTGCAGCAGGGGCATTGTCGTGACCATTATCAGTCACTTTTGCCTCAGTAGTGGGAGCTTCAGTGGACTGAGTTGATGCGGTGGTCGTACTGGGGGCTCCCTCACCAACCATACCAAGCACATCATCAATCGCAACATCACTCCCTTCAGGTTTATCGATCCGCTGGATCACCCCAGCTTGTTCAGCCATCACCTCCACATTGATTTTGTCAGTTTCCAATTCAACTAATGGTTCACCTTGCGACACAGTGTCACCAACTTGTTTGAGCCACTTACTTACGGTTGCCTCAACAATTGACTCACCCAATGTTGGGACACGAATTTCTGAAGCCATGTACTCACTCCTATACCAGCATATCTTGCAGCTGTCTTTATGCAGAACCTAATTTCATTGTTGCATGACCACTCACTGCTGCAATGCCCCACTCAGCATCGCCGTTGAGCGCTATTTCGATAATACGGGCCTGTTCAAATGTATGTTCAGCTAACGATCCCTCAGCCGGGCTGGCGTACTTCGCACGACCAGCATATCCTAATGGGAGGGGATGAATCAACCCACGCAACCGCGGTGCAATATAGGTCCACGCCCCCATATTGCGTGGCTCCTCCTGCAGCCAGACCACCTCACGGAGTGCTGGATAACGAGCAAATAGGCTCTGTAGTTCCTGCGCCGGGAAGGGATAGAGTTGTTCAATTCGTGCAACCGCAATATGCTCTGTCTTGGCCAAATCGCGTTGACTCATCAGATCCACGTACACCTTTCCGGTACACAACACAAGGCGTGTAATGGTACCAGCGCGTTCCTGTGCATCAGGATCATCAATAACGCTTTGGAATTGTGTATCTGTCAAATCTGCAAGAGATGATGCTGCGCGGGGATGGCGTAAGAGGCTTTTGGGTGTCATTACAATCAACGGACGAGGATCGCGAGTCAGTAGAGCAGCTTGCCGCCGTAACACATGAAAATACTGTGCTGCTGTCGTACAGTTGACGATGCGCATGTTTTGTTGGGCTGCTAGCTGTAAAAACCGTTCCAGGCGGGCACTCGAATGTTCTGGACCCTGTCCCTCGTAGCCGTGGGGTAACAGCAGCACTAGCGCAGGCTGTTGTCCCCACTTGGCTCGACCGGAAACAATAAACTGATCGACGATTACCTGTGCCCCATTGATGAAGTCGCCAAACTGTGCTTCCCAGAGCACAAGCGCACCAGGGGCATGCGAACTATAGCCATATTCAAAACCCAGCGTCGCGTTTTCCGAAAGAGGGCTGTTGTGAACAGCAAAAGCTGCTTGTGCCTGTGGTAGTGCCTGATGAGGAACAAAAGGTTCACCCGTTTGTGAGTCGTGTAAGACCAGATGACGCTGACTAAATGTACCACGTTCAGAGTCTTGTCCCGTCAGGCGGATCGGTACACCATCGGCCAGAATGGTGGCAAAAGCGAGTGCCTCAGCGTGAGCCCAATCGATGCCCTGCTCTTGTTCAAGCGCAGCAACCCGTCGTTTGAGCTGCCGTTCAAGGCGTGAGTGTGGCGTAAAATCCGCTGGGCGATCAAGCAGTGCCTGATTGATGGTGATCAACTGATCGGCAGCCACGGCGGTATCAACCGTAATTTCTGCACCTTTCTTCTTGGGTGGAATGCGCTCAGCCTCAACCTCCTCGCCGTGCTGCACTTCGTCCCAGGCACGTTGGAGTTTTTCCCAGACAGCCTGCACCATACTGTCAGCTTCCTCAGATTGAATAATGCCCTGTTCTTCTAGCTGTTGGGCCCACTGGGCGCGGACGGTTGGATGATTGGCAATCTGCTGATACATCAATGGCTGGGTAAAGGCGGGCTCATCCCCCTCGTTGTGTCCCCAGCGACGGTATCCAACAAGATCGATCAAGAAGTCCTTACCAAACTGCTCGCGATAGGCGTGTGCCATACGGGCAACCGCAATACACGCTTCCACATCATCTGCATTGACATGCACAATGGGGATTTCAAACCCTTTCGCAAGGTCGCTGGCGTAGAGTGTTGAACGGGCATCATTTGGTTCGGTTGTGAACCCAACCTGGTTGTTGATAATAATATGGATCGTACCGCCGGTGTGATATCCGGTTAAGTTGGAAAGATTGAGGGTTTCGGCAACAACTCCTTGACCAGGAAACGCGGCATCACCATGCATAATAACAGCCAGTGATGCTAATGGGTCTTGCAATGGTGGCCCCGACACATTACGTTGTTCCTGAGCCGCACGCGCACGGCCTTCAATGATAGGATGGACAAATTCCAAATGACTTGGGTTGGGCGCCAAGGTAATCGGCATCTGCTCAATCCCAGCCTCACGATAGGCCCGTCGTGCACCCAGGTGATACTTGACATCACCGACCCAGCCTTTGGTGCCACGTCCTTCAGGGAAAGCTACCTGTCCACGATTGGCAGCCTGGAATTCCATGAGGATAGCGGCATATGGTTTACCAAGAATATGGGCGAGGACATTCAAGCGCCCACGGTGGGCCATACCAATGACTACATCGTGAGTCTTTACACTCGCCGCATTTCGCATGACAGAGTCGAGTATTGGCACCAGCATGTCACAGCCCTCGATTGAGAACCGCTTCTGACCAACAAAGGTCTGGTGTAAAAAACGCTCAAACACTTCGACTTCTGTCAAACGTTCGAGTAGCTCACGTTTACGATTGGCATCAAAGCCTTGGAAAAAGCGACGGTCTTCAATGACTTGTCGTATCCAGGATCGTTCTTCAAAAATCTGAATATGATCGGTTTCATAGCCAATCGAGCCAGAGTAAGCCTGACGGAGTTTTTGGATGGCCTCCTGCGCATGCTGTGATCCTTCGACCAGTGGTCCACGGACGATCTCCGCAGGGAGTTTGGCCAGATCTGCTTCATCTACATTATGTATGTCCGGTCGTAAGCCAGGATCGCCAGGTGGTGGGTTGCCAAGTGGATCGATTTTGGCATCGGCATGGCCAAGTTCGCGAATGTAGCGAATAAGGCGTGCAGCGCTTACGATTTTAGGCATATCGAGAGAAGTCCTATTTGCTGAAGCAGATAGCGTCTCCTGTATGTTCGGTTGCGTATCGTCTGGGGTCCATTGCTCAAAAATGGCACGGGTAGTCGCATCCACTGATTGTGGGTCTTCACGATAACGTTCATATAATTCGAGGACATATCCAGCATTTGGGCCGTGAAATATGTTTAGATTCCCCATAAGGCTCCCTTAATTGTTTGGTGTTGGTATCTCACAAAATAGACGCGTATTGAGTATTGTACTACTAGCACGTGTATCTTGCCACTGCAACACAGCCGATGCAACAACAAAGATAGCACACATTTGGCTTCACGATAGTTGACATTATAAATGGGACTAATCGTGGTACACTTACATTTGTATGTTACATCTCTGATGTGGTGTAACAGTACTGAATATCATACACCAAAGGTGACCAAACGTCACTTGGGCATGCAAAGTAGCACGAGCACTGTATGGAAGCATCCTGAGTGACGTTTTCATGTCTTTCAAAGATTCGTGATCATAGGGAATGTCTATGAGCATTACTCTATTAAGGGAGCATACTATTATGGTAGAAACCGTCAAACAGATTGGACAGACTGATCTCCATGTAGCACCACTTGGCATCGGCACATGGCAATGGGGCGATACACAGTTTTGGGGATATGGGAAGGGCTATGATGTTGACGATGTCATAACTGCGTTTTGGAGTAGTATCAACGCCGGTATTACATTTTTTGATACTGCCGAAGTGTATGGATCGGGTCATTCGGAGCGCTTCCTGGGCAGATTGGCCTGCTCAACCGAGACAAAAGTGGTTGTAGCCACTAAGTTTGCTCCGCTTCCGTGGCGCTTATCCGCTCAAGAAGTCCATCGTGCCATCGACGCCAGCTTGCAGCGTCTCGGTGTTCAGCAGATCGATCTGTATCAGGTTCACTGGCCATTTACACTCATGAGCATTCCTAGCTTGATGCACGCCCTTGCGGATGCTGTCGCAGAAGGTAAGATTCATGCGATTGGGGTGAGCAACTTTAATGCAACGCAGTTACAACAAGCCCACGATGCGCTAAGCCAGCGGGGTGTTAGTCTGGCAGCCAACCAGGTGCAGTATAGCCTATTGGCACGTGGCCCTGAGGTGAGTGGCGTGTTGGACACCTGTCGGTCACTTGGCATTACGCTGATTGCCTACAGCCCACTGGCGATGGGGTTGTTGACAGGAAAGTACAAGACCCATGTTATGCCCAGTGGTGCCCGTCGGTATACGCCCCGCTTTCAGACGAAACATCTTGAAGTCGTGGAGCCAGTATTGAACCTGTTGCGTGAGATTGGCTCTGGGCATGGCGATAAAACACCGGCTCAGGTAGCCCTGAACTGGCTTATTCAGCAGGATGTGCTACCCATCCCTGGGGCCAAAAATGCACGGCAGGCCCAACAAAATGCGGGTGCGCTGGGGTGGTCTCTTACCGATGCAGAAATACAGACCCTTGATGAAGCCACCGCACCATGGAAACGACCATCGGGCATATTCCGTTAAAACGGTATTTGTAAGCTTTCTGCCTGATGGCGATACCATCATCTTTTTCCCAAAAATATATTTTCTTGCATATATGTAACTCCTGTTGTTTGACGCTGTGTGCTACAATAAAAAGGCAAATTTGCCCATTGTGTAGGGCAGAAGGTGAACTAAAGTGCAAAGCGTTACCGAGATTATTCAAGCCATTGCACGGCAACGTACACGTGGTGAAGTCAATCCATTAAGTATGTTGCGTGAACTCGATGAGTCAGAAGGCGAGCGCATTAGCCATCTGCCTGTTGATGGTGATGTGAGCCAGGCCTGGCTGGCGATGACGGGGGAGCCATTCCGACCCCATCAGGCACAGGCGCTCACTGCACTCCGACGAGGCGAGCCAGTGGCACTTTCTGCAGCAAACTCGATAGTCACCACCACGGCGTATCTCTTGCTTTATGCCTCATTGCACAGCGAGGCGGGTGCCACGGCACTGTTGCTGGCTCCGACCGAGGAAGGGGCCCAGCATATCGAGACCGATCTGGAGAAGCTGAACACAAATCTGCCGCAGAATGTGCGCCTTTCTGTTTCGCTTGTGTCTGCAAAGCAACGGCCTAATCCGTATGCTCGTATTATGATTGCAACGCCAGACACACTCCACCATCGTATCCTGCGACATCACGACCGAGTCTGGCGCTTCTTCTGGTCACAACTGCATCTGGTGGTTTTACCAGATATCCATCGTTATACTGGTGTTTCTGGCGCTCATCTGAGCGATCTTATGCTGCGGCTACAGCGGATCGCTCATGCGTATACGTATGGTCAGTTTCCCCATTTTCTGGCCACACTTACCCCGATTGACGAGCCAGATGCCGCACTAACAAAGCTGCTCGGTACGCCCTGGCGCGTTATCAGTGGCGACGATGCACCATATGGCTCGACCACACTGGCGGTATGGCATACGTCAATTGATCATTTTCGTGAAGCTGCCGAGGTTGCACTCGATCTGGAAAAGAGTGGCTATACGGTTCACCTTGTCTGTCAGCCACTCGAAACAGCCATTATTGCACCATTGGTTGGTGATGTCGAAAAGATTACTTTTGGCCCTGAGCTACGACCATCACATGTCTTGCTTGTCGTAGGCTACACCCATCCGCATGCCTTCTTTCAGCGTATATTGCGGTCCAGTTATCAGGCGGTGTTGTTGGTGCTTGGCAAATTGCCTCAAGAACAAGCACTGGCTCGCCACGTAGATCTACTTTTGCAGGATGATGCGACCACCGATTGGCCCGCACCTCCGGCAAATGCGTATGTCACGGCCCAGCACATCCTCTGTGCGGCCAATGAATTACCACTCACCGAAGTCGAGGTTGAGCACTGGGGTGTGCAACATATCGTCAATCGTTTGGTTGATCATCATCAGTTGGTTGATCTGCCAGATCCCGAAGTTGCATGGAAACCAGGTAAAGCTGTTGATGATCCGTTTGTCGAGTTTCATCTCCTCTCGTCGAGTGGGTCTGCGATTACTGCCCGCAATGAGTATGGACAAATACTTGGTCAACTCGACCCAACCAACTTCGAGCGATGGACCTTCCCTGGTGCAGCGTTACCGCCCGGCAGCGGCGGGCTACGTGTGACCGCACGAGATGAAGACACCGGCAGCGTTGTCTTGCGGTTAGAGAGCAATGGCCGACGAACGTATCCGTTGCGTCGTTGTCAGGCAACGGTCCGTGAAGAACGTGACACACGTGTGATTTCGAACATCCATCGTATTCATTGGGGACGTGTTATTATCGATGAGGAGATTCATGGGTATTGTGAAATAACGGCCAATGGCACCCCAACCAACAAATCTCTGAGTTCAGCCCTAAACGCACGCTGGATCACACAGGCATGCTGGTTCGATCTGCCCAACAAGATCAACGTGAAAGATCAATTCATTGGTTGGTGCCTGGCTGCGGCACTCCCTCTATACACCCTGGCATCATTTACTGATGTCGTGACGTGCTATGATCACGAGACCCAGCGCCTGTATATTATCGACGCCCAGCCAGGTAGCAGTGGTCTCGCCACATGGATCTATGAACATGTTGAGGACTTGTTGCCTATTGCGTATGATATTGCGCTCGCCTGTCGTAATGATCCGTTGCTCGAACCACTCTCGCGAGCCGATATGGACTGGCTCCTGGCCTTACTTGGCAAGTCTGTTGGCAATCCGCTGGAAAAGAAGGCTAGTCGTGCCAAGAGCAAACAGCGTAAGACCAAAACGCCATCGCAGGCAACGGCTTCATTGAGCGAGGCAGCCCCAACAACAAACGCGAATGATACCTATGCCCAGAAGCAATTTGTGACAGCGCCACCACCAGCCCAGCCATTGCGCAAATCATCTGGGGCGCGTACTGGCACACCTGCTGGCGAGAACAATGCAGATGAGCAACGTACACCACCTCGACGCCGTCAGCCTGAACCGCCAACATCACGCGCAAGTACGAATCGGACACGTGGGCCGGAACGGAGCCGGCCATCAAAACAACCAGTACCAGAGCTTCCTCAGGAAGATGA
>JBCDFA010000149.1:0-16968 GCA_039178835.1 Chloroflexota bacterium
GCCGAACGTGGCCATCCGGTCGCGCCAATTGTGTCGCGTGGCTGGTCGCAGGCTGTCGCCGCAGCCCAACAACGAAGTGCACCAGAGTTTGCTGGTTTTCTCTCCACTTTTGCACCATCTGGTACGGCCCCCGCAGCAGGCGATATGTTTGTCAGCCCTGGCCATGCGCGTACACTCCGTCATATTGCCGAAGAGGGTGCGGACGCTTTTTACAAGGGCGCAGTTGCTGAGGCAATGGTCGACTTTACACAGCGTACCGGAGGACTGATCACCGCCGACGATCTGGCGGCACACACGAGCACCTGGGTTGATCCGATCAGTATCGAGTATCGTGGACATACGATCTGGGAGTTGCCACCCAATGGGCAGGGTTTAGCCGCATTGCTGACGCTCGGCATGCTTGATGGTCTTGATATTGCCCAATACCCGCGTGACTCGGCTGATGCCTACCACCTGCAGATTGAGGCCATGAAACTGGCATTTGCTGATGCTCATCGTTATATTGCAGACCCCGAACACGCGGAGGTCCCGCTGCGCGGTTTGCTTGATCCGGCGTATCTCGCAGCGCGTCGAGCATTGATCGGACCACAAGCGCGTTTTCCTGAACCAGGTCAACCACCGCGTGGTGGTACGGTCTATCTGTGTGCAGCAGATGGTGAGGGGCGTATGGTGAGTCTGATCCAATCGAATTTCTGGGGCTTTGGCTCCGGTGTCGTGGTACCAGATTGGGGTATTGCGCTCCAGAATCGTGGCCACGGCTTTACGCTGGAAGCGGGACATCCCAACCAGTTAGCACCACGCAAGCGACCATATCACACGATTATTCCAGCGTTTATGACGCGAAATGGTCAACCGGTGGGGCCGTTTGGCGTGATGGGCGGTGAGATGCAGCCACAGGGGCATACGCAAGTCGCCATCAATACCCTCGACTATGGTATGCATCCCCAGGCAGCACTGGATGCGCCACGCTGGCGGGTGGCCGGAGAGACCGTGTTTGTCGAATTAGATACACCACGGCATGTGATTGAAGGGCTGGCTGAACGGGGTCACACGGTCCAGGTCGAGGCTGTACCAAGTGGTTTTGGGAGAGGGCAGGTGATCTGGCAGTTGCCATCGGGAGCGTATGTTGCTGGGAGTGAGACCCGCTGTGATGGATGTGCGGTGGGGTGGTAAGCGTATTGGTCTTGATCTAGCAAAGGGGTGATCCGTGTTGATTACAATCTACCATGAGGCTGCACCGTTTCTTGAGAGGACGCGCCCTTTCCTTGAAGCGTATGAAGCAGAGAACAATCTGATTTTGGGTATTAGTTTACGAATGCTGCATTCCAATGGTTTGCAAAGCGATCTCCCGTATTTTATTACCGTTGAAGACAGCGATGGTTTAGCAGTCGTGGGAGCAATGACACCCCCCCAGTCATTAATGTTATATAGTGAGCGAGCAGATTGCAAAGCAGCCATAGATCTCATTGCGGAAGAACTCTACATGCGGGATGCGTATGTTTCTGGTGTGGTTGCTCCTGTGCATGTGGCCCAGACATTTACCGGAACGTGGTCTTGTATCGCAAAACAGCCCGCTAAATTGCAGCGTCAGGAGCGTATCTATGTACTTACCGAAGTGCAGGAACCTATGTATAGTGCTGGACATTTAATGTTGGCCACCGAAAACGATCTCGATCTTGTAACCCGTTGGATGTATGCATTTCAGGTCGATGCAGGTTTGCGTGGTTGGGGGCCAGAGACAGAGAATATTGCACGACGAAAAATTAACAGTTCTGATATGTATTTATGGGTTGATGGTCAGCCCGTATGTATGGGTGGGCGTACACGCCCGACGACCAATGGTGTGGGACTCAACGCAGTCTACACCCCGCCAGAATTTCGCAACCGTGGCTATGCCTCGACATTTGTAGCACGATTGAGTCAACATCTGCTTGATACAGGCCAGAAGTTTTGTGTGCTCTTTACTGACATGGCAAATCCGACTCCAAATTCGATCTACCAACAGATTGGGTATAAGCCGGTATGTGATGTCGATGAGTATCATTTTAGTGCAACGTAATGCAAATAATAATATTCTTGACTAATCGTTCCAAATATGCTATACTCTTGAAAGTCTAAGGAGTATAGCAAGATGGCGCGGCATAAAGAATTTGATCAAGACAAAGTAATCAACAAAGCAATGGACCTTTTCTGGTCTCGTGGTTATGAAGCGACATCAGTTCAGGATCTGGTTGATTATCTTGGTATTGGCCGTGGCAGTCTGTATGATACTTTTGGTGATAAGCGTTCACTGTATCTCAATGCACTGACTTGTTATCAAGAACGTAGTGGTGTTGAATTACTGGAATTATTTGAGCAGACTGAGTCGGCGAAAGAGGCGCTACAGCAGTTCTTTGAAGTGCAGATAGATGCTGCTTTCGCCGATCATGTTCAGCGTGGTTGTTTTGTGGTGAACACAGCGGTGGAGCTTGCACCACATGATGCCGAAATTGCCGAGAAAATACGGGCGGGATTTGGCAAGACAGAGGATGTTTTCTGCCAACTGATTGTGAAAGGTCAGGAAACAGGTGAAATTGCATCAACGCAGGATCCACGCTGTCTGGCACGTTTTCTCCTCAACACGTTGATGGGTTTGCATGTCATGGCAAAGGCGAAACTGGAGCGTAAAACTCTGGAAGATAGTATCACAACCGCACTTGCGCTATTCTAAAAAATTTTTGTATTAATTCTGGAACGAAAGGTCAAGAATAGATCTGGTCGTAAAAATATATCAAACGAAGTATAACTTACTTCTTTTCTCTTGTATTCACTTTCTGTAAAAATATAGAGGTATTTCTCATGTCATTCATATCTAACGAACTTCTTACATCATCCAATCAGGCACTGCGTATTTTACGTGTCGATGCTAGTGCTCGTTACGATGACTCGGTCAGTCGACAGTTAACTCATTATGTCGTTGAACGTTTCACTAGTGAGTTTGAAGATGCAACAGTGGTAGAACGTGACGTGGCAGCCGGATTGCCGTTTGTTACCGAGGAGATGATCGGTGCTTACTACACACCACGCGAGAATCTCACTGGTGATCAGGCGGCATTACTCGCGACATCTGACAAACTGGTGGAAGAGCTACAAACGAGTGATGTACTGGTTCTGGGTGTGCCGATCTATAACTTTTCGGTGCCAGCCACACTGAAAGCCTATATCGATCTGGTTGCTCGCGCCGGTGTCACATTTCGCTATGGTGAGAATGGACCAGTAGGTTTGCTCAAAGACCGTAAAACCTATGTCGTGGTGACTTCTGGGGGAACACCATTGGGCAGTGATTTTGATTATGTCTCAGGGTATATACGGCAGGTTCTGGCGTTTCTTGGGATTACCGATGTCGAGTTTATCGCAGCCGATCAACTTGTGAATGACCCAGAGGCAACCATAGCGAAAGCACGCCAACAGATCGATGAGTCGATTGAACAATTATCCGTTGCTGTGTAGATACATCTGTTTGATACAGGTACTTTTTATCAGATTAAGGAGTCATTTCATGGGTAAACTTGATGGTAAGGTCGCCGTGATTACAGGTGGTAACAGTGGTATTGGTCTGGCATCTGCGAAGGCATTACAGGCTGAGGGTGCGAAGATTGTGCTCTTTGGACGCAATCAAGAAACGCTGAATGCGGCAGCACAGGAGCTTGGTGGTGTGCTGGCTGTGCAGGGTGATGTTGCTCAGTCGGCGGATATTGATCGTCTCTTTGCTCAGGTCGAACAGAAGCTCGGCAAGATCGATGTACTCTTTGTGAATGCAGGGATCGCCAAGATGGCACCGGTTGAGCAAGTGACCGAGGAGTTCTTTGATGAGACTATGAACGTCAATCTCAAAGGGGCTTATTTTACTGTGCAGAAGGCCATACCATATCTCAATGACAACGCATCAGTTATTTTTAACACATCGATCAATGCGAACATTGGCATGCCAACGACGAGTGTCTATGCTGCCAGCAAAGCTGCCGTCGTCAGTCTGGCGCGCACGTTTTCCGCCGATCTGGTCGGGCGTGGTATTCGGGTCAATGCGGTGAGTCCAGGACCTGTCGAAACGCCTATTTTCGGTCGTATGGGGATGACGCAGGAGCAGATGGCGGGTTTTGCAGAGAATGTAGCCAGCCAGATTCCACTCAAGCGCTTTGGCCGCCCCGAGGAGATTGCGAACGTTGTCGCCTTCCTGGCCTCGCCAGAGTCGTCGTTTATTCTGGGGACAGAGATCGTTGCAGATGGTGGGATGAGTCAGTTGTAGGAGCGTGTGCTATAGCTGTAGGGTGTTCCGACGCATGTGGTTGTCGGGACACCTTGTTGTTTTTTGGGGAACTGCTCAATTTTATTGTGGAAAGTATCGTGCTACAGATTATGCGTGGTGGTCTGATTACAAACTTTGATATGTTACCCACAGATATTAAGGTGTGAATAGTGGGTCATCAAAATCATCACTCATGGTAATGTTTCCTGCATGAAGACCAGGGATGCGTTGTGTAACCTTAGGTGTAACAGGAACGAGTCGTGCCTGTGGTGTTTTCCCATCTGTGAGAATAATCTCAGTTCCATTCGCCACCTGTGAGATCAGTTCTGCAAGTTGTTGTTGTGCCTCGTGGATCTCAACTGTTTTCGTTGTTATGCTATTTCTCCTTTGGTTACCATAATTGTAGCCTACCACCATAATGATGTAAAGCACTGCAAAAGCTCAATGCTACAAAAGACCATTTCTACGCATCTCATCAAGAAGGTCGCGCATCACCGCAGTGAATGTCTCGATCTGGGCGTTTGAGATGCGGGCCGGGTGTTCTGGCTCATGTGGTTGTCGGGACACCCTGTGATTATGCTTATTAAAATTGCAGGAATCCTAGGGTTCCGCATTTAATGACTGGAGTGCTTCCAGTGCTGGTTGTTTGAATTCATCATCAGGGTTAGAACGAACACAGGCACGCAAGTCATTAATAGCTGCGTCTATTTCTCCTGCTTCTTTGTATACACTACCACGATTACAACGTGCTTCGGCATAGTCTGGCATGATTTTCAATGCTTTACTGAAATCGTCTATCGCCTTGTTGATATCTTTATTCCAGTAGTGACTAATCCCCCTCCTGTTATATGCATCAGCAAAATCGGGTTGAGTTGCTATGGCCTGAGTGTGGTCGGTTATAGCTTGTGTGTAATTTTGCATGTAATGATAGGTTACACCGCGACTATAATACCCTTTTGCAAACTGTGGGTTGAGATCTACAGTTTTTGTGAAATCATCTATAGCCAAATTAAATTTTCCAAGGTCACGATAAATAAAGCCACGACTGTAGTATGCATCAACAAGGTTCGGATTCAGAGAAATTGACTGATTATAATCTTCTAATGCTGACTGTAGGTTACCTTGTTCTTGATAGGTACGTCCTCGCCCATAGTATGAGAGTGCATCGGGCTTTAAACTAATTGCTTTATCCATATAACTAAGGGCTTGATCATATTGCTTCAGATCGAAATAAGCACGACTACGCAAGTAATGTGCTTGGGCAAGGTTTGGTTTGAGGGCAATAGCTTTTTCGAGATCAGGGATAGTTTCGACAGAACGCCCCTCTATTGTGTAAATATTGGCTCGAGCAACATATGCTTCGGCAAAATTTGGCCAGATGCGTATTGCCATGTTGTAGCTGGGGAGCGCTTCTACACATTCACAACGTGCGACACCTCGCTCGTAGAAAATATTTGCAATTGAGGGGCGGAATAAGAACCACGCTATAACTGTACAAATGAATGCGCCTGCCGCTAAACTTAACAATAGAAGAAAGATGTTTATTAAGCGGTTTGTGGGTGTCATCGTCTTGACCTCTTCATCTTCGTCTCTATCCGCTCTTCAGCTGTATGACAGAGGATTAATAAGTATTAGTTCGAACCGACTGGAGCCGTTTTTTAGGTGTTTTTATTACTGTAGTAATTGTAGCCTACTACCATAATGATGTAAAGCATAACAAAAGTTCAATGCTACAAAAGACCATCTCTACGCACCTCACCAAGAAGGTCACGCATCACCGCAGTGAATGTCTCGATCTGGGCGTTTGAGATGCGGGCCGGATGTACCATCGGTACAATAACTCGTGAGTCGGTCCTGAGTGGGATGGCGTGTGCGGCGCGAATGGGGCCGGGGTCTGTTTCGAGGTAACACTCCGCCACCGCCCGCAATGCGAGCCGTCCAATTGGCACGACTAGATATGGATCGACCTGTGTTAGTTCGTCGATCAGGAAGGGGAAACAGTTAGTTTGTTCAGTATGCATCGGGGTGCGATTTTCGGGTGGGCAACAACGCACGACGTTGGTCACAAAACACTGCCAGCGGGGATGTGTGGTGGGTTGGCCTTCCTCCATAAGGCCAAGCGTCATCAATATGCGTTGGAGCCGCGACCCTGAACGATCCTGAGTAAAAGGCACTCCGGTTTGATCGGCGCCATGTTTCCCTGGTGCTTCACCAATAAACATGATCCGCGCCGATAGATCGCCATAGCCATGCACAATCCGCTTCCGGTTTGCCACCAGTGCCGGACAGTGCACACAGCTCTGATTGTCGATGAGCGACTGCACGAGAGAAGCCTCCTTTTGTAACAGACATACATTCATCCGCTGAACAGATTTCTTTGACATATCCTCATACGACAGGCCCTCTTGAGGCCAGTGGTATAATGCGACATTCTAAACCGAAACATCGGAAGGAGCCGGATAGTGTCGATTAAAGCTGATCGTTGGATACGGCGCATGGCGCTTGAGGAGGGCATGATTGAGCCGTTTGTGGAACGTCAGGTGCGTGAGGAAGTTATCTCGTATGGTTTGTCGTCGTATGGCTATGACATGCGGATCGCGAATGAGTTCAAGGTGTTCACCAATGTGTTTAACACGCTGGTGGACCCCAAGCGTTTCGATGAGCGCTCGTTCGTTGATATTACTGCTGACTACTGCGATATTCCGCCGAATTCGTTTGCGCTGGCCCGTTCGGTTGAGTTCTTTCGCATTCCTCGTAATGTGCTGGCGATCTGTCTGGGCAAGTCGACGTATGCGCGCTGTGGCATTATCTTGAACACCACGCCGTTTGAGCCGGGTTGGCGTGGCTATGTGACGCTCGAAATCTCCAACACCACACCCCTCCCTGCACGTATCTACGCCAACGAAGGGATTGGGCAGGTGCTCTTCTTCGAGAGCGACGAGGATTGCGAAACCTCGTATGCCGACAAGCACGGGAAGTACCTCGACCAGATGGGTGTGGTGCTGCCGAAATTGTGATCGTAGACGCAGACCCTAAGGGTTGCCTCGAATTGGGTAATCTGATAGTGCGTTTAGGTCTTGATGCTGCGGTAGAGTGAGACCCTAAAGGTTGGTGTGTTAACGCCCATTACAGGCCAAAATTATTTGTCAGGAGGTAGACCTTTAGGGTTTGGTGTATTTTGCTGATGCCGAGTGGTGTTTAGTGCTTGCCAAAGCGAAAGATGAACCCTAAAGGTTTGCTAGATATGTCAGGACAATTCGATTGAATTCTGCTGGGTTTTCCATGCTCGGCATGTGTGCAGTATCATCGATAGTGACTTGCTGTGCATGCTCTATTGTGGCTGCCATCGTTTTTACTGCACGACGGACTTCTGGGTGATCAAGTGCTCCATCAATAACGAGGACCGGGCAGGTGATTTCGTGCAGACGGTCTACCGCAGCTGGGTCAAGTGGGTTGAGTGGTTGTGAGTCGGCAATCAGCCAGGTGTTGTTTTGAACAGGTGCCCGATTCATCTCGGTTGCCTGTTGTCGAACTGCGCTGTTGATCTCCGCTGGCTCACGGTACATGCCATCGATCCAGATGCGTATTTGCAATTCCGTCGCACGATCAAAGTTGCCTTGCTGCAAGGCCTGTAGCATCTCCAGCATGTAGCGTGGTGGCTCTCCCTGCATCTCGAAGCCATTTGGCACGGCATTTATCGTTACTAATGATGAAACCATTTCAGGATGTTCGATTGCGAAATCGATAAAGGTAGCACCACTCAACGAGCTACCAATCAAGTGTGCGTGTTTGATGCCAAGTTGCTGAAGCAGATTGAGCAGTTCACTACGGCGGGAGAGAGGTCCGCTTGCTCTATCCGATTGTCCATTGCCTTGCATGTCGTAGCGCAGAACAGTGTAGTGCTGCGTAAATGCCTCCCATTGAGTATCCCACATACGGCTATCAACGAAGCCAGCATGCCCCAGAACGACCACTGGACCCTTGCCCTCAATTTCATAGTAGATCCGACCCCCATCAGTATTTACAAATGCCATAATCATTTCCTTTCATACATGTTTTGAACGGCAATGCTATAGTACATTGACTTGGATGACATGTACTGTCACTCAATAGGAAAGGAGTTTGTATGCGTGCAGATCGGTTGTTGACACTGATGTTGATGTTGCAGCAACAGGGCAGAATGACAGCAGAGAAATTGGCTGAGGAATTAGAGGTGTCGCGCAGGACGATCTTGCGTGATATTGATGCACTGTCGTTTGCTGGGATACCTATCTACGCTGAAGGAGGGCATGGCGGTGGTATCTGGCTGGACGAAAACTACCGTGTGCAACTGAATGGCTTGAATAAGGCAGAAGTTCAAGCACTACTATTATCTATCAATAGCTCACTTCTCAACGATATTGGCCTAGCGGATGCTGCCGAAACATCGGTGTTAAAGCTCTTAACGGCTTTGCCATCGCTTCAGGCACAAGTCGCACAGGACATGCGGAATCGTGTGTATATCGATCCGACCTGGTGGTGGCATGGTCGACAAAGGCTAGACTCTCTAAGCGATCTACAGGATGCTGTTTACGAAGAAAACCGTATTGCTGTGCAATATCAGAAACATAATGGCGAGGTTGCAGAACGCTCTGTAGAACCGTATGGCTTAGTATCGAAGGCTGGTGTTTGGTATCTTGTTGCCAAAAGTAAGGGAGAATTTCGGACCTATCGTGTGTCACGTATTCACGATATGCAGATTGGCGAGGAGACATTTACTCGTGATATGTATTTTGATCTGGCGGCTTATTGGAAAACCCGTGTGGCTAGCTTCGAGACAGAACATGCCCAGTACGCGTTTACATTGCGTATTGCCATGGGGAAGATGAACTTCATCAAATGGTATACACCAGGAGCATATGAGATTATCGAAACGACTGATGATGGATGGTTTGTTGCTCGTTTTGAAGTAGGTTCGATAGAAGTAGCTTCCATGCTGGTTTTTGGCTTGGGTGCCGATGCAGAGATCTTGGAGCCGCAAGAATTGCGTGATGCATTTTGTGAGACCCTAAAGGTCTGGTCATTTTGAAGGGTGTCGAGTGGCGTTTAATCCATCGTGCTGCGGTGTATTCAACCCTAAAGGTCTGGTTATGAGCGGCGTAAAAAGGGCCAAAAACGAAGCTATCACCTAAACCCTAAAGGTTCAGGTGATTTGCAGCGTGTCTTAGTGCGATTACGGCTTGGTGACGGGGGAATAATAACCCTAAGGGTCTCCTATTTGTTTCGCAGTACGCGTGACAGCCAGAACCCGGCCCCGACGCCGATAAGGACAGACTCGAGGGGGAATTTGCGGATGAGTTTCTCCAGGTCGCCGCGCATGCCCGGTACGTCGTGATCCTGTAGATAAGCGCCGGTACGTTCGAGGGTATTAGCGGCTCGTTCAGTGACATCGGCGCGGAGACCGGTGGCTGGGCCACGTCCGCGCAACGAGTGTGAAACGTTGACCATGCGCTCACCAGCGACTGTTGTTGCCTGGTCGGCCTGTTCAGCGAACTGTGTGCTGGCTTGCTGCACTTGCGCCTGAATGTCTTGTAGCTGTTGTTCGGCCTGGGAGACAGTGTCGTGGACAACCTCTCTGGCCTGGTCAACTTTCTCGTGTGCTTTGTCCGCCGTCTGATCGATATTTTGCTTGATGCCGTTGTTGTGTGCATTTTGCTCTTGGTCGCTTGTCATGACCCCGATCTCCTTTACTATGTACTAGATAACCTTTGCATATATAACTGTAGCACAGAATGGCCAATCTGACACACTGTGCTACAGAAATGACGAATGAGATGCGTCGTTTATTGCTACTGTGTTTCCCCAGACCATAAACGTTGAAACTCTGGACAGGTTTCCAGTAATTTGTCGAGGGCGCCAGTAGCTTCGATTTGTCCATCCTTGAGCACCACAATCTGATCGGCGCGACGCAGGGCTGCATGTCGATGTGATACGACAAGGCAGGTTTGTGTTGACCCGTTGTCGGTGAAGTCATCGAAGCGTTCCCACAGTTGCCGTTCGGTGTTGACATCGAGTGCGCTGGAGAGATCATCGAACACCAGTAACTCAGTGTCGCGCACAAACATGCGGGCTGCTGCTGACCGTTGCACCTGCCCACCCGACAGCCGGACGCCTCGTGGTCCGACAACAGTCTCCAACCCATGCTCAAGATTCGCCACATCTTGTTCCAGAACAGCTTGCTGAATCGTTGTAGACAAATTGACGTGGTCTTCGGGAAGCCCCATCAGCAGGTTGTCGCGCAACGATTCGCTGAAAAGACGTGGGACCTGCGGCGTGTAGGCGCTGCGGGGTGGGCGGAAGAAGGTAGCTGGATTTTCGACGAGCAGGTCGTTCCAGAGGATCGTACCACCATCTCTGGGCAGCAACCCGAGCAGTACCTGCAACAGAGTTGTTTTACCTGCACCGATCCGCCCGGTGATAACCGTAAAAGAGCCACGGGGGAGGTGCAGATCAATCTCTGAGATGCCGCTGGTACTTCCGGGATGGCGATACGTTAATCCCTGAACGGTAAGCTGTTGTAAGAGATCGTCCTGCTTTTTCTCAATATATGACGTTACTGGTGGTTCACCACGCGCATAGACTGGATTGTGTGCGACCAGCACCTCTGCCGGTTCGGGATGCACCAGCTCTTCAAGCCGATGAATTGACACTTCTTGCTGTTTATAGTCGCCGACAAAGGTGCCCAGAAACGACGGCAGATTGGTGGTAAACCAGAGATAGTAGGCGAAGAGGGCAAAATCGCCGACAGTAAACGTCCCGTTTGCCATTGCCTGACCAGCCAGCAGCAGCGTGACACCGATGCCAAACATCGCAGCACTGTCCGAAATCGATCTCAGGAGTTCGCTGAAGGTGCGATCTCTCAGCATGGTTTTCCGGCGTACATCGTTGAGTTGGTGTAATCGTTCAATCATATTATTTTCGGTGTTGGCAACCTTAACGGCCTGCACCGCACCAAACAACTCGCCCATGAAGCCAGTAACTGCGCCGGTTGCGGCACGACTGGCTTCTCGATAGCGCATAATCCTCCCCCACGCCAGCCGCGATAATACCACCGTTAACGCCAGTGGCACAAAAACCACCAGTGTAATCGTCAGGTTGATCTGGGCCATAATCACAATAGCGATGACTGATGCGATGACATTGCCGACTACACCTGGCAGCCACAACGGAAAATCGGACACCTCAGCCACATCGTGGTTCAATCGATTGACCGCATCGCCGGAGGACACGGGCAGCGTCAACGCACCGGGGCGCCGCAGGACACTCGCGATGATGTTGCTCCGTAGCTTCGCACCCAGTGTGTAGCGAAAGGTGGCACCGCTCCATACCTCGCCAAAGGACGTTGACAGCCGAGCGAGTTCAAACGAAACATAGAGTGCAATCAACCACCATAAACTAAACGTCACAGGGGTTGCACCAAGGAGCGTGTCAAAGATGGCTTTCTCGATCAATCCGGGGATGATGCGCCCGATCTCAAAGACCAGGATCGATATCGTATACAGTACGTAAGGCCAGCGGCAATAGCGAATGACACGCCAATTGAACGGCCAGGTCGCCATATGCTCATTGGGTTCTCTATATATCATGCCAGAATCTCCTCATGCCCAGTTTGTAAGAGATGATAAAAATGTGATCGCTTATCGCATGCCAACTGCTCACGAGGTCCATATTCCACGATAGCCCCGTTTTCAAGTATCAAAATGTCGTCGGCGCGCTGCACGGTCTGTAGGCGGTGTGCAATGATGATGGCGCTGCGTTGCTCAAACAAACGGTCGATGGCGTGTTCCAACAGGTGTTCGGTGGCAGGGTCGAGGCGCGAAGATGCTTCATCAAGGATGACCAGACCGGGGTCCTTCAGGAAGACGCGGGCAAAGGCCAATAGTTGTGCTTCGCCTGCTGACAGCCCCTGACCACCAGCGGCAAGTTGCGTCTCTAAGCCGTTGGGCTGCGCTTCGACCCACGACCAGAGACCCAGCGTCCGCAGCGCCTGTTCGATCTGGTTATCGTCGATCTGTTGGTTGAAGAAGGTTAGGTTGTCGCGAATGCTGGCCTGAAAGAGTTGCACATCCTGCGTCACCATACCGACATGATTGCGGAGATCGGCCAGACCAACATCGCGCAGGTCGATGTCGTTCAGACAAATGCTCCCGGTGGTCGGATCGTACAGGCGAAACAGGAGACGGCTGATCGTGGTTTTTCCGCTGCCGGTGCGACCTAACAACCCTAGCACTCTCCCTGGCTCCAGACGAAAGGACACATCTTGTAGCACAAGTTGCGATGGCTGTGCACCACCGTTTGGTGTCGCATCATCGTATGCAAACGAAACGTTGTGAAAGGCGACTTCAAACGCCGTTGTGGGTAATGTGGTGCGTGGTGTATCCTGAACGAGGATGGGTGTATCGAAGAGCGACTCGACACGATAGATGCTCGCGGTCGCCTGTTGTAAGTCTTCCATCTGTTCGCCGATTTGCTCTAGGGGTCCGGCTAGCATGCCGATATAGTAGACGAACAGGTAGGCGGTGCCAATGGTTACATCATTCTGGGTGTAGAGAAATACGGCAAAGGTAAGCCCGAGACCATACCCCAGAATAAACAAAAAACTGATGCTGATAAACGTGATGTTGCTGGCCATCTGGGCCGTGCGCTGTGTACGCAGCATGTTTTGCATCAGGGTGTAGAGCCGCCGCATCACATAGGATTCCCCACCATTGGCGCGGATGTCTTCGGTCCCGGTGATCCGCTCCTCTAAAAATCCATACTGTTCGGCACTAGCCTGGCGTGCTTCTGTCCACCGACTGACGGCAATGCGTTGCAGGCCTACCAGTGCCACAAAGGCGACAGTGGTATAGAGTAGAATGGCAAAACCAACACGCCAATCTTCACGAAACAACAGCACAATGATGCCCAGAATGAGCAGGGCATTTCCAAAGATATGGATAACAAACTGCGAGAAAAAGTTTGCCATTGCTGTTACATCGCTGTCGATTCGTTCGATCAGTTCGCCGGGGGTGTGGCGTTTGTGAAAGCCCATGTCGAGTCGCAGACAGTGGCGTGTCAGATCGGCCCGCAGGTTGTTGGTGGCTGCCCAACCGATGTTTTCACCAAGGTAGACTGCTGCGAGTGCGGTGATGCGTTGCACGATAGTGACGACGAAAAACAGCAGTGCAAAGATGGTCAGGGTCTGCGTAGCGCCACCTGCTGTGGCGGTGTCGATAAAGGCTCGCACGATCTGAGGGTTGACGAGTTGCATCCCGATGCCAGTAAAGAGGAGTGCTGCGAGTCCCAGTACAGAGAGCCAGCGTGGCCTCAGGTAGGTTACCAACAGCCGCCAGTATTGTCGAAGAGGCAAATGCATGCCTGCTCTCCTTTAATTACACGGATGATCAAGCCATCCACTTGTATGTGAGGTAAGAAATGACAGAAATTCGAAAGCTGTTTGGAATACGGTAAGGGGCGCTAACACCAAGCCATAGGGATGGGCAGTAGGTGTAACCGGAGAGAAGTTTTACTGGCAGTCAAGTATCACAGAACGGGTTGTTCTTTCGTACCTGACTCAGGATGGCTAGGGACTATCTACGTGTGACACACGCAGAATAGGTGCTCACCGGACACATTTATGCAAAGCAACGCTGTTGGCACAGTGTAACGCATAGTTGTGTGATAGTAAGCATTGTCATGGATGGGTCTCCTTTGTTATCAATATGGTCTCCAGTTTATCGGATGGTTCAATGGTATGCAATCGGTCGAAAGGTTGAGCGTGGAAGGGTTAGGGGTTAAGGGTTAAACTGTTCGTCGGGGTGTCTCCCTCTGGCCGTCTTCAACATTAAGAGATGGGTATACTTTGCGGGTGGTCTGGCAGCGCAGCACTGCGGCCTGAGCCTGTCGAAGGCCACGAGGCGTGGGGCGTGTATCCAATGTGTGTCTTGGATGAGCAGAACGGCGGTTGGAAACCGCCGCTACTGGTGGTGTGTTCCTACTAATCTCTCATCTCCAGCCTCTAGCCTCTCAACATCGCCATTGCTATGCTATAATCAAAGGATGAAGGAGACCTCAGCCCATTCTCGTGTCAAGTTCCATAACGCCACGCTGGGGTTGTCGATGACATCATATGTGTGAGTAATCATGGTGAGAGGGTATGTATGACATTGAAGAAACGTTCGACGAGAAGACGTTCACCAAGTGAGGCCCAGACACGCCAAGATTTGATCGACCCAGCATTAGGACGAGCCGGATGGGATGTAAAGGATAGGAAGCAAGTTGGTGTAGAGATGCCAACAGATGGATCTGACCCTATAGCATTGCAGCAAACACTTGCACGGTTAAACCAGATTCGTGAGGAGCATGGTATCTACGAGGTAAAGTTGCCACCAGGGATCAGCGATTATGCACTGTATCGCGCCAACGGTGAGATCATCGCGGTCGTTGAGGCCAAGAAAACCAGCATCGATCCACGCCTCGCCCAGACCCAGGCGAATTTCTATATCACCGAGATTGCCAAACGCCAGAGCTTTACACCATTTGCGTTTATGACAAATGGCAAGGATATCCGCTTCTGGGAACATGGCGGTGCTCCAGTGCGACTGGTCAGTGGTTTTTTCTCCCGCGACGATCTGGAGAATCTGCTTTACCTTCGCCAGAACCGCATGCCATTGACCGAAGTAGCGATCAACGCAAAGATTGTTGATCGAGCCTACCAGCACGAGGCAGTCCGACGCGTCTCAGAGGCTTTTGAAGCTGGTAAACGCAAGGCGCTGCTGGTGATGGCAACCGGCACAGGCAAAACCCGTACCTCGATGGCCTTGGTCGATCTGTTTCTCCGCGCCAACCAGGCCCGGCGTATCCTCTTTGTTGCCGACCGTGATGCGCTCGTGCGTCAGGCGCTGAATGATGGATTTCGCACGCATTTACCTGATGAGCCCTGCACACGTATTCACACCAAACATATCGACACAACCAACCGCTTATATGTGGTAACATTGCAAACCTTGAACCTGTGTATGCAAGAGTTTACGCCTGCCTTCTTCGATCTGATTATTTTTGATGAGGTGCATCGCTCGATCTTTAATCAGTGGAAGGAAGTGCTGGAATATTTCGATGCGCGTATGATTGGTCTTACGGCAACGCCAGCCGATTTTATCAACCGTAATACATTTTTATCATTTGAATGTGACGACGACATTCCCACCTTCCTGTACTCGCAGTCGCAAGCGATTGCTGATGAGTATCTGGTCGATTACAACATCTATGTGGCGAAAACCAAATTTCAGCGTACAGGCATCAAAGGTGTCGACCTGACCGAAGAGGAACGCAACACCCTGATCGAGCAGGGCATTGATCCCGATGACCTTGATTTTTCAAACACCGATCTGGAGAAAACCGTAAGCAACACCGACACGCTCCGACGGCAATGGCAGGAAATCTGGGAACAGGCGTTGCCCGATGCGTCTGGCCAGCTACCGGGGAAAACGATTGTTTTTGCGATGACCCAAGCCCATGCCCTGCGTTTGCGTGATACGTTCAACGAGATGTTTCCAAAGTTTAATAATCTTGTGGAGGTTATTACATCCAATTCGGACTACAAAGGCCAGTTGCTTGAGCGTTTTAAGAAGGAAAATTTCCCGCGTATTGCGATCACGGTCAACCTGCTTGATACAGGTATCGATGTGCCGGAAGTCGTCAATCTGGTCTTTATGAAGCCGGTCCAGTCGCGCATCAAGCTGGAGCAGATGATCGGTCGTGGGACGCGGAGCCATGCGGCATGCAAGGTCTTTGAGTGGTTGCCCAATGGCGAAAAAACCGGCTTTAAGGTGATCGATTTTTGGGAAAATGATTTTCAAAGAACCGCGTCGGAAGAATTACGCCAGAGCATGCCCGTATTGGTGTCGCTGTTTAACAACCAGTTACGACTGCTCGAATTGGAGTTGCGCGATCAACAGGGGGAGCAGGCCCAACGGTTGATCGAAGCGTTGCGTGACAAGATCGAGCAGATACCACTCGAATCCTTTCTGGTGAAACAGGTTTTTGATGGTGTGCAGGTAGCCTGGGAAGACCACTTCTGGAACTATCTGACGGAGCAGAAAATAACACTGCTACGCCAGCATGTCGCGCCGTTGCTGCGTCTCGTTCCGGCGGTCGATGTTCCCGCCACAACCTTTATCAACAAGGTCGAGCGCTTCAGGTTGCAGTTGCTCCAGGGGCGCAACACGAACGCACTCCTTGAGTCGATCCGTACCGATGTGAGCCGCCTGCCGCCCTTTGTCTCTGAAGACCCGACATGCAAGGAGATGATTGCGTTTTGTCTCTCGTATCGGCTTGAGTCCCCCAGCATGACCGACCTCAATCGGGTGATCGATACCCTGGCGCCGCATATGAGTAGCATGCGTAAGACTGAGCGCAACCCGTTGCTGGTTGATCTGTCGGATGTGATTGAGCTGCGGGGGTATGTGCTGCTCAAGGGCGGCAGTGAGCGTGTCTATGTCAGTGAGTACAAAAAGCTGGTCGAACAACGTATCCTCGATATGATTGACAGCCATCCAGCCATTGCAGCACTTGCAAGCAATGAGCCGCTCACCGATGCCCAGTTGATTGCGCTGGAACGGACGCTCCGACGCGAACTGGCGGGGAACGAGATGGAGATGAATTTA
>JBCDFA010000150.1:0-16796 GCA_039178835.1 Chloroflexota bacterium
ATTATTTGTCTTAAACTATTCAAGTGTTATAGTGCCCATCTTATATAAATTGATCTGTTATTGACAGATAGTAATAACTCAAGGCTCGAACATGCATTATGTCACTTAGAGGGAATCTGAACTATACCCCCTTGATAGACCTAGTATGGGTCTTTCGCATCAACAGTATCACTGGAAAACTGGTGCTTCTTTCCTCACCCAAACACGCCATCCTGTGGTTTTATGACGGACATCTTTTTAGTATAACCGCTTCCTCCGCCGACGATCCACACAGCCATGAGCTTGATGAGCGGGTCTTTTTTGACTTACTCACGTGGCAAGATGTTGAATTCTACTTTCTCCAACACAATACGCATCAATACCATGTCCCACAAATTATACGATCAAGTGATTGGTTAATCCTTGAGGCATTTCGCAATTTGGAGGGTGTTATGACGACTTTTATCCCAAACCACCTTAATGAACATACTATCCTTCGCTTGGCCCCAAAAACTGAACAGCAGGGCGAAATAGTTAATCTAAACATGGAAGAGTGGCAAGCAGTAGCACAGATTGCTAGTCGAGCGAGTATAGCCCAGATAGCTACTGCAATGGGATATTCTATCGATTCCGCTTATGCTATTGTGCAACGACTCATGACTATTGGGTTAGTAGAAGAGGATTCAGTTCAAACGTACCCGGCAACGCATCAGTATCAGTGGGCCAATAACGCACACAGTGGGCATATATTACAAGAACAAAGTGTAAACAGCTATTATGATGATACAACGATTAATTTACCTGATGCGACAAACTTAAAGATTGTTGTCACAGGCACATATGGTGTGGGGAAAAGTCAATTTGTACAGACAGCGAGTGAGCAAGAATTTATTGACAACGATGTGCCAGTATCTCGCCAATCAGAACGGGGTGTTAAGAATCACACCACAACCGCATTTGACTTTGGGGTAGTAACACTTGCAGAACAATGTCAGATCCAATTGTATGGAACACCTGGCCAAGAACGATTCGATTTTCTCCGTGAAGAGTTACTCTCCAACAGTGTGGGATACATCATCCTTGTCGACAGCTGCCATCCTGATCAGATCGCCGAAACAGCATATATGCTTCAGAGTTTTACCGAAATAACACACATTCCTTTTATTGTGGCTGCCAATAAACAAGATCAGCCTGGTGCACTGTCACCGGAATATATTCGACACCGTTTGGGTATTCCAAACACGATACCTGTACTTGGATGTGTTGCAACAGACTCAGCCATCACGAGAAACGTATTAGCAACCCTGCTTCACTATATTAACTACACGAAACAACATCCAGGTCCATTGGGAGCCTAATTGGTCAAAATCAATCAGTATGATACATTACGATTCGTCTATTTGATATGGGAGTGACACATGACCCAGCAAGTAACCAGGTCCGAACAACTTACAACTGCGCTTGATCGCTTGATTGCCAGTAATCCGACCGACATAACAGGGGCGGCAGTTATTACTACTGATGGTATTTTACTAAGCTCACGGTTAAGTGCTGATATCACGATTAATAATCCTGATCGTGTTGCAGCTATTGCCGCCACGATGATGGGTGTCACAACACGGGTAGTCAACGAACTTAAAATCGGGCAAGCCGAAGAGGCTATTGTGCGTGCCAATGGGGGTTATCTTCTCATAACACCAGTAATGCCGCAAGTGTGCCTCTCGATATTGCTGCGCCCCGATGCCAACCTTGGCATGGCGCGGTTAGATGCGAATGACGTAGGGCAACTTATCAAAGCAGCCCTCGATGGTTCATAGACTGATAAACAGTCATTGCTCACCCCTGCAACAACTTATCAATTGAAACATGGGTGAGCATCATACTTGAGCTAGATGATAAGATTAATGTCCCTCAAACCCAGGTTGATAACCACCCTCAGACCCTACGTGATAGTCCTTGTGTAACAGCCATGTTACTTGCTCCAGAAATAAATCAGCCGTATGATTCCAATTGAACTGTTGGGCACGCTGATAGCCATTCTCCCCAAAGGTGTAGCGTTGTTCCGGGTTATTCAGAAGTGTTACTAAGGCGTGAGCAATAGCTGCTACATCACCAGGAGGAACAAGGTACCCTGCAACCCGATCTGGCACTACCTCTGGAATAGCCGCAGCCGTCGTTGCTACAATAGGTAATCTATTTGCCATAGCCTCAGCAAATACAATCCCAAAATTCTCCTGCACACTTGGCAAACAAAAAACATCCGCAGATCGATATGCCGCTGCTACATATTCATCGGAAACAGAACCAGTAAAACAAACCACTCCATCCAGGTGAAGATCGGTCGCAAGACGACGGAGCGCCAGATGTTCAGGTCCATCCCCAACTATTACCACACGAACCTGAGGAATACGCTGCTGAACAATTGGTATGGCTCGAATGAGATCGGCAATATGTTTACGAGGATACTGACGTGCAATACATAGAATGGTGTGTTCATCAGTTGTGTACGGCAGCCGCTCCGAAACATGTCGCCAGTACGCCAAATCAATACCTGGAGCAGATAAACTAATACGCTCGAATGGAACACCGTAATGCCGCTGGATCGCCTGTCGACCGTACATACTATCGGTTAAGACCAGATCGGCACCACGTGCATTGTATCCTTCTAACTGGGCGAGCATGCGAAATAATAAACGAGTCCGTCCCCACTCGTGCTGGAGTTCTTCTGCAATAACTCCTTTCACAAAAACAACATATGGTACAGTTCGTTCCTGTGAAGACCAGAGAAACCCATCAATGTCGAATCCTACAATAAGATCATAATGGACACGACGCAGTAACATTGGTAATTGTATGTTGAACAATAATCGGCGTAATGTAAGATTGTGCGGCCAATGTTTGAGGGGTGCAACACGTGTCACCTGATGACCTTGATGCGCTAATGCCTGTGCAAGACCACTGATTGAAACAGCCGTGCCACTTCCTTCAGCATTTGACTGCATCCACGAATCGAGAAAAGCGATTTTCATTGATTGGACGACTTCTAGACACAAGCAGAATCAGATCGTGTCAAAACACGAACCTGTCCACTTCTGCGTGATACAAATGGAATGCTACCGAACAATAGAACGCAATTATACTCTAAATAAACCGAGTCTACTCCAATTATGTCAACCAAAATAAGGGAAGGGCTGGCACAAACCCTCTAAACCACAATACCAAGACGCTTTAATAGAGCTACAGCTCAGGAGATCTTTAGCTGTTTCAGTTAATCTGCACGATCATTATTGACAAACGCTGAATTCGGAGTATACTATCTATGACTATAAAAATAATATAGTCATAGATTTACAGGAGAAATCATGCCAAAAGGGTTCTCTGATCAAGAAAAAGAACATATACACACTCAACTTCTCGAAAAAGGTCAGATACTCTTTGGGACATTTGGCCTCAAAAAGACCAGCGTTGAAAACATTACTAATGCCGTAGGGATTTCCAAAGGTGCTTTTTATATCTTCTACCAATCCAAAGAAGAGCTTTTTCTTGACATTTTAGAACAGTTCGAGGCTGATTTTCAGCAAAGCATTCTTCGGGAAGTAACACAACAAAACGTGCATCCTAAACAGCGTTTCAGGCAGATGCTACAGAAAGCACTTGAACTACGTAAAACTAATCGTTTTTTTAGCCATTTTGGCCAGGAGGAGTATGAGGCGCTTGTACGTAAACTCCCTCAAGAAAAAACCCAACAGATGCTACAGAATGATGAAGTATTTGCAGATAAACTTATTAGTGCATGGAAAGAGGAGGGGATTACGATTAATAGTGAACCAAAGCTATTTGCAAACATTGTGCGTGCATTATTCTTCATCAACTTTCACGAAACCGATTTTGATCCAGACGTCTTTCCTGACATGATCGATTGGTTTCTTGATATAACGCTTGACCGTCTGATGTCTTAATAAATATGATCAATACCGCCCTTTATTGAAAGGCTTACGACATGATCGAAGTCCATGATGTCTCTTTCGCTTACCCCGGCACTCCTAAACCAGCCATCACCAATCTTGACTTTGTGGTACAGCAAGGAGAGATTTTTGGCTTTCTGGGGCCAAGTGGTGCCGGAAAATCGACTACCCAGAAAATATTGATTGGCCTGCTGCGTGGCTACCATGGAACAATCTCAGTCCTTGGCAAGGATCTCACCCAGTGGGGTAGTGCTTACTATGAAAACATCGGTGTCTCGTTTGAGCTACCTAACCACTTCCTCAAACTCACCGCACTCGAAAACCTGACCTACTTTGGCGCATTGTACCGTCGTTCGACACACAACCCACAGGAGGTTCTTGAGCTTGTCGGATTAGGCGAAGACGGACAGGTCCCTGTTTCGCAGTACTCAAAAGGCATGAAGAATCGCTTGACGCTGGCCCGCGCACTGCTCCATAACCCAGATATACTCTTTCTCGATGAACCCACATCGGGTCTCGATCCGGTCAATGCTCGTCGCGTCAAAGACCTTATTAAAGAGCAACAGCAGGCTGGCAAAACGATTTTTCTCACCACACACAATATGACCATCGCCGACGAACTCTGTGATCGTGTGGCATTTATCACTGATGGTGTAATCACACTGATCGATACACCGCGAACACTCAAACTAAATCATGGCCAGTCGAGTGTGCAGGTCGAGTATCAACAAAACGGACACAATGCTTCTGAACAGTTCGATCTATCAGGGTTGGGTGATAATGGAGATTTTATTCGTCTGCTTAAAACCGGGCTTGTCCAGACCATTCATACTCAGGAAGCTACCCTTGAAGACATCTTTATTCAAGTGTCAGGACGGAGCCTCGCATGACACGCCTATTCGCCACTACCCGCTGGGATATGCAACTACAGCTTCGCAACGGGTTCTACTATGTCACTGCCTTCATTGTCGTCGTATGGGCGATTCTCTTTCTCCAGGTATCATTAGTTGATCTTGGCTGGCTACTACCTGCGCTCATTCTGGGCAACCTGATTATCAATACATTCTACTTTGTTGGTGGCCTTGTGTTGCTTGAGAAAGGTGAAGGGACCCTTTCAGCACAGATCGTGACACCATTACGCACAGAAGAATATCTATCAGCAAAGATTATCTCACTTACGCTGCTTGCAGTAATTGAAAATATCATCATCGCGAGTCTTTTCTATGGTCTGACGTATCAGTTCTTAACATTGGCATTAGGTATCCTCCTTGCGTCGATTATCTATATTCTGGCCGGGTTTATTATCGTGGTCCGTTACGATGCTATCAACGAATATCTGCTACCATCGGTGCTCTACACATCGATCCTTGCTGCGCCATTGTTAGCCTACATTATGCAGTGGGAACACTGGTTGATGTATCTGCACCCCCTTCAAGGATCGCTTGTGCTTATGCAGGCCGCTATCCAACCTATCACACTCTGGCAGTGGCTCTATGGCATCGGCTACTCAGTGTGCTCGATTGGGCTCCTCTATTATTTCAGCCAGAAGGCATTTCGGCGTTTTGTCATAGCGGCAGAAGGAACCAACTAATATGTACGCACTCAAAGTTGTCCAGGCGCTTGGTCCTATCGATGTCAAAAATGTACGACGCGACTCCTTCCTGCGCTGGATGGTCATCATTCCACTTGGTCTTGCGGTTGCGATACGCTGGGTATTCCCTGAATTGATTGCACGGCTCGAACCGCTGGTTCCGTTTGCAATCACACCGTATTACCAACCAATTGTAGGATATGGTTTGCTCCTGCTTACACCAATTCTAATCGGCATGGTCATTGGCTTTTTGCTGCTCGACCAAAACGATGATCACACCCTGACTGCGCTACAAATCACACCACTATCGCTCCGTGGCTATATGCTGTATCGATTGGCAGTTCCCTCATTGATTAGCCTATTCGTTACTATTATTGCTATGCCCATTGCTGGTGTGAACACCTTTGGTCTGATCGAAATCATCATGGCTGCACTCGCTGCTGCACCACTTGCACCACTCTTTGCGCTGTTTCTCGCAACATTTGCCCAGAACAAAGTGCAGGGATTCGCGCTGATGAAGGGTGCAAGTATCTTCTTTATCATTCCCATTATTGCCTATTTTGTACAAACCAATTGGCAACTGGCCTTTGGTATTGCACCAACCTACTGGCCAGCTATGTTTTACTGGAGCCTTACAACAGGGCAAACACAGGCGTGGCTATATTTTGTGGTGGGAATAATCTGTCAGGCTGTATTGCTCCTGGTGCTTCTCCAAAGATTTGAACGCGTAGCCTATCGCTCATAGCCAATATCTTTCCAGACCTCCTGCTATGGTATAATGCGGCGCGGTTATCATCAACATGGGAGGTCTCTTTGCTGGCCCTGCTTGCCATTCTGGTCCTACTACCGTTACTCTACATCCCCGGATATCTACTCACCTATGCACTGCTTGGGGCAACACAAACAGATGACACACTTGAGCGCCATTTTGAGCGCACTATCCTTGGCACCCTGCTGAACGGATGGATCGCATTCACATTGGCACAAATAGGGGTCTTTTCGATCTGGCTGCACCTCTCAATCCTCATCATATGCTGTGCCGGATGTTTTCTCATCCATAAACGCTACACCCCCTTGCCAAAACAGGACCAACAGCAAAAGAGTCCCCAACAATCATGGCTTTCCCGACTGCGTAACAGCGATGCGTTACCATTTATCATCATTGGCTGTATCTTTATCGTCCTCGTCAGTCGACCATTCGAGGTGGTGCTCGGCGTGCGCGACGCAGGCATGTATGCCAATACCGGCTTTGCCATTGCTCAGAACGGCGGCATCGTGCAAAGCGATCCGATCCTCCAGGAAATCGCAACAGACCAACAATCTTCTGACGACATATTACGTCTGGCTGCCGAACAAACCGAGAGCAACCTCATCGGCAGTCAGCACCCAGAGCGCTGGAATGCCACCGGGTTACGCTTCGCAGGCTTCTATATCGTCGAAGGCGATCTGGCTCAGGGACGCGTCATACCACAAAATTTCCATCTTTTCCCAGTCTGGATCGGGCTTATGTCAAGCTTCCTCGGAAATCAGGGGGGCTTGTTAGCAACAGGGCTAATGGGACTTCTGGGCGTGTGGAGCGTTGGAATGCTCGGGCGGCGACTAGCAAATGTGTGGGTTGGTACCGTCGCGATGCTACTCCTTGCCCTAAACGGCGTGCAAGTCTGGTTTAGCCGCTACCCAATGACCGAAACGACCGCACAGTTTCTAATCTTTGCCGGACTCTATGGCTTTGCCGTAATGGTAGGAAGAAACCAGCAGTCAGAGCTAGCTAACACTCATCCGCTGCTCAGACACCACCGTGAACTGGGCGCATTGATTGCCGGTCTGGCGTTTGGCCAACTGGCACTCACCCGCATCGACTTTGCGCTGGTCTTAGGGCCGGTGCTGACCTATCTCGGCTACATCTGGCTCACCCACCGCTGGCAGCGCCCGCACACCCTGCTGGCCCTGTCGCTCGGTGCACTGCTCGTCCATGCAGCAATCCATGTCGTGACTATCGCACGGGCCTATTTCTTCGATACACTCTTTGCCCGTCTGCAAGACATCGCGCTGGTGGCCATCGCCAGTCTGCCCTTTCTGACACCCACTCTTCAGGTCAATTATCTTACGCAAGGAGACACCGCGCTAGGCATCCGGCTTGGTCCAGGCCTCGGCTTCTTCGACACCTCCCGTCTCATCCTTGAAGTGAGTATGGTATTGGTTGGTATTGGCCTTGTACTGTCAATATATCGTTGGGGCCAACCCATAATGATACAGGCTGAGCGCTTCGTGCAGCGCAACGCCAGGTGGATGTTGCAACTGGCCGCACTAGGCATTCTGGTACTCGCGCTGTATGGGTACTTTATTCGTCCGCAAATTCTCTCAACCATCTCGATCTCCGAAGTAGTCCAGTGTGTCACTACCGGACAATTCACTACCGGAGCATGTTTAACTCTTCAGGGTTACATTGGCGCACCCATCGCTATACCTGACACTGATCGTGCTGTCTTCACTATTCCCCTCGCAAATCTGGTCCGCGTCGGTTGGTATCTCTCGCCAATCGGTATTCTGCTGGGCATACTCGGCTTTGCGCTCTGGTGGAAGCGTGGCTTTAATCAGGCATCGTGGCTGCTACTGGTCGTGGGGTTGGTTGCCAGCGTGGTGTTTGTGCGCCAGTCCTATGGCACCAGCGACCAGACCTACATCTACATCCTACGCCGCTTTGTCCCCCACGTTTATCCGGTTTTCTGCTTGAGCATCGCGTATGGGCTATATGCATTGAAAGACTGGCGCTGGCCAGCGAGGTCTGATCACTCATTGGTTAGCCACGCCCCGCGTGTTGTGGCTGGAGGGCTCGTGGTGATCCTCGTCGCATTTCTCCTGGTCACCAATCAGCGGCTGTATCGACACACCGAGTACGCGGGTGCACTCGATCAACTCAGCGTCGCGGCACAACCATTCACAGCCGACGATGTCATCCTGCTACGCGGCGGTTCAGCCCAAAACGTGCGGGACATTCCCGATATTATTGCGACGCCACTCAAGTACACCTTTGGCTTGAACACTTTTACGATCAAAAGCCCCGAGCCGGGCAACTACACCGACGAGATCGGCGACTATATCCGACACTGGCAAGCACAAGGACGCGACGTGTATGCATTACTCAGCGCAAGCGGTGGGCTGACGTTCCCAGGATTTACCCTTGAGCCAACCGGTGATGATGTGACCTTGCAGCTCCGTGAATTCCAGCAGCTAACGAACCAGAAGCCTTCAAACGTGCAAGATTTCTCGCTCGACTTCAAGGTCTATCGGGTGACTCCTACTGCAACAGACTCGGAAGTGCCTAACATCACCGTCGACGATTATGCAATGCAGATTCGTGGCTTTTATCGGCCCGAAGATATCGAAGGGAATACACTTGCCTGGACCAATGGCGATGCACTCCTGCGAATGCCCTGGCCACAAGACAGCGACATGCTCTCGCTCACCATTGAGCTAGCGGCTGGCCCACGCGCATCGGAGAATCTGCCAACCCAGACTTGTTTGTCGTTCCGGCCTGAAACAAATGTCTGGATCGCGGATCCAGCCGCTCCACCTTTCGTGCCACTGGCATGTTTTGATATTTATGAACAACCAGAAACGTATGAGGTAAACATCAATCTACAGGAGCATGCCGCTGTATCACCAGAAACACTTCTGTTACGGATTGACAGCGAGGAGTGGATTCCTGCACAAGAAATACCGGGTGAAAATGATGGGCGCAGACTGGGCGTTTTGTTTGGTGGAATCACTGTAACACCATAATTCGATCTGAACGAGGGCTACGACCGTGAAGAGATACATTGTTGTTGCGATACTCATTCTGCTGGGCTTTGGCTTTTTCTTCTACACACAAACGCGAAGTGTGCGTGAGTCTATCTCGCTTGCAACGATGGCTGATACATTTGGCTATAGCGAAGAAAACCACATAGCAATTAATAACACCTGTTTATCAACACTACAGAGCAACACCGATTGTCAGATCACGTTAACGTACTTCACCGATCTAACACTTGACGATATCGAGCAAATCGCATCTAACGAGGCATTTCAAGCGCGAGAACCACAATCTATCAGCCAGGACTTTTTTGATCAACTCGATCCACAAAGAGAGATGTTAGAGGTCAGTTTTGTCGATAATACAATCAACGGATATATGTTTCCACCAAAAACTATTCAGAGTATCACCTATCAAATATCATTTATTCCATCTACCGAGAACACGCAGTTGACACAAACAAACACTGGCAACACGAAAAACATCATTCATATTGTTGCCACGTCACAGCGATAAAAAGACCCGGCAGGATCACACCTGCCAGGTCTGAAAACGAGGGGATGGATATATTTAGCGTATGACAATCGGTAGGTAGATCGATGGAGCCGTCGGCGCAGTCAAATCTAGCCCGACAATCACCGGGTCGTGGTCTGATGAGCGATACGCATTGGCTTCATATAGCTCGTCCTGAGCATCTTTCTTAAAGCTGGTGTCGTAATCAAAAATGTCTGGTTCATCAGCGTTGATATGCCACTCGGTTGCTCCGGTCACTTTTGGTGTCAGATCTCCCGAAGACAAGGCATGATCAAGATACCCAAACTGACCATCAAAGACATATGAATACGCGTCTGCGCCACCAAACTGAGCAATGAGATTGGTGTATCCTGCCTCGGTGAGTGTACGAATAGGATCTTCCATCGCATAAGCATTCAAGTCGCCGATAACCAGCACGTTATTAGGATCGCCTATAGTCGAGTCATCGGTCAACCAATCGACCATCGCTTGGGTGGCGGTAGTACGAGTCTGGTTGCAGTTCCCCTGGCCATCACCCGCATCTGGATCACCAATGTCGTCACAATCGCTTCCTTTGGACTTGAGGTGAGCCACCGCTACTGTGACTCGCTCTTCAGTAGCTTCTTCGACAAATGTCTGAGCAAGTACCGGACGATTCCTAGTATCGATAAATCGGTCATCGACGGATGAGTCAAGAATAGCAAACTCACCTGTTGGCGAAACCGTCTCAGTCTTGTAGATCAAAGCCACCTTGATCGCGTCAGTACCAATAGTGCCGGTATCGATGAACGAGTAGGTTTCTTGACCAATCGACTCATTTAATCCAGCAACCAGATCTTCTATTGCAGTCGTCGCGTTATTTTCAATTTCTACCAGACCAACAATATCTGCATCGATAGAAACAACAGCACTAATAATCTTCGTGCGCTGGCGCTCAAATTCATTTGGCTGATCAGCATCTGCACCACGACACTCTAGCCCACCGGTTGGGCCACAAATTTCTTCTTCATTGTCCAATGTGGTGAAGTAGTTCAGGACATTGAAACTTGCCACTTTGAGTGTACCACCGACATCTTCTGGTGCATCAGGTCGTGCGTTGAGCGCTGTGTAATCCGCACCAGCGGTCGGGTGCAGACGATAGCGACCAAAAGTGTCACTCAATATACCCACAGCATTCGCCACCCGATCACCACCACGGAAACGATTTTCAAGGGTGAAGGGATCACCATTTGGGTGGCGTGACGGATCGGGATTTTGGCTACTGCGGCCATCATCAAGCGTAATGCGTCGTAGCGTATTGGCTTCGCGCAGTGCAACCGCCTCATCGCCTGGCATCACCACATTCGTCGGCTGGAATGGTCGATCACCAGACGAGAGCACAATCTCACCAAAACGATCAAAGTTGAAGTACTCCACAATCATGAGATCCTGTAGGAAGCGCAGTAACATGCCCTCATATGCCTCATAGGTGTCCAGCGAAGCAACTGGCAACTCAATATCGAGCGGTGCGATAGGCTCAGCAGCCTCACCACAATCAAGGATTTCTACAGAACCTGAAAGCTGTGTCTGAGAACTTGCACCATCAGATGTCTCAAACTCTCCAACAGTTCCTTCTACTCGGACACGATGTCCAACGGTGATCGGCTCAGTACCATAATCATCACCAAGGAACACAAAAATACCCTCAGATGTGGGAGTCAATGTATCAGTATCATCAATTTCTTCTTGAATATAGAAGCCTTCTAAACCAGGAAAATCACCCGTCACGACTGCTTCAACGGTCTGCACACCACCAAAATCTGGATCAAACGTTGTACCAGAACCCTGGATCTGATGAATGAGCGTAGCCTCAGCATCACAGGTACCGATTGCATCAGGTGTAGATGTATTCCCAACCTCCGTTACCACCAGCGCATCTGTTCGTGCTGCAACATGATTCGACCACGGTCCAACTCCAACAACGACTGTAGACAAAACAACAAACATCGACAATGCAATTAAAGTAAGTTTGTTATGCAACCGTCTGCATAGGAAAGTCACAATCGCATCCTTTCATAAGGCGATTTCATGCCACTCCATACTACAGCAAATAATTATAAACATACTTGCTGTAAATGCGTTTTATCGTCACAGTTCAGTAAACAGCGGTGCGTACTGTACCCGAAGATCAGTATTCTCGCAACATGTAGAATGGTCAGAATTGGCAAGCCTTATAAAGGCATTTTGTAGCTTACTAGTGGGATAAAAGAAGATAAATAGAAAAAGTCACCGTGATAGCGCGATGTAATAGTCTCGTTAACCAACTTCCCCAAACCATTTCAACCTGTCAACGTTACTCAGAGATATTAGGTATTCAACGTCGCTCAGACTCTTCCATCAGGGCTAGTTGCAAAACAACACAGCAGGATACCACGATACAAACGATTGCATATCAATGAGAGGGACACGGCCTGCCTCCACTGCCGAAAGGCAGCCGTTTCCTAAGTCGTAGAATGGCCAATAGTAGGTATGTCAGGTCAGGGATTAGAAGGCACTGACAGTCGGGCGAACAATAATTTCATTGACATCGACATCATCTGGCTGGGATACAGCATACAAAACAGCTCTGGCAATTGCGTCTGGGGTGAGGGCCGTTTTTCGGAATTCCTTCAAAGCTTCTTTTGCTGAGTCGTCGGTGATATCAGCACCAAGCTCTGTTTTCACCACACCAGGTGAGACGATAGTCACGCGGATGTTTTTCGATTCCTGCCGCAGTCCTTCGCAAATCGCCCAAACCGCATATTTGGTCGCACAGTAGACGACGCCAGTAGGGACTACACTGTGTGCGCCGATGGATGCGGTGGTGATAAACTGACCGCCACCTTGCGCTTCCATGATCGGTAGTCCCGCTGCAATGCCATTTAATACGCCGACGATATTCACCTTGATCATTCTATCCCATTCTTCAACCTTCAGGGCATTCATTGAGGATAATGGCATGACCCCTGCGTTGTTGAACACTACATCAACGCGACCAAAGGTGTCTTTGGCAAAGTGGATGAAGGCTTGTACCTGCTCACGATCGGAAACATCGACCGTTTGGTATGCTGCCGAGCCACCCCGGTGACGAATCTCCGCAACTAGCTTTTCTAGCTTTTCTGTACGCCGTGCTCCTAGCAACACTTTCGCACCATGTTCAGCGAGTAATGTGGCCGAGGCTTCACCAATGCCGCTGCTTGCTCCGGTGATAGCAATGACTTTGTTTTCTACATGTACCATGGTTATATCCTTTTTTTCAGTTAGCTTTCATGAGAGAAACAGGCCACCAGAGATTTCTATACCCTGGGTAATGTTCGTCATATCCAGTTGCTGCATTCGTTCATTCCTTGATATGTGTTTATCATAGGGTTGAAACCTCTTGATCAAAATACACAAACCTCGCATATTCTTGCCTGATCCTCTCAGGCAAGTTGTTGGTTGAAAAAAACATGCTCTATAATTAACACATGGGAATGATCACATCTGTCAGGAAGGTAGCATAGTGATTGAAACATTGCAGCGAGAAAGTACCATTCGTGCATGTCAAGAACTGGCGGCAGTGGTGACAAACCATACCGATGACAAGGGAAACGGTGCCCATCAAACGGCGATCAGTCAGTTAGAATTTATGCGAGAATCTGCTGTTTCTACGGCAATACACGGCGTCTCTGAACCACTTCTCGCCATCGTTGTTCAGGGCAAGAAAGAAGCACTGCTGGGTGAGAAAACATATCAGTATGGCGCAGGGCAGTATCTCGTCGTCTCGGTAGATTTACCACTCAATGGTTTTGTGTTGGAGGCGACACCAGACACACCGTACTTGGGATTGAAGCTGAACTTAGATGTAGTCGAACTCGGTGATGTCATGACGCATATCCAAACCAGTACAGGTACGCAAGACACTTCAGTGAGAGGCTTGTTTGTGAGTGATGTCAATTCAAAGTTGCTTGATTGCGTCATCAGATTGACCCAACTGCTGGATACACCGCAGGACATCCCGTTTTTGGCACCGCTACTTATCCGCGAAATCTCCTACCGTTTGTTGCTCGGCGAACAAGGAGAAGCAGTACGTCAAATCGCTACCTCTGGCAGCCCGATGCAACGTGTAGCGGCGGTCATCAAATTGATCAAGGCACAGTTTACACAATCGCTTCGGGTAGAGGACCTAGCTACACACGCAAACATGTCTCCGGCATCGTTCCATCGCCATTTTAAGGCTGTCACTACAATGAGTCCACTACAATATCAGAAACAACTGCGGCTCCTGGAAGCACGTCGACTGATGCTTACCGAGCATACCGATGCCACCCATACCGCCTATCAGGTTGGTTATGAAAGTCCTTCACAATTCAGCCGGGAATATACCCGTCTGTTTGGGGCGCCACCAATCAAAGATATGGCACGGTTACGGATAGTTTGACAAGGTAGGCTGAACGCTGAGAGAAAAGAATAACAATAACGCTCACAACGCAACCCAGCATTCTCGTTAAGCAAACTTCCCCTAATCAGTTCAATCTGTGAACGTTACTCGAATGTGGTAGGTATTCAACGTCGCTCAGACTCTTCCATCAGGGCTAGTTGGCGCGCAACCTCTTCAATAGCAGCACGTTGTTTACGGTAGAAATCAGACTCACTCATAGACAAGCGCTGTGCTGTGTCGCGAACCAGTTTTCCTTGCAAAAAGCGCATCTCAAGGATGTTATAGAGCAGCCATTCCTGCGCTGATGGATCAAGCTGATTATCAGGACGTAGATTCTCAATCGCCTGACGAAGAACAGATTGAAGCGCACGAGTAGGACTCCCTCCATTCTCACCGAGAGAACGTCGAACTGTCCGCAATTCCAGCAATGGACTATCAGAAAGTTTTGGTCCGCCCCAGTACTGCCCTAGAGCTTCCTTCACTAGTTGGGGAAACTCAGGCAGCAACGCGACCTCTGCCTCCATCGACTGGAGTGATGCCGGGGTTGCCTGTTCCAATCGAGAGTTCAACTCTTGTAATGAGCGCATCTCTGGGCCCATTCCTCGAAGGGTGTCAAAGAGGCTCTGCTGCATTTGAACAGTGGTAAGCGCCAACTCCATTTGATGGGCCAGAACACCAATGAGCCGTCGCGTACCAGATGTTAAACCACCCTCAGGATTTGCCACACCAAGCGCACCAATAATATCTCCCTCAGGACCACGTAATGGCAACAAACTAAACCCATCATAACGAGAAAAAGCTTGTTCTGGAGGAACATCCTCAGTACGATATGTAGTGTTTCCCTCAAGTTTGGTCACAATACCTAGCAACGCATGCTCACCAACAAACTGCTTTACTGCACGACGAGAACCAACCAGTGCTTTAATCGTATATCCATGGCCAAGATCGGGTGCAGCAACGAAACCAGTATCTACACGAAGCGCACCACAAACTACCAGGAGGGTATTTTCCAAGAGGCTACGTAAATCGGTATAGGTAAAAGTATTACGAGGCAGGCCACGCAAATAATCAATCTCGGCGCGGTCTTGCCGATACACCAATGCATCAAGATAAGGTTTGACCTTGCTCACAAAAATAGGCATTGCCACCGACATAATCATCACTCCAAAAGTAGTGAGAACTTCCGCTGGCAGACCTGAATAGCGTGCAAAAATAGATACCGTACGTAAAAAAAGCACAATCGAAATGCCGACAAAAGGTCCATACAATCCCCAGCGAATAAAGTCCTGCTTGATCAGGCGGTCAGGTAATAACAGACCCTGAAAAGCAATGCTGTACACCATCACAATAAGCATCACCGAAACACCAGCATTGCCTACTGCAGAGAACAGCAATACCAACACCTGAGAAAGATAGTCAAGAGTTCCTGCAATCACAAGGAAGGGGAATACCGCCAATCCTGGAGCCAGAAACGTCGTACCAAGATAGGTAAGGCGACGTCTGAGAGTCGGTGTGAGCGCACTTCGGCGAATATTGATCACGGCAAACAAACCACCCAAGCTTGATGCAACAAAATAGATTGCGAAGATCCAGAAGAGTGGACCAGCACCAAACTTAAAGAGTATCCCTTCAGCGATCCCATCACGAACAAGCCAATCGGTGCTCAATGCTATCACCAGAAAAAAGAGACTCAGAGCATAACCGAAAAACACTAGCCGACGCCTTGCTCTACTGGGCAATCCGTTATGCGTTAACAAAGCATCGGTGAGATGAATATACCCGGCGGGGATGCACACGATACCGACCCATTGGGCACGCAACAAAAATTGAACAATCGACTCGCGCTCAGGTGAACTTACCAAAAAGACCTCTCCCCCGAACACAACAACAACACCCGTCAGCAATACACAAAGGGCACGGGCAACCGGAGTATGCCAGTTCTGAAGTGCAATGTAAGCCAGCAGAGAAAACGCAACAATGACAACAATAACAACAAGAAATCCATTAAGTTCTAAAAGAAGACGAACGGCCAATGAGGCATCTTCCATAAGCTTTTCTATGGTTCAATACATACATGAATACAGATTTATTAGCGTTGTATTATACCATTGGTAGAGGCATAAGCTTCACTGGCGCTACAGCACAACAGTCTAAATAATGTAGAATAAAACTTTTTTCTACTCCAGACTTCATGCCAGCGACCAATAAAACTTCTTTGGGTAGTCTTGGATTTGCAGTTTGACAATAATTCATAACATGCATATAATACAACTTATCGCCGCGTGATACACAAATACATAAGTAACAACGTAGCGAGCAAAACAAGGTCTCACAATCATTTTGACAAAACAAAAAAGTTGTGGTATCTTATCAAGGTTGTTCGGAAATGGCGTCTCACAGGGTTACACCTGTAGACCAAACAACTCAGTTCTTTTCCCGGCACCGTCCGTCCCATATGTTCGTCAGTCCTTTCCGGTCTGACCCGGTCGGTTCACCACTTGCTTTCCCGGTGAC
>JBCDFA010000151.1:0-16773 GCA_039178835.1 Chloroflexota bacterium
GAGCATACGCGGGAAGCGCACCCCCAGTACGGCGGGCACTTCGTAGGCTCCAAACACAAAGGCAAACACGAGTAGGGAACCAGCAATGAGTCCCGGCATTACGAGCGGCAGAGTGACATAACGCACACGTTGCCAGCGCGACGCCCCCAGATTTTCGGCGACCAGGTCATAACCCTCTGGTTGGGAACGCAGGATGGCCAACACGATCAATGCGAGAAAGGGGAGTTCTTTCATCACATAGTTCAGAATAATGCCAATGCCGTACCGATCACGGATGAGGACGGGAAAATCTGCGGGTGTATCGATAAGGCCAAAGAGCGCTGCTACACGTGCAATCAATCCGCTCTGGGCCAGCAACAGGCTCAGGCCAATGGCCCAAACCAGATGCGGAAAGGCGAGATTCAGGTTGAGGGCGAGCAGACTCGTTTTACCACCACGCTGCCGACGATTTGGCATCAGCGTGAGCAGTAGTGCTCCGATCGCGGATATGATCGTCGAGGCTGCACTGACCCACAGCGAGAAGCCAAGCGCGGGCCAGAACTCACTGGCGGCAACCGATGGGCCAATCAGGACATTGCGATACGCATCAAGGTTGATGGTCTCCTGGCCGATCACCGTGAGGTAGCCGAGACTCTGAGCGAGACCATATACCACACTTGCCCCAAACAGAACCGCGATGAGCATCAGTGCCGGGGCTAGACTCAGAATAATCGTAAGCGTTCTGGCGTGGCGTCGGCGAAAGGATGGTCGAAAGGGAGGCGGCGAAAGCTGCTGGGCCTGCCGCTGTTCTCCCACTAGTGGAGGGTAATCGCTGCTTTGCGCTAAGTTGCCAGACACTCTCCGGTTTCGCATAGTTTAGTTCTCGATGAGAATGTTCTGACGCCACTCTTGCTCGACTAGACTCTGGTACTCGCCAGCCGAGTCGCCTACCAACGATTGTGCCAGATCCTCTGCAGGTGTTGCCGATTCACCAAGCTGCTCAGATGCTTCGGCAAGCTGTGCCTGTGCTTCGGGTTCCTCAACTCTGGTCACATCGATAGCATATCCCAGACCGAAGCCGTTTTCGGGAATTATCTGGACTGCCTGAAACTCTGGCTCCAGGATGAGATTGGCTAGCACTAACGCGGCAGCTTTGTTTGGTGCATTCGACGGGATGGTCACATAATTGAAGTCACCAATCATAAAGTCGTCGAACACAAAAGCACGTGCGGTTTCAGGGACAAGTCCTTCGGTGATCAGTGGGCCTGCACCGGCTATGGCCTGAGTGATACTAAAATCGACTTCCTGATTCGCAAATAGGTTATGCAACTCATTCTCATCGGCGGGATAGGTTTCGCCCTCGCGCCAGAGACATGGTTTCAACTCGTTGAGGTAGTCCCACAGTTGCGGCGACCACTCATCCCATAGCGCTCGGTCAAAATCCAGCCATTGTGTGGCATCGCCGCTCAGCTCAAACAGCGCCCCTTTGACAAAGCGGGTGCCCTGGAATGCGCCGGGACCGGGGGCGATATAGGTAAAGCGACCAGGGTTGGCACACGCCCACTCTTGTAGTTCTGCATATGAGCGGGGCAGTTCGTCTTCGCTCATGCGTGCTGAGTCATAGATGAATTGGAACTGGGCTGAGGACCAGGGACTCTCCAGATTATCGACCGGCTCACCAAAGTCGAGGTTGACGGCGGGATTGTCCCAATCGACCAGTGCACTGTTCGGGAGTTGTTGGGCCCAGTCAGGGAACAGCATATCGGCCTGTTTGAGTGAGATAAAGTTTTCGCCGTTAATCCAGATAAGATCAACGCTGCCAACTTCCTGCCCAGCTTCACGTTCGCTCAACACCTGATTGACGACTTCGACGGTGTCGGCGACCGGCACACGATTGAGTGTGATGCCGTAGCGCTCCTGCAATGCTTCACCATAGAAAGTATCGACAAAGGTGTTGATGCTCTCAGAGCCGCCCCACATATACCAGTTCAACGTTTGACCTTCGGCAGCGGCAACCACACTGTCCCAGTTATCCAGTGTAAACTCCGCAGTCGCTTCACCAGCAGGAGGATCGGTAGCAGTATCGGTATCTGTAGCATCTGCTGTCTCTGGCGCTTCTTCCGGTGGTGGGGCGCTTGCTCCTCCACACGCGGCAAGCATAATCGCTGCACACAATGCAATGATTACGAATACAAATGAACGTCGCATATCTTTCCTCTATGTTAGATTTGCTTATGAAAGTTTCTTTTGATACCGTTTGACTCCTATGGCCAGACCGATGCTCACTACCAATAACACGAGGGAAGTCACCAGCACCCATGGGTCAAACTGTGGCTGCACACCATCAAACCGCTCAATTGATGCACCAAACAACACCAGTGCAAGGGCTCCAGGGAGACAGCCAAGGGTGTTTGCCAGAATAAACACGCTCCAACGTAAGCGTAACATGCCAACACAGTAGTTTATCGGATCATAAGGCAAGAACATCAGTCGTAATGCTAGTACAGCAGTGAATTCGTTCTCACGCAACCAGGAGCTATAACGAGTGAATCGCCCATCCTGCTCACACTTGCCGGTTGGTCCAACACCACAGAATCGTCCGGCTATGTAGGCAACCGATGCAGAGATATTACACCCAATAAGGGTATAGAGCAAACCCCACGCCGGACCGAAGACAAACCCTGCCACGATTCCGAGTAGCCCCGCAGGAAAGAGCACGAGGGGACTAAACGATGCGACGGCAATAAAGATAAGCGGACCAAATATGGTATGCATACTGGCCGAAGCGAGATGTTGTAGCGCATCTGCAACTGATAAACCGCTGGAACGCGCCTGCCAATAAAAACCGCCGATCAGCACTAACCAGAAGCCGACCACCACCGCTACCCGAAGGTAGCGTGGCGTCAGTCTTGGGTATGTCTGAGTGTTACGTGGGAATTGTGTTGGTTCGTGTATCATAAAGTCTTATGTATGCTGTGTACCTGCAACAGAACGTCGATCAGCCGGTTGTGACGGTGAAGCAAAACGATAGCGTAGGTACGACAGCACCTCCTCCTTCAGATTTGGTAGTGTTTCACGCATAAAGATATCGGCTACTTTTTGAATACCGCTCGTCAGGGTTGGATATGGCTGTACCAGACGATAGATGCGATAGAGCGATATTCCTTCAGTGATAGCAAGTGTAAAGAAGGGAATAATTTCACCTGCCTTTGGCGACACTACAGTTACGCTGAGGATCTTGCCTGTCAGCCGCACCGCTTCGACCTGGATAAAGCTGTGGCGGACATCATCGGTATAGCCACGGTCAATGGTACTGAGATCAACATTGATGCGTTTGATCAGACTGGGATGGTAACGCTCGGTGATCTCCTTTGGTGACAAACCTACCGTGGCGACTTCAGGATCGCTAAATATGGCGCTGGGATACAGCGGTTCAGCACCACGTGCAGGGAGCAATGGAAATGCGATACGCTGCACGACACGTCGTCCCTGTGCGTTGGCGGAGTGCGTAAAGTGCGATGTTGGCGTCACATCCCCGATAGCATAAATACCAGCTACATTGCTCTGACCATACGTATCCACTTTAATCCCACCAGCATCAAAAGCGACTCCAGCCTTTTCAAGTGAAAGCTTTTCTAAATTACGCACACGTCCGACAGCGAGCAGAACCCGATCAACATTCTCAATCGCAACGGGCATGTCATTAGACTGAATATGAAGTGTTTGAGTTGCATCATCATATGATTGTGGTGTAGCACGATAATGAACTGCAATACCGCGCTCGGTCAGCGCATCGTGCATGGCCTGCGACGCTTCAGGAATGCCACTGCTCAGGACACGCGGACTACGGGTGAGCACGGTTACTTGACTCCCGAGCTTGTGGAAGGCAAAGGCCATTTCCATCGCAATAACACCAGAGCCAACAATGGCAAGATGGTGTGGCGCATCTGCCTGTTCAAACAAGCTTTCATTGGTAAGTGTACGTTCGGTCGATAGGCCAGGGATGTCAATATGTCGTGGGCGTGAGCCAGTCGCAATAACGATATTATCAGCGCTAATCTGCTGTGTTGTACCGTCAGATGCGGTTACTTCAAGTTGCTTTGGGCTCACAAATCGTGCCCAGCCGATAATGTGTTCCAGATTCTCGATATGCCCTACTTCCTCGGTTTCTCTATCGCGTAGATTATTCCGCTTTGTCTGAACAGTCTCCAAAATAGCACCTGGCTCTTTATGGTATCGATGATAGTTCACCTGATGAATAAGCGTTTTGGAGGGAACACATCCCACATTAGTGCAGTCGCCGCCGATAGGACCACCCTCAACGAGGGCCACTGGTCGTCCTAATGCTGCCAGACCAATTGCAACGGTCAATCCACCTGATCCTGCGCCAATAACAATAGTTGAATATGATTTTGTGGAGGTCATCACCATAACTCCCAATTACTGTTCAAATTTCAAGAAAGAGATACGTCAGTTTGAAAGACGATACGGTTTGCACTAGTTACCTGGTTCTTCCTGCGTGCGTTTGGCTTCACGTGTCTTGAAGTAGCGTGAGAGAAAGAGACTCAGTACGAAGAGACCGACAGAAGCCGCTAAAGTCCACGGGTTGAATTCGGGTCGAAAGCCCTCGTTGAACACATCATCGATCTGTAGTGAAGCACCCGCCAAGACGAACGTGATCGTGCCAGGAATTGAACCTAAAATAGTCGCAAGAATAAATGATTTATAGTCGATTCGCAGAATACCACCAAGATAGTTGACCAAGTCGTATGGCAAGTAGATAAACCGCATGATGAGGATAGTTTCGAAGCTGTTGTTTCGCATACGCTCGGCATATCGCTGTACAATACCGGTTGACTGTGTTTCGTCGATTAGCCCTTTGCCCAGGAAGCGCCCCAGGAAGTATGCTACGGTTGCTGAGGTGTTACTCGCAATCACCGTGTAGACAACACCCAGAATTGGGCCGTAGATCGAGCCAGCGGCCAGTGTCAGGACCACCGCCGAAAAGAAAGCCAGTGGGCGAATGGCATACACCAATAAGTAGATGAGTGGGCCAATCGGTGTCTGCATCAAGCTGACCACATTGCGTAATGCGTCTGTGATGGTTAAATTATTAAGGTTAATATAGGCAAACAGACCACCGATTAACGCGACCCAGATACCGACTGCCACCAGTTTCTGCCAGTTGCGGCTGATAAATGAGCCTTCAGTTGTTGATTTTGTGGTCGATCCATCTACACTGTCCTGTGCTATAGCTGATTCTGCATCGTTCTTTGTGATGGTAGGCATAACAAAAGTCCCCCTAAAATATCGTACAGCCCAGAGGCGTTGTAATTACATGTTGATTTATAGATGACGAACAGCCCAGATAAGGCGTTGCACCGCGCTAATATAGACCAGCACCCCCATTACGACAAACAAAATTGTTAACAGATTGGGAAAGAGTAAGAATAATGAAAAGAAGATAATCGTTTCGGTTCCCTCGATAAGACCACCTGGCATAGTTACGGTTGTCATTTCGCCCTGTGCAGATGCCCCAATCCGCCGTTTCTCGAGCAGCGCCGAGAGGTACATCCACGCGGCTCCATTGACATAAAAACTGCCTAGCAGGAAGATGAGTGCAAGATAGACATCCATGGATTGAATACTCACTGCCAGTGCCGTTGGGATCAGTGCATAGATGACCGTATCCAGAACGATATCAATGTATCCACCGAAATCGCTTTGTTTGTTGTGGAGGCGTGCTACTGTTCCGTCCAATCCGTCGAGTATGCGATTGAGAAACCATAAGCCTAACCCTATCAGATACGCTTGTTGCCAGATGGCAACTGCGGCAGCAATGCCGACCCCAAAGGCAACGACCGTGATGAAGGTGGGATGAAATGGCCGCAATACCCGCAGCGCAATCGGTTTTAGTGTTGCTTCTTTTGGATATCGTAGCACTTTGTCTATCATAGAGGGCCTCACTTATTGGCAACAACTTAAGATACAATCTACATCGGTTACTTTTCGGTCTGAACGTTCTGCTGTTTGTTTCAAAGCGTACTTCGATCTGTCCTGAATAAGTATCGTGCACACGCCTTACGTTATCGTGATCATCATCTTGCGAATTTCTTACAAATCGTGAAAGACCTCTGCAAGATTTGTCCGTTATCGCGTTGTACTATACAATCATCCGGTTTATTGTCTATACACAAAACCTTACCAAGGTTATTCGCAAATTGGTACGGTGTGTGAAAACACAAGGATGCGTTTGTACTATAAACAGATAGCTATTGATTTTGCCGCAGTGGAATAGTTGTATGGTCTATTTCCAGCGACTGAGTTCTCTATGACCTTATACTTACTCGGCATCGTTGCCTCTGATTCCCGTAACATAGAGTACTGGAGGATGGATAGATGTACTGTAAGATGGCACACATTACGCAGAAAAGGGGTATTCATTTTGGATCTGCCATTGAAAGATAGGGTTCGCCAAGCCACCGAAGAGATGCTTCTAAATACAAAAGTGCCCGGGGTTGTGATTGCTGTTGCGCGACCAAACGAACCGACTGTACATCTCGCATGTGGGGTCGATGCGCTGGGGCGTCCGCTGGCTGCCGACAGCTTATTTCCGGTGGCCTCGGTCACGAAGTTGGCTACGGCATTGGCCACACTGCGTCTGATTGATGCAGGTCTACTCAATCTCGATGATCTGTTGCGCGATCATCTGCCATATGCAGTTGCCGCACAATCTGATATGACTATCAGCAGTCTGTTGAGCCACACCAGTGGATTACCGGTCGAACTGGCCGCGCAAGACGCGACCTATGCGGTTGGTCTGGATTGGGAAAAATTAAGCCAGGCATGCCTGCAAACTGATCTGGAAGCACCACCAGACACCCGTGTTCAATACAGCAATGTTGGTTATGGATTACTGGCCCTCGTAATCGAACGTTATACCAACCAGCCATTCCCAGATGCTCTTACCACGTTGGTGCTTGAGCCATTGAGTATTGAAGGCTACCTTGGTGTAGAACCACCATATACTCCAGCGACTATTGCTGGCGTGCGAAGTTCACATACCGGAACAATATTAGAGCCGTTTAACTCTGCGTTCTGGCGGGGTTTGGCGCTTCCCTGGGCAGGTATGTTGACCAATGTTGATGGAGCTTTGGCCCTTGTACGGGCATTTCAGGGCTTTCCACACGGATTTCTGTCTCCACAGTTAGTAGCACTTGCAACGTCGAATCAGGCTGGTAATCTCGGTGGTGGTTTGTATCCACCATTGATGTGGGAACACTGTCCATGGGGACTAGGGCCAGAGCTTCATGGTGACAAAACACCCCACTGGGTTCCTCCCGAGGCAGGTGCTGCATCATTTGGACATAGTGGGGCATCAGGGTGTCTAGCATGGGCCGATCCAGTGAGTCAGGTAGCTTGGGCTATCCTTGGTTCACAGACCGCCGATAATGGTTGGCTACTACGTCGTTCTGGCACCATCTCCAGCGCTATTCTGGCCGGGTAGTTCCTTCATGCGGGCGACTTCAAGCTCCAACCCAAGCTTTTCAAAGAGGGTCTGGGCAGCATTCCAATGTTCAAGACCCTCGTTGGCATCACCACAGGTTAGCTCAAAGCGTGCCCATTCTCGCAGAGTGTGAGCCCGTTCAACATCGAGTTTTGCTTCAGTCAGTATGCGGAGACTCTCAGCAAAGCAGGCTGTTGCCCCAACAAAATCAGGTGACTGTCCGATTACTTCTCCCAGCACACGCCACGCGATCCCAAGTTCTCGTGGTCGTTTCATTGGTTGTACAAGTTCCAACGCCTGTTGTGCATACAGCAGGTCATCGTTTTTGTGTTGGCCCAGAAGGGCTTTAGCGAGCAGATAGTATAATTCGGGTATGGACGATTGATCAGCTATGGTAAGTAAGCTGATTCCTTGTCGGAGTATTGCTTCAGCCTCGGAAAAGCGTGCTAATCCGATCTGTGCCTCACCAAGTGCGCTAAGTACATGAAGGGTAATAAAACGTGTTCCAATATCTTGCGAAATAACGAGAGCTTCCTGCGCAAGTTGTTCTGCTCGCGTAAAATCCCCCCACCCATTTGCAAAACACGCCAGGTTGTTCAGAAAGATTGCTTCACTTTGACGATTGCCCTGTTCGCGATGAATGGTGAGGGCTTGCTCTACATAAGTAGTAGCTGATGTGTAGTCGCCTGTTGAGGCGTACAGTGTGCCAATAAGGTTGAGTGCGGTTGTCTCAGTCCGGCGATGCACGATCTGGCGGCTAATGTCTAATACACGCTGGGCTGTTGCTAAGGCCAACTCATTCTGACCAAGATAGATGAGTGATGAACTTTTAATCGCTAGTGCCTGGGCCAGCTCTTCTGATGGGCCAAGGCTATTGGCAATTTGCTCGGCTTGTTCGGCGCTCTGCCTGGCGTTTTCCGCATCGCCCTGATTGTTTTGAATAGCTGCCATACCACGCCACGCTCGTGATTGTGCTGCTATATCATTGATAGAGGCTGCTAAATTACGCATCTTGGTAAATGCATGTAGGGCTTTCGCATGGGTTGTTTGCCATCGCAACGTCTCTCCCACTGACTCATAGAGATGCATGCGTTGTTGAGTATACTGTGATGTAGCTGGTAATAATGTTAATGCGTGCTCAAAGTACTTTGTTGCGGAGATAGCCGCAAAGCTATCGCGTGCACGTTGTCCAGCCCGTGTATACCATTCAGCTGCCTCTATCTGCTGTGCCGCTCGTTTGTGATGTTCTGCAATCACAACTGCATATTCATCGGCACGTTCTTTCGATAGCTTGGTTAGCCAGGTAGCAATCTGTGCGTGACCAAAGTGGCGTTGTTCATCAGTCAGACGCTGATAGACTACATCGTATAGCATTTCGTGTTTGAAGTGGTATTCCTTGCTGTCCTCTACACTCGAACGTGTTTGCGGAACGATTAGTTGTTGGTGTTCAAGCGATGTAAGGACTTGGTCTACATCGATACTATCATCATAAACAAATGGTGCCGATGAACTTTGGTTGGCAGCAGAGGAGGATTGGTGAAGATGCACAATAGCCTCGTACCAGAACATTTGACCTGCTAATGCAGCATATTCCAGTATAGTTTGCTCTGACTGTGATAAATACTCCAACCGGACGCGCAAGATGTCGGTGAGTGTGTTCGGTATTTGCAGGTTCGCTAATGAAGTGGCCGTCACATTGTGTCCGTTATGATCGAACTGAAGCACCTGATTCGTAACCAGCATCTTGATTAGTTCTTCAATGTAAAAGGGATTTCCCGTTGATCGCTGTACCAGAAACGATTGAATGGCATCTGGTACTTGGGCAACCTGTTGCAACCGTGTTTTGATAAGTTGCAAACTATACTCATCAGAAAGTGGTGCCAGCGAAATATGCGTATCCGCCATTTCTATCGAGGTTTGATACCGTTCTGAGGTCTGATCACGCATTGTTCCAACGACCATCAATGGTGAGGAGGTTTGCTTGCTTTCTTTTAAGAGATATTGTAAAAGCTGGAGTGAGGAGTTATCAGCCCAATGCAAATCTTCAAAGCAGAAAACCCATGGTGTTTGTTGTGTAAGTTTTGCTACACATTGAGCAATATAATGAATGCCCCGTGTATATACCTGTTGGGTATCATCGGATAACGTCTGCAAATGTGAGTCTTTGAAGAAATCAAAGCCGAGAAGTTGTCCTATAAAAGGAGGTTTTTCATTACTTTCGGTTTGTAAAATAGCCGTTACCCCTTGCTCAAATTTCGACCGCATACTGGTCGGTGAGTCTTGATTGGTAATATGAAACAGGGTAAGAAACACATTGCGCCAGAGGGCATAGGGCTGATTCTGTAGGAGTGGATCGACCTGGACTCGAATATAAGCTATGGTTTCAGGAAGTTGAGTAAGCCAGTGACAAAATTCATCCATCAGACGTGACTTACCGATACCAGGGTCTCCAGTGATAAGTGCGAACTGCGGTGTAGGTTGTTCTATGAGGGTGTAGGTATGTTGCAGGAGTTGTTGTAGTTCATCATCACGACCAACCATTGGAAAGGTATGTAGCCACCTGTGCGACTTGCCATCACTGTCACTATGTTGATCGTTGTGTATGTATAGTTCAGACATTCTTTGTTATGTGCTTAACGTATCTATACTACACTATACATTAACACATAAAATCAAATATAGCCAAGTTTTCATCAGGTTGTGAGACAACAATCCCTCCTTTTTCAGACGTACTGTCAATCATATCCTGTACCAAAATGCGTGCAAGCGGCACCAGTTTTGTTATTGTGCCAAAGCTATTGCCGCCTTGGATTGTCTGGGACGATTGGGTCAGTGGTTTTGTGCTTTTGAAAGCTGAATAGAACGTGAGCATATGATAGTAGATGAAAGATAACCATACCTTTATAATAATAGGAAGGATTCAGAAAGGAGGCAGTTCAGGATTATATTGTTGCCATCGTATAACATCAATCCTGGATACAGATAGTATGACAAAACAATCTATTATTACGCTTAGTCTTACTGTTGTTGTACTCATAGCAGGCAGTTTTATTCATCAATATGCAGTTACTCCAGTGTTTGGTCAGCAAGGTAAGAGCACTTCTGTGTATCTTCCAATGATTATGGCAGACGGAAACGCTCCATTGCCGGATCAGACTGCAACCCCAGCCCCTACTGCTGACCAGCCAGCGCCAACTCCGACCACCACTGAGCCCATTTCTGCGCCTACCGAGGTACCCACTGCCATACCACAGCCCCCCAAAGTATCACCAACTGTAACACCAACTCAATCACCACCATCACCAGACTTGTCAATGGTTGAGCAAATTGTGAAGCTCACCAACGAAGAGCGTGCTAAAAAAGGATGTCCGGCATTGAAACCAAATCAAAAACTCAATCGAGCGGCCCAAAAGCATAGTAATGACATGATGCAGAATGGCTTTTTTAGCCACACTGGGTCTGATGGTTCGTCTGTGGGGAATCGTGTAAAGGAAATGGGGTACAGCTATCGTCGTATTGCTGAAAACATTGCGCGTGGGTATCGTTCGCCAGAGGCTGTTATGGAGGGGTGGATGAACAGTTCTGGCCATCGAGCCAATATTCTTAACTGCTCACTGAGAGAGATTGGTGTTGGTTATACTGCCGATGACGGAAGTCGATATGGTCCAATGTGGACACAGAATTTTGCCACACCGCGCTAGTTTCGATAGACCACTCTATTCTAAGACAGGGACATGCGGGTTCCCTGTCTTTCTGTGTGAGATATATCGTGTTTGTGAGCGGTGAGATCGGCTACAATATAACGGTATGTATCCGTTTATTTTCACTATGACAAAGGACTATTATGACTCCCGTACGTATTATACAGGTCGGTATGGGTGGTTGGGGACAGGATTGGATGAAACGTGTCCTGATGAAGGAGGTGGAGGCACATACTGTGGCTCATGTGGATACAAGTCCTGTAGTACTCCAACAATTCCAACAACAATTTAAGCAACCAAAAGACATATGTTTTGAGACACTTGAAACGGCATTTGCTTCAGTTGATGCGGAGGCCGTGCTGATTACGGCAGCCCTTCCGGCCCATGTTCCTACTGTATTGGCTGCAATAGAAGCTGGTAAGCACGTATTGGTCGAAAAACCATTTGCACCAACACTTGCAGAGGCGCAGCAGTTGGTAGATACCGCACAAAAACATAATCGCATCCTGATGGTGAGCCAGAATTATCGTTTCTTTCCAGCTGTTCAAGCAGTCACTACATTGCTCAAAGAAAAGCCATTGGGTGCCATTGGAACCATACATGTGAACTTTCGCTTCAATATGGGGGCCTTTCTGTCTGACGATCATCGTTACTTTACCAGCTTCCAGCCACTCCTCGCCGACATGGCCATTCATCATTTTGACCTGATGCGGTTGACCCTTGGTCAGAATGCGACCCAGGTTTCTTGTGTTACGTGGAAGCCTTCATGGAGCAAATTTCGTGACCCATCTACTGCTGCTGCTACAATCACCTTTGATGATGGTATCTGTGTGAACTATCGTGGCAGCTGGGATAGCACCGGTACCGCGACTCAGTGGGCAGGTGAGTGGAATATTGAATGTGCTGATGGCGAAATCACATGGAGCAGTCGGGTCTCAGGTGAGGATATGAGTGGCGATTGGGTGAAGATTCAGCGGGCAGATGCAGAGCCAGAGACGGTGGCCTTGCCCACGATGTCCACGGTAGATCGTGTAGGAAGCCTGACTGCGTTTGCCAACGCAATCCGTTCTGGTCAGCCACCCACATGTTCAGGGTACGATAATCTTGGGAGTATTGCACTGATGAATACGGCCATTGAGTCAAGCAAAACTGGAACGACGCTCGATGTGCCTCAGGTACATTGATGACCTTCCTCCTGCGACAGCTTCCAAAAGTGACATTGGGGTGTGTAGGCATCATACTACACACCCCAACAAGGAGGAGATCATGGATTTCTTGTATTAGGCGGCCTGCTGGTGTTGACGTTGCTTTTCTTGTGTTAGCAGCATCTCCTCAACAAACGCTGACTTTACATACTGCTCGCGGATAAGCAATGTACCAAGTCGAACAGAAGTCCCCTGTTGTCGTAGTTCAAGTTGTCGCGCCAGCGCACTGGCTAGCTGTTCAATCGTAATATGCCCTGAAGTCACAAGGTACTCGCCAAGCCGTATTGGTGGTCGAGCATACCGGCCAAAAAGTTGTTCCTGCTGTTGTAGCATAAGTGCTGTCGCTAGGCCGTGTGGCGATACCCATCGGCGCTGAAGCAGGATCTGTCCTAACATCGGGGGTGTTTTCCCCATATGACGATAAGTTTGTTGTTCGGCTAGTGCTTCGTTGAGCTGGGCTGGGGTAATAAATTGATATTCGACAAGATAATCGCCCAGTTTCCATGGAATCGGGCCACGATCAATGATTGTATCAGTAGCACCGCTTTCCGTATCTCCGAGAAAATCTAGCCCGGCACGTGCGTGGACACATTGCGGATCAAGATACAAGACACGCTCTAAGCATTCCCGCTGACGAATAGGATCATCCACGACACCACTGAGCCACAACCAGGCAGGGGCGTATGTGGGATTTTCGCGTAACACTTGACTCAACAATTGATATGCGCGTGTTCGGTAACCTCGTTGTGCAAGTTGCACCGCTGCACGAAAATTATTTGGCTTCATGAGAAACGTCTCCTTGCTGATCGTCACCCTGGTGTTGCATAAACTATCAAACGGAATAAAGATGAGTATGCAACTGTTGCAAACGTTCCGGGGCAAACGAGGCCAGGAAAGAATTGCCTTCTACGATCTATGTCTATGGCAATCGGGGCCATAACTAACGAACAAGGTGCATCCAGCGACCGGCCAGTGCGTTCTTCAGTTCGTCTACTATAAAGAACTCACTCTAGGGTACGATGGATACGTCGATGAAGAAACTTTTAGAAGAAACACCGTATCTCGCACATTTAGGTCTGTTTGTTTGCAAGAGAGTCATCTTGGGAGAGTACAGGATGGGTGTTAGATGACATATTCGTGATATATAACTGATTATAGGTGTAAGTTAATTTTTATTAATTATACTGACTGCCAGCATAGCTGTCAAAATATGATTTTTTCACCATACTTTATAAAGATTACCCATTCTACAACTCAGTGGCCAGCCAAACATAGTGATAGGCATCAAGTTGGAGTGCATGCTCCGATGTAATGGTATGTCCAGTTATGAGATCCGTAAAACGATACCCAGGGCCATAAATACGTAGTTGGCTTGCATCAATCACCTGTGGGTGCTCTGAAAAATTGGCCATGATCAAGAGCCGCTGCTGTCCATATTGCCGGACATAACCAAAAACATGTGGATTCCCACTTTCGATGATGTGCGTTTCGCCATTCCACAAAGCCTCTTGTTCTTTACGAAGCTGAATTAAGTGGACCAGACCAGCAAAGATTGCACCTTCGACCGATGTGGGATTATGACGCCGTTCGAGTCGTTGCCAATCTGTCCGTGGTCGATGCACCCACCGATTATCACTTGCTTTTGCCGCATCACTGATGTAAGAGTAGTCGTTGGTTGTCCCTATCTCATCACCCAGATAAATCAATGGAATGCCCCCAATACTCAGAATAATACTGTGGAGGAGTAAAATACGTTGAATTGCTAAATCGATTTGGGCACTATTCCCCGTATGTATTGCCTGCTCCAGCCCGGCCAATGATGCGAGTGTTCCACTGATACGAGCATCTCCGGTATCAGGATTTTCCTGAAAGGGCAAACCATAGGCAAATGAACCGGCAAAGCGACCCGTGTAGAAGGCATTGAGAAACTGCCGATGCCCGAAAGCATTGATATCGAGTTGGTGTGCCTCCTGATCGTCAAAGGTCCAGCCAATATCGTCGTGTGAGCGTAGGTAATTTATCCAGGCACACCCCTCTGGTAACTGGAAGCGTTTACGCATCGAATGAGCCAATAACCGTACCTCTCGAGTCGCCAGAGTTTCCCATAGCAGGGCCATTAACAAAGGGTTGTATGAAAGTTGGCATTCTTCTGGGCTGATATATTTTACCACCTCGTCTGGGTGAACAATGGCTTCTGATTTGAAAAGTAACGACGGAGCCGCAATCCGTGCAAGGGCGTTAAAAGCCTGAATAATGCTATGCGCTTCTGGCTGGTTCTCACTACTTGTGCCCATCCGTTTCCAGATAAATGCGACCGCATCCAACCGCAGAATCTCTACACCATTGTTGGCAAGAAAAAACATCTCTTCTACCATCGCACGAAAGACCGAGGGATTCCCATAGTTCAGGTCCCACTGAAAGCTGTTGAATGTGGTCCAGACCCAGCGTTCGATATCAGCTCGATAGGTGAAGCTGCCACGGCGAATGGTCGGAAAGATCTCGCGTAGTGTACGTTCATAGGCATCGGACATGGTGCGATCTGGAAAGAGATAATAAAAGTCTTGATAGTAACTATTGCCTGCACGTGCTTGTTGTGCCCACTGATGCTCATCAGATGTGTGATTGAATACAAAATCGATCACAAGGCTGATACCGTGTTCGTGTAATGCTCTGGCAAGGCTCGCTAACTCCTGCATTGTTCCCAATGATGGATTAACTTCCCGATAACTGCTGACCGCGTACCCACCATCACTTTCACCATTAGGGGCTGCGAACAAGGGCATCAAGTGGAGATACGTGATACCGATCTCACAAAAATACGGAATGCGCTTCTGGAGGTTGGCCAGAGTCTCATCAAAGAGATCAACATAGAGAACGCCACCGAGCATGCGCTGCGATTGAAACCAGCGTGGGTCTGCTTCCCGTTCAATATCGCGTTGTTTGAGCCATTGTGGTCGTTCTAACCAACTCTGGGCAGCAGCCATGAGCAATTGTTCGAGATGATAAAAAAAATCGTAGTGCTGACCATAGATTTGAATGAGGAGCGTAAATAGTCGCTCCCATTCCTGCGCAAGGCGAGCCTCAAAACGCTGCCATTCCACAGTATCTGACCGAGACTCAAATACAGCTTTGAGTCGTGGTGTTAATCGTTCAAGAGACAAAGATGCTTGTTGGCGTAGGCGGCTGGTCTCGGTCACAACAATACCTCCATACAATCTATATCTACGACCTCTCGATGTATGCTTTTTTACAAGAGGTGCCTAGTTGTCCACGGCGTATTTTATCGCATTTATAGCATCCTGATGTTATTTTACTGCATGTCAAGAAATATAGCTAAACAAAAATATAAACTTATATGAATATTGTGGTATAATTTCGTTAACTTGAAGCCAGGTTGCGGTTGTCGAAAGAGGAATTTATTTATCTATGCTTCTGCATGTTACAGAAAGGGAGTTATCATGCCTCGATCACGCTTTTCACATGCACGACGTTCTTTCCTTGTTCGGTCGTTAGGTCTTGCAACAGTAGCTGGTGGTGCCAGCCTTGGGATCGTTCACACTGCTGGGGCCTATGGTTGGTCTCGTACACTTCAACAGGGTGATAGTGGCGCTGATGTTACGGAATTGCAGGTGCGTGTGGCGGGATGGGCTGCTGATAGCGCTTCACAAACATTTGTTGCTGTTGATGGTGTCTTTGGCCCAGGGACAGCAGCAGCCGTTCAACGTTTCCAGAATGCTTATGGTATTGCTGAAAATGGTGTCGTTGGGTCGCAAACCCAGAGTGTCCTGAATAGCCTGGAAAGCGCCGATGGTTCTACTGCCCATTTTGGGTGGAGCGAGTTCTACTCCAAGGATGGCAGTGCTTTCTCTGGTGGAAATGTCGGTTCGTCAACTGTCCAAGCCAATATTCGGCGGTTGATGTACAAACTTGAAGCACTCCGCAAGAAGGCCGGTGATCGTCCGATTAGTGTTACCTCTGGATTCCGCAGTATCAATCATAATAGTAATGTTGGTGGTGCCAGTAACAGCCAGCATACCTATGGTATTGCAGGGGATATAACCGTTAGTGGCGTATCAATCGAACAGGTGCGTAGTCTGGCCCAGACCTGTGGCTTTAGCGGTGTTATTACGTACAATGGCAGCCAGTTTAACCATGTTGACAGCCGGGTTGAGTACCCGTACGGTGCTGGTAGTTTTTACTGGGCTTATGCATAATTAAAGACATGCTTGCAACCAGTTGAGACAGCAGTATCTTTCTAGTGGTTGCAGGTTGCTCATTATACGCTATCAACGGATTCCCCCAGAGCTACAAATATGCTCTGGGGGTGTTTTGATCTGTGCGGTTCGTTAGGATTAGATTGCGCCCTGTGTGACCGGGAAGA
>JBCDFA010000152.1:0-16746 GCA_039178835.1 Chloroflexota bacterium
CTCGGCAGTATAGCTCGCCTCCTTGGCAACAATGGACAAGCTACTGAGTATTTTGAACACAGCATCCATCTATTCAAACGACTGGAAGACATCTGGGCGGCAGGAGAATGTCTTTTTAACCTCGGACATCTCCTTCACGACAATGCAGAATATGAACGAGCCCAAGCCATGTTTGAACAATGCCTATCAATCTGCACAGATCTTGAAAGCCAGGAAGGCCGTGCCAGTGCATTGTTAGGTTTAGGGAGCGTGGCGAGAGATCGCAAAGACTACCAACAAGCCCAGAAGCTCCTGAACCAGTGTCTGGACATATGGCGTGAACTCAATGAACCGCTTTTTCTCGCAGGAGCACTGGAAGAATTAGGGTATGTTGAGATTGAGATGGATAATCTTGAGCAAGCTCGCGCATGTTTCTCTGAGAGTCTTCAGATACGACAAACGCAGAACGATAGATTAGGCGTAATCTGGATCATCGAAGCGGTCGCAGTCACCGAAGTTGTATGTCGTCACTACGATCAGGCACAAACCTTATTTGCTGCTGCAGATCGGTTTCGACACGATATTCACACCCCACGCCCTCGTGCAGAACAACAACGCCTTGATCCGTTTCTTGATGTGTTGAAGCAACATACCAACAACGATAATGTGACGATACAACCAATCCAAACAATGGAACAGGTAATTTCTCACATCTTTGATCTCCTTAATACCAATACCACTAATGACTATGTCATTCCAAATGTCATCCAATGCAGCTAAGTTGCTACACAGAGTGCCTGGGTATGACAACAGCCTCTCCAAAAGCTACCTACCTCTATTGAACAAGACTCCGATCTAACCTACCACACCTTGGGTTGATCCTTGGCAGGACTACATCGCTTTCCGTATATCAACACATAAGTAGTTTTAGGAGTGATAGTAGGAAAATCGCGTAAGAGGTCTGCAGTAGTACGTATCGCAATGGTACTCACAAGCTCTGTATAGTTGCAGCGAGTGTTCCTAAGATGGTGGCCTTCAGACGATACTCATCTACGCGGTGCAATATAAATCGGTAAGGTGACACGTTTCGCCATAACTGCTTTGTAGTGTGCGCAACATAACACGAGCATTATGAACGCTGATGATCGTACACATCTCAATGAGCTTATCGTAGCATCAACCAAGCGATTGCAGAAACTCAAGCTGCAGGCGGCTGAATTTGGCACACATTGCCCACCACATGTTCAGACCGAAATCGAGGATATTCAACAACAGATTGCACGCCTGCAACAACAGATCGACCAGAATACTATTCGTCACCTCTTTCAGGGGCAAGAAAACATCTCTGCACTCAATCAGGCGATTGATACCCTTGAAGATCAGTTTCGCCACACTGTGGTGCTGGAAGAACGCGTGTATCGTGTATTCGGCATTAAAGTCTGGTCAGTCACACGTACCATTCTGCGCGTGATGCTTACGTTGTTTTTACAATAAGCATTGGCTCTTTAGTCGCTCTCTCGGTCTTTTTAGTACCAACGGCACCCGACCTACTACGGCCAACAACAACACGTCCCACACGACCAACAACCTCCCAACCGTCGCCTGTGCCACCTATTCCACCAGATACACGTTGTATCATTTTTACCGATACTCCGGTGGAAGTACGAGAAGGATCTGATACAGCAGCGGCTGTCATTTCATCACTACCCCCAAACACGACATTTGTGCCGCTCGATATTTCTGAACAACGGGATTGGATCAAAGTACGAACTGATCCAGATGGCTGAGTCAAGGCTGAGTCGGTAACATGTATGCATAATTCCCGTTTAGAGGCAGAACCGATTCGAACCACAACCAGTGAACCCATACAGCAGGTAGGGACATCTGTTTCAACTATTGTTGCCCTTACACCAACATTGGCCCCAATATCTCCACCTGTTGCACCCATTGCTATCGATTGCACAATTACGATAGATAATCCATTGGCAATGCTGTTCGCGGAACCTGTCCAATGTTCTGATCTAATTGACCAAGTTCCGCCCGGCACATATCGATCATCAAATTACACAGAAGGTTGGTTCCAGATCGAGGTTGATAGGCGCCTAGGATGGCTTCCCGATGATGCCTGGACCATTGCCGAGAAGAGCACTACGTGCCCCTAGGAATTGTTTCCACACTATGCCACAAACAATCAACGCAAATCACGACCGAACGGTAACAGCGACAACGGCATCAGCTTGAGGTGCTGCTTGGCAAAGGGCAAGCCAACAATGGTAATTGCCAGGATCAAAGCAGAGAGTAGATGTGCGACAGTAATTTCCCAGCCAAACAGAAAAATCCAGATAATGTTAAATAACAGATGTAGTGGACTCTCAGAATTTGGTTTCTCAACGATCTCTTTGCCAAATGGTGCCATTGTCGCCAGCCCAAGTTTCATCGCTTGCAAACCAAAGGGAATACCAATGATAGTGAGACAAATGAGCAAGCCACCAATAATGTATCCAAGACCGACGATCAAGCCACCAAAGATTAACCAGATAATATTGCCAAGTAAACTCATCGTAGTTCACCTCTTTATTATGGAAATTGCATCAACTCGTACCCATACACTAGGGTCTTTGGATTAGACAGCCACACCAGTTCGATTGTTGCACCACCAGGAAATGCGTGTTCGATTATTTGGAGTTCCGCACGTCGTTCCGGGGTCACCAGATACACCGTCGGACGGTCGAGAAAAGGCGAGAGCGACTCAGGTCCCTCAATCGGATCGTTGACAAATACCACATCGTGCTCAGGTGTGAGGAAGGTCATCAGCGGTGTACTCCCCGATTCCAGTTGCCAACTCCCGAGAACCCACACGCGCGCATCCACAGGCTGTTCTTGCACATAACGTGCCAGCGCATTGCCAGTATGTGTAATCTCTCCACCGATCTGTTCGCGTGGCAGAAACTGTAAAAAGTAGCTCGCCGGACTGGCCACCATCATCAAACACAACGATACTACTACGCCTGCACGTGCTACGGCGGACGAAACCGGCAGCGCACGTGGCAACTCGCGCATCAGCGCATCGAGCGCCAACGCGACGAAAATGCAAACCACTGGTGTCAGTGTGACATAGCGTGGACTTCCCGGCGTAATGATCCAGATAATGCCACCAAGCACGATGCCGCTCACAAACCAGATCAACAAGACTTGATACGACCAGTTACGCATGCGAAAGCACGCCAGCAGGAATCCAATGGGCATCAGCGCCGCACCCATCCCCCACAATAATGGCCGTCGCTCATCGTAAAAGCCATAGGCATCCGCAAAACTATGAAACGCTAACACACCACGCTGCACCTGATCAAGAACGATAGCAGAAATGGATTGATCAGTTGCCAGTGAGCGTTCCTGTAGCCAGCCGAGCGTCACACCCTCCTGAACAAAGCGTGATACCGCAGTATCAGGCCTTTGAATATACGTCTGGATCAGAGGAGCAACCACCACACAGGCCCCGACAACCACCAGCAGCCCACCGACAACCGCCATCCCAACCGTGTGTCTCTCACTCGTGGCCAATCTGACCAACCCGATGATTCCAAGCAGAACCACAATAACAATGAACAGGCGTGTTCCATGATAAAAATACTGTGCCAACCCAAACGTTATCCCGGCCAAACCAAAAGCAACACGGCTCTGTGTACGCCAGCCAATGGCCAGTAACAGTATCAGGAGTGTACCAAAGAACGGGTCCCCAATATTGTTGAGTCCCACCCGGCTAAAGTGAATGTGAAAATGATAGGTGGCCAACAACAACGCCACCATCGCCGCCACACGCCAGCCATACAATAGCCGCGCCATCACAAACGTCGTGCCAATCGAAGCCGTTCCAATAATGGCCGAAAGCATCCGCAAACCAAACAAATCATCGCCAAAGAGCCGCAAACTCCCGGCCTGCACAAAGAACCAGAGCGAGGGATGCGACAGCCAGCCAGTCGCAAATGGATCAGTTCGCTCACCCCGTAACACACGCAACGCTTCGGTCCCCATCGCACCCTCATCGCCGAGTATTGTCAGTGGGGCCTGCTCAAGCTGCACCACCCGTAGCGCCATTCCCAGCAGTACCACACCGATTAATGTGATGGTATCGATGAGCGTCCAATTGAGATGAAGTGATTGAAGGATGCTCCGGCGGTCCAGCAGCCAGCAGCTAACCACAAAAGCCATCATCGCCACGAGCCAGGCAGCGACACTCCACATCGGGTTGGCATAGACTCGCAAGTAGAGGGTAGCGCCAAGTGCACTGGCACTCACCAGCCACACAAGCGCAACAGGATGCACGAATCGAATATGAGTAGCCCACCGGAAGCGCGATGCAAACATGGCAAACATCACCAAAAGTGTAATCTATAACATCGCCATAATACACGATCTTTTGTTTGGTGAAAGCATGGCAGGTGCATCGAGAGAGGATTCGATAGAGAGTATTATCTATGATGTGAGATACATAAGCGCTATGGCAACACGAAGCAAGCAAGCAGCCTCATAACATCATATCGTGACCCGACAGCCACACAACAGATCAACATCATAGGGCATCGTATGGGTAATCACAGCAGTGGCGTGTCGCCAGTGAGTAATCTGTTCTGTTCGCGGATCGACAATGAGCACATCACGCACACCCTGAGCAAGATACCAGGGTGGATTAATGCTCAGATCTTTTTCTTCGTAATTGGGGCTGATAACCTCTATCACTGCTTCGGGAACCTGTTCCCACGACTCATCGATATCTGGTGGCTCTGTGCAGAAGATCGCAATGTCTGGCCGTTTGAACGATCCATCGGGAAATTTTAATTGCACATCCGCCAGATGGTAATACCCACAACCATAAGATCTATCGCTATCAGGTATTGGCTCAATCGTCGCACGTACACGGTCGATGAGTTTCTGATGACGAGGGCTTGGCAGGAGTCGCCACGTTCTGGTTCCTCCCGTAATCTCAAGTTTAATCTGATTATTCTTCAATAGTTGATCGAGGTAGATACCAATATCGTCTTCCGTCATTTGCATAAAGCACCCCTTATTTGATCATTATGTACACAAAACATGGTATCACCGAGAAAGAGAGTTCGCAATCAAAATCCCCATACCAACAAAATGGATGCCAGGGATTCTCTCGATATCTCTGGCATCAAACAAGCCCTGATTATGCACCAACCGACTACGTGCCATTGCTCGACGTAATCATCTGCTCCATCTGTGCACGCGCTTTGCCTTCGTCAAGACTCGACCGTGCCAGTTCAAGACCCTCCTGAAGATCACTCGCGTGGTCAGCCGCCACAAGCGCCGCCGCGCTGTTGAGCAACACAATGTCGCGCTTGGGCCCCATCTCGCGGCCATCGAGGATCGCCTGCACAATCGCCACGTTTTCGGCCACGGTGCCACCGAGCACCGCATCCTTGGGTGCAGTGGTCAGGCCCAGATGCTCAGCACGAATATCGCTCATGCGCGACACACGACCATCACGCACATCGAACACCATATTGGGGCCACTCAACGCCATTTCGTCCAACCCACCGTCACCATGCACCACCAGGGCATGAGCCGTGTCGAGTTGGGCCAGCGCACGGGCCAGTTTCTCAGCCAACTGGGCATTCGCAACGCCCAACACCTGGTGGCGCGCACGCGCTGGATTAGTCAGCGGGCCAAGCACATTAAACACGGTACGAATACCTATCTCGCGACGCACTGGCCCCGCAAAGCGCATGGCTGGATGAAACTTTGGTGCAAACATAAAACCAATATGAGCCTCCCGCAGACAACGCGCTATACCATCAGCATCTAACTCGATGTTCACGCCCAGACCTTCCAGCACATCCGCCGAACCACAGGCACTCGACATCGCTCGATTGCCATGTTTGGCCACTGTGGCCCCGGCCCCCGCTGCAACGAATGCAGCCGCCGTCGAGATATTGAATGTTCCCGAAGCATCGCCTCCCGTACCACATGTATCAAGCACTGGCCCCTCATACGATACAGGAGTAGCCTTCTCCCGCATGACCTGGGCCATACCTGCAATTTCGGAATCAGTCTCACCCTTGAGGTGCAACGCCGTAAGAAAAGCTGCAACCTGGGCCGGTGTCGCCGAACCAGTCATAATCTCTTCCATCGCGGCAACAGCCTGACTATGTGAAAGATCAGTGCCCCGCGTCAGCTGAATAATATCATCGCGAATAGCCATAATCAGCGCTCTCCATGATGTGTTAGATGTTAATAACGAGCGGCGAGAAAATTACGCAATAACGACTTACCAACCTCGGTCATGATCGATTCGGGATGAAACTGGACACCCTCGACAGGCAGATCACGATGGCGCAACCCCATAATGATGCCATCATCCGTCCACGCCGTCACCTCCAGACAATCGGGCAGATCATCACGCCGTACAATCAACGAGTGGTAGCGCGTCGCGGTGAAGGGCGACGGCAAATCGGCGAACACGCCCGCCCCAGTATGGTGAATATCGGAGAGCTTGCCATGCATAACGTGCTCTGCACGCTCAACAGTGCCACCATATGCCGCACCAATCGACTGGTGACCAAGACACACCCCCAAGATCGGCAAGCGGCCCCCTAGCTCACCGATCAGATCAACGCTAATACCAGCCTCTTTGGGGGTACACGGCCCAGGAGAAACCACGATTTTACTCGGATTAAGCGCAGCCACATCAGCGACCGAAACTTCATCGTTACGTTTGACCACCATCTCAGCCCCAAGCTCACTCAAGTACTGGTACAGGTTGTACGTGAACGAGTCATAGTTATCAAGGAGCAGAATCATGATGCACCTCCACCTGACTATTGGCCTTACCACGTTGAGCCAGTTGTTCCGCTTCATCAATCGCTCGCAGGAGAGCAGCCGCCTTGTTATAACTCTCATGGTATTCTGCTGTCGGATCACTATCAGCGACGACACCACCACCCGCCTGAATATAGGCAACACCATCTTTAACAACCATGGTCCGTAGCGCGATACACGTGTCCAGGTCCCCGTTGAAGCCAACATGCCCGACTGCCCCAGCGTAGATACCACGTTGTTCCTGCTCAAGCTCGGCAATAATTTCCATTGCACGGATCTTGGGTGCGCCGCTCACCGTCCCTGCCGGAAAACAAGCCCGCAGCGCATCAAGCGCGCTCATGTCATCTCGCAACTGCCCTGAGACATGACTGACCAGATGCATCACATGACTGAAATGCTCCACAAACATAAATTCAGGCACACGCACCGTACCAGGCTGGGAGACACGCCCAATGTCATTGCGCCCCAGATCAACGAGCATCAGATGCTCGGCACGTTCCTTCTCATCTGCCAGAAGCTCGGCAGCCAATGCTGCATCCTCTTCATTTGTCTGACCACGTGGGCGTGTTCCAGCAATAGGATGCGTCAAGATTGAGCCTTCATCAACACGCACCAACAACTCTGGCGATGCGCCGACCAGATCGCCCTCGGGCATCCGCAGATAAAACATATAGGGTGATGGATTTATCGTCCGTAGCGCACGATAAATCGCAAACGAGTCAACCGACACCGGTCGGCTAAAGCGCTGTGATGGAACAACCTGGAAAATGTCGCCTGCCATAATATACTCTTTCGCCTTGAGCACATTCTCTTCGTACTGGGCCTGAGTCATGTTCGAGCTTGGTTGTTGCTCAGGTGAAAACGGCGCCTGTGTGTCAATTGCGCCTCGTCTAACACCGAGTTTCTGATCGTCGATACCAGTAGACAAACGGGCGACCAGTTCATCGATCTGATGCACGGCACGGGTATATTCCGCTTCGAGATCATCAACATCGAGATGCACATGACTGATAATCTTCATCTTGTGCTTCAAGTGGTCAAACGCAATGAGCGTATCAACAAACTGCCAGATCCCTGTGGGCATGTCGTACCCTTGCGCTTCAGGTTGGGGCAAACGCTCGAAGCACCCAACCGTCTCGTAGCTTTGATAGCCCACCGCTCCACCAACAAAGATGGGGAGATCGGGCAGGCGTACCGGGCGATAATCACGCAAATAAGACTCCAGGACGACCAGCGGATCGGTGTATGACAAGGTTTGTTTATAGCCGCCCTGAAAGGCATGAGCAACTCCATCCACAAACCGCAACGTCATGTAGGGTTCGGTACCGATAAACGAATAACGTGCGACATGTTTCCCACCCTCAACCGACTCAAGCAGAAAACTGTGCGATCCACGGGCAACCTTAAGAAAGACCGAAACAGGCGTCTCCAGATCGGCCAGAATCTCCGCGTAGATCGGACACAGATTGCCCTGATCGCGTAGTGTGCGAACTTCATCAAGTGATGGTTTGATATGCATAATATGCTTCCTTGCGTAACACAAAATAGCGTTGTGTGTTTGATTACAATTGATGCATCATTGTTACGAGATAAACCGTAACCCCATCGCGTCTTTCATCATCCGTAACGTTTCGGCTGCTTCCTGCTGTCCGCGTTCACTGCCTGCAAGCAAGATCTCCTCAACCACCCGTGGGTTACGCTCGAACATAGCCCGCCGTTCACGAATAGGGTCGAGGAACGCATTAATCGCCGCTGCCAGCTTTTTCTTGACTTCAACATCGCCAACCTTACCCTGACGATAACGCTCCTTGAGATCGTTTACTTCCTCTACATTTGGGTTAAAGGCATCGTGATAAATAAAAACGGGATTTCCCTCTACCCGACCGGGAATATCGGCTCGTACACGGTTTGGATCAGTGTACATTCCCCGTACTTTTTGCTCGACCGTCTTGGCATCATCCGAAAGATAAATGGCATTATCGAGGCTCTTACTCATCTTCGCTTGACCATCCGTCCCGACCAATGTAGGCACCTCTCCGATCAATGTATCTGGCTCTGGCAACACTTCCCCGTAGAGATGGTTGAAGCGCCGCGCTACCTCACGCGTGACCTCCAGATGCGATGCCTGGTCTTTCCCAACCGGCACCAGATTGGCCCGCACACAGAGAATATCCGCCGCCTGCAAGACCGGATAACTCAACAGACCGACCGAAGGCTGCTCAATCTCCAAGTCCTGCATCACTTCCTTCAGTGTCGGTACCCGCTGAAGCCTTGGCACCGTCACCAGCATGGAAAAGATGAGTTGGATTTCGGGAATAGCGGGCACTAACGACTGTAACATATACGTCGAGCGCTCTGGATTGATCCCGACGCTCAGATTATCCAACACAACCTCACGAATACTCTCACCCGTTTGTTGCAGTCGTTCCAGTTCGGTACGAGTTGTGAGCATATGCAGATCAGCCACCAGAAAGAAGCAATCGTACTCGTCCTGCAACTTCACACGATTGGCAAGAGTGCCAACAAAATTGCCCAGATGAAGCTTTCCTGTCGGACGATCTCCCGTCAGAATCCGTAGTTTTTTACTCATTGATAGGTCTCCTCGTAGTCATTTTATGTCAACTTCTATTACTTTACACACTAACTGGCATCCCACCACTCACGAAATTTTGCGGCACTGTGGAGCAGCAAATCCCGGTCCTCGGCAAAAACCTCAAGCGTAATCATGCCATCATAGCCACTTTTTTTAAGTAAATGAATCGTCCTTGGCCAATCAATGTTTCCTGCACCAAGTGGCATGTGATCATCACTTCGCCCACGATTGTCGGACACATGCACATGACACAGGCGTTGCTTGAAAGCCTTCAGCAAGGCTTCCAGGCTATCCCTGCCAATATGTGCGTGGCCTACATCAAGATGAAAGCCCAGCCGCGCATCAGCATTGAGGATCTTGCGAATATCATCAGTATGCAGGTCTGGCTCGGGTGGGTGCTCAACCATGATGCGAATGCCATATGGTTCCGCCAGTTCCGCCAATTCGGCAAAGCTCTTGCCATTGAGCTGTAGCATACTGGCATACCCGAATGAGCTTACACCCCTCACGATATGCACATTCACAAACTTTACATCCAGCTCTGCAAAGGTGGGCAAGGCTGCAGCAACCTCCTCCACTGCTGCCCGCCGCACCCGCTCAACCGGCGAGGCAAAGGGCAGAAACCACGCTGTATGACCGGTCACCTGCATGTTCGCCTCATCAAGCACCTGTTTCAACGCCACAACATCGATCTGAGCAAGGTCTGCAGCAGGTCCCTCAATGGTCAGATCGAGAAAATCAAAACCATGCTCTGCTGCCCAGTATGCCTCTTCCACCACATCTTTGCGTGGGTTATTCATCATTCCAATTAACACAACCACTCCTCACTTTCTAATCAAGTGTTCTGTTATCATCTTTACTATTCAACACCTGGTAATCCAGCCAGTGCCATCGCAATTTCTTCTGCCGGGTACTCATAGTTTTGAAGTTTTCCGGCAAAATAGTCAGTGTAGGCTTGCATATCAAAATGGCCGTGACCACACAGATTGAATAGGATCGTGCGGCTCACTCCTTCCTCTTTGCAGCGCAACGCCTCATTGATCGCACCAGCTACCGCGTGGTTGGCTTCCGGCGCAGGCAAAATACCTTCCGCACGGGCAAACTCCACGCCTGCACCAAACGCATCAAGCTGTTGCACTGAGGCTGCCTCGATCTGTCCAATCTCCAGCAAATGGCTGACCAGCGGGGCCATGCCATGATAGCGCAGACCCCCAGAGTGAAAACCGGGCGGGACAAACGTGTTGCCCAGGGTATGCATCTTCACGAGCGGCGTGAGATGGGCCGTATCGCCAAAGTCGTAGGCGTATTTGCCACGGGTCAGGCTAGGGCAGGCGGCAGGTTCCACAGCGAGCACACGCACATCCTGCTCACCACGCATCTTGGCGCCAATGAAGGGGAAGGCAATTCCGGCAAAATTCGAGCCGCCACCAGTGCACCCAACAATAACATCGGGAAAATCACCAGCCATTTCAAGTTGCGCCATCGTCTCCTGACCAATGATGGTCTGGTGGAGCAACACATGATTGAGGACACTCCCCAACGCATAGCGGGTATCCGAGTCTTGGGCAGCTATCTCCACCGCTTCACTGATCGCGATGCCCAGACTGCCACGTGAGTCGGGGTCCTCGGCCAGAATCGCCCGCCCTGCATTGGTTTCCTCACTGGGGCTGGCCACGACCCGTGCGCCATACGTCTCGATCAACGCACGGCGATAGGGCTTTTGGTCGTAGCTGACCCGCACCATATACACATCGCACTGTATGTCAAAAAGCGCACAGGCCATTGCCAGTGACGAACCCCACTGGCCAGCACCGGTCTCGGTGGACAAGCGCTTGACGCCTTCCTGTTTGTTGTAATATGCCTGCGGAACCGCTGTGTTTGGTTTGTGTGAACCTGCCGGACTGACACCCTCGTATTTGTAATAGATTTTCGCAGGGGTATCGAGCACTTGCTCTAGACGCCGTGCACGAAACAATGGTGTAGGACGCCACTGCCGATAAATTGTCTGGACTTCCTCAGGAATATCAATCATGCGTTCTTGGGACACCTCTTGCATGATCAACGCCATCGGGAACAACGGTGCGAGATCATCGGGACCAATTGGTTGTCCAGTACCTGGGTGTAACGTTGCGGGCAGCGGTGTTAGCAGATCGGCCTGGATGTTGTACCAGGCAGTTGGCATACGGTTTTCATCGAGTACATACTTAATTGGTTCCATAACACACCTCCAGACAAATTCGGTGGCGTCCTACCACCACATACAACAAGCAACAAAAAACCCTCCGTCCCAATAGAGGGACGAGAGGGGTAAAAAGCTCTCGCGGTGCCACCCTTTTTCGTTGGTGCTTACGCACGCAACGCACTCAACAGGTACGTACTGCTCGAAGGCATCTGATACCTTGCGCCCAGATAACGGTGGCGTCTCCGACGGCTACTACTGATCAATCACCATGATTGCTGTTCGCTCCGCAACTTCCAGGCCCATTCCATATCTGCCTTTGCGCTGGTTTCGCAGCATACCACCAGCTCTCTGGGCAACGCGTGGATATGTACTCTTCCTGTTCATTGTTGTTGTCGACATCTTATTTGGCCAGAGTATACCAGCCCGATCCGCGCTTGTCAACGGGCCATCAACACACGATACTGGCCATTTTCCGCGACACAATCGACTTTTTTGAATGTTGAGCGCATTAATTCTTCATACCGAATAAAGACGTTTGCCACAATGAGTAATGTACCATCTGGTACCAACACACGCCGCGCATCGGCGATCAACGCATGAGCAATATCATAGTCGATTGACTTCCCCACGTGAAAGGGCGGATTCGACACCACTAGATCGTACTGCTCATGAACCATGTGCAGCCCATCGCTTACTAATGCACGGGAGTTGGTACACCCATTGCGACGAATATTCTCGCGGGCAGCGGCAATGGCGAGCGTATTGACATCGACCATATCAACCTGCATGGCGCCACGACGTTCTGCAACCAAGCCAATAAGCCCGTAGCCACATCCAACATCGAGCACACGCGCGTGTTGGGGAACGCTCAGATGCTTGAGGAGCAACTGGGTGCCTTCATCAACTTTATCATAGGCGAATGTCCCTGGTAGACTGCTCAATCGAAACGTGGCATTCTCGATCTGAGCGGTAAACTCGTGCCAGGTTCCCGGCGCAACACCCGGTTCTGTTGCCCAATCCGGCAAAGACTCGTTATCGGCTGGCTTGGTGGCAGAGGCGATACGATTCCGTTGTTTGAAACCGATCCTGACAGCATTGCCAAACAATGCTTCCATATCATTGGTCACTGGCTGAATGCCTTCATCTCCTGGCCCGGCCAGATACAACATTCCGCCTGGTCGTAGTGCTGTGAATGCCTCAACCAACCATCGACGAGCTAGTTTACGCCCTTTGGGCAGCTCAATAACCACCACATCGAATGCCGCAGTTTGCTCAGGCAACACACTGATATCGGCAGGGACCCGCGCATTGCGGATGCCGTTCGCACGGAGGGTTTGTTCGGCCATCGTTAACGCGATGCCATTCATATCACTCAACCATACCACGCCCTGCGGCACCTGGCGGGCCAGCACCACACCCAGCGCCCCATGATTGCATCCTAACAGTAATACCTTGGCATTAGATGGGAGGACGACATGGCGAGCCAATAAGTGCATCGCTGGTGAAATCTGATCCCAGTTTGGCAGACCCGGTTTGGAAATAAAACGAGTCGCTTCACCAGCCAGTGTCATTTCAAACGTAGTGGTTTGATAGTACGAATGTCGCATAGTTTCTGACACGTATGATCCTTATTGCTTTTTAGAAGGTTTCTGTCGTTGTGGAACAAAACCACTGCGTCGCATCAGTTCAACCAGTGTGTGGTCACGCCAGAAAAGGAACCAGCGTACCATGTAGTACACACGCTTGTACAGTTTGCTGCGACGGACAACGTCATAATCTACGAGAATGATACGTCGTTCAGGCGCATCGGTCAGCATCAGATTGTGTGAGCGCAGCAGATTTCGCTGCACGAGAAAACTCCACAATCGCCATGGAAGCATATATGGTTTGTTGAGTCGGGCACGCTCAGCTTTGCTAGTACTGGTACGGCCATACAGATCTGGCATGCTCCCCGTACTACGATAAAAAACCAACGAGCGCCTAATAATATCGCGTAGTTGGGTAGCTACACGCACACGTTCGGCTTTAGAGAATGTGGTGTAATCAATATCATAGAGTTGGTGGGCATGCGCCAAAAATGGTTGCAGAACTAATACCTGCACGTGCCCTTCACTATCGCGTGATATCAGATAGTAGCTTGGGATACTGTGGTTTGAGCCAAGGCACTCAGCGAAGCGTTCAGCCGCAACCCGCATTTCCCGCGCAAGGTCAACTGACTCAGTCACTGTACCGCCTAAATCGCTCTTTAATTTAATGACGTATGCTTGGTCATCGGTGCGATAAACCTCAGTTTCGTTGCCTCCTGCAACCCGCTCTACATGATGATCACGGTCAAGTGGTGCAAATACTTCATCAGCGTACAGCCTGGCCATGGTCATATCTCCCCGGATGTAGTGTAAATTCGTCTGCTTGTTAGACGCCTATCGTACCACACAAGTTGCACTTTGGGACAACGTATGTGATGTCTCATTTTCTTGCAAATAGTGTACCGCCAACCCATGTTCATTGATCCTGTGTTGATGATCTGTTGATCGTCATTCGTTATGCTATCTTCCAATAAACACATGTTGTTCCATAACATATGTCAACGAGGAATATAAGTCATTAGTATGCTTACATAGATCACAGATTAACATATATGGTGTGCGTTGTTTTGAGCGAATAACAAATGTAAACATAATACCAATTCATACAGATTGAGACGCAAAACATCAACAGGGATACGACTGGAGTACACAAGCTGTAGTAAATAGAGCAACATGTGAATAAAAATTCACACCTACACACTTATACAACAAAAAAACTCAGAAACTTTTATATCAAATATGTATATAAAAAGCGAGATATTTCCGTAAGAGCTATGAAAGATAATTGTAACATATAGAACGTACGTTATACAGAACATTCGAATGTTATATAAATGCGTATCGGGAGACCTCTAATTCTCCGAATAGAGCAAACAAGCAGCAAATATACATTTCATTTAACAAAGGAGCAAGAAAGTGTCATATATACCCAATTATCATACTCAACGGGCCAAAGAAGCTATAGAAGGACGACACACTGTCAAACCAAAATATCAAGCAAACTATCCCGATCTGACGTTATTTCGCCCCAACCATACACGTCGTTCCTATACTTTCGCAGAAGATGCCCTGCGCGATCTCTCGCCAGCGGATCGATTACTCTTCGAGCGTTTTGGTCATGGCGCGATCACCACCCTACCCTATACCGCTATCCATCACGCCTTTGAGACGCAAGTTCTTGCCAATCCACAGACGATAGCTGCCCAGCACCTCGACGACACGATCACTTATGGTGCACTTGATCGTCAGGCAAACCGGCTCGCAACATTGCTCGCACATCACGGTGTTTCAAATGGCGACAACGTTGCTCTTTTCGTACAACGCTCTATTCCTATGCTTGTCGGGATTATGGCGACACTCAAGCTTGGCGCTGCATATGTGCCCCAACACATTGGCGTTGCGCCAGAAACACAGTTAAAACATGTTATCAATGCCGCTTCGACCAGGGTTATTCTGACTCTTGCTGAGTTTCAGCATCTTGTTCCGGTACCAGAAGGTCATGTCTGCATCGCTATCGATGAGGTTGTGCAGCAGCCGTTTCACGACAATGCTGAGTATACAATGCCACTTCTGCCACACCCCCAGATTGATCGTGACGACACCTGCTTTATTCTCTTTACCTCGGGAACAACTGGTAATCCTAATGGGGTAAAGGTCACGCACAACAATGTCTGTAACATTCTGCTTACTGAACCGGGCAGTCTGGGGATGCGTCCCGGTCTCAAAGTGGCTCAGATTCTGAGTATCGCTTTTGATATGGCTGCATGGGAAATTCTGGGCTGCCTGGCACATGGTGCGACACTCGTCATTCGTGGGAAAGACTTTATGCAAGCGGTACAACAGGCCGATGTCGTTATTGCAACGCCATCCATCCTGGGGACATTTGATGCGGAGCAATGTCACAATGTCAAAATAGTGGCTGTAGCTGGTGAACCTTGTCCAAGACCGCTTGCCGACAAGTGGGCATCGTTCTGCACCTTCTACAATTCGTGTGGCCCGACCGAAACAACCATCGTCAACACCATGCAGCGGCATCATCCCGCAGCAGAGAACCTCACGATTGGCAAACCAACCCCCAATAACACCGTGTACATTCTTGACGAAAATATGAAGCCCTGTCCGATTGGTGAGGTTGGCGAAATGTGGGCCGGTGGTGATTGTGTGTCTGCGGGATACATTGGCAATGACTCACTCACCAAAGAGCGCTATGCTCCCGATCCCTTCCTTGGCAATGGTCACATAATGTTCCGCACCAGAGACCTCGGGCGCTGGACTCCCGACGGTGAGTTAGAGCACTTTGGCCGCACCGATGATCAGGTCAAGATTCGCGGCTTCCGGGTCGAGTTGGACTCGGTATCTGGAGCACTCGAATCAGCACTCTCCTGCAAACAGGCTGTCACCCTAAAGTTCGACAACCGCAACCTTGTGGCATTTGTACTTCCCCAGACCGTTGATATCGAAGTTGCCAAACAACAGGTTGCTGCAAAACTACCGTACTATTGCATGCCCAAATTTGTGATTGCGATGAACGAGTTTCCGATGACCAGTCGTGGCAAAGTAGACAAGCGCGAACTCATGCGTATGGCCGAAGAACATGAAGAAACAGCACAGTCCCTGGTGGGCGTATAAAGAAAGAGGAGGCAGATTATGACGACGATTTATGGAAATACCAAACTACCAGCTGAACGAACCATTTCACAAAAGCCCGTACTGGAGCAGTATGAAAGCGATGATCTCCCACGCGAACAGCGCTATCTACAACGCAAGCTCAGACACCATACGATGTCACAGTATCGCCGTCTGGCCGTACTGGTAGCCCTAGTCAACTTTGCCTTCCTTGGCTTTGGACTCACCAGTGGCGAATGGTGGTCTGGCGACAGTATCGCACTGGGCGCACTCGCGAATCTCGTTGTAGGCAATATCGCCGTTGCCATTCTTATTCGACAACAGTATGTCATCAATCTTCTATTTTGGATTGCGACCAGCGCCCCAACGAGTTGGCCGCTCTCAATTCGCTGGGCACTGGGCAAAGTCTATCACTTCGGCGGCATCCACAGTGGCTGTGC